>CANGHD010000005.1 GCA_947453525.1 Paracoccaceae bacterium | reverse complement strand
TTCGAGCCGCTGACCGACAAGATCGATTATACCAAATTCGCCCCCTACAAGGTGGAACTCGCCACCGTCGAGGGCAAGACCTACTCGCTGCCCTTCGACTCGGGCGCGTCGGGCCTGTTCTATCGCTCTGACCTTCTGGAAGCCGCTGGTTACAAGTCCGCTGACCTGCAGGACGTGACTTGGGATCAGATCATCGACATCGGCCACAAAGTGAAAGCCGCGACCGGTAAGCCCCTGTTCTCGATCGACCAGAACGACGCGGGCGCGCTGCGCATCATGATGCAATCGGCCGGAACCTGGTATTTCAAGGAAGACGGCTCGGTCAACGTCAAGGACAACCCGGTGTTCAAGAAGGCACTGGAGACCTGGGTGAAAATGCTGCAGGACAAGGACCTGTACAAGGCCGTGTCGGGCTGGGGCGACTACACCGGCGCCTTCAACAACGGCGACGTGGCGGCGGTGTTCACCGGCGTGTGGATGACCGGCGGGATCAAGGGCGACAACATGTCCGGCAAATGGGCCGTGGCACCGACGCCCAAGCTGGATATCGAGGGTTCGACCCACTATTCCAACCTCGGCGGCTCGTCCTGGTACGTTCTGTCCTCGGCTCCGTCCAAGGATGCGGCGATCGACTTCCTGAAAACCGTCTGGGGCAGCGATGTTGACTTCTACCAGAAGATCCTGGTGGGGCAGGGCGCCTTCACCTCGTATCTGCCGGCCCGCGAGGGTGCGGCCTATTCGGCCAAGGATGACTATTTCGGTGGTCAGGCCGTCTGGGCGGACTTCTCGACCTGGCAGGCCAAGATCCCGGGCGTGAACTATGGCATCTTCACCAACGAAGCTGACGCCGCTGTGACCGCGCAACTGCCGGGCCTTGTGGCCGGTGGCAACATCGATGACGCCATCACCGCCATCGACGCGCAAATCGAGCAGCAGATCCAGTAACCCGCTCCTCCCGCCGGAGGGGTCCCCACCGCGGACACGAACCGCACGGGGACCCCGAAGGCGGGGCAGGCGTTGCCGGACCGTTTGGCCTGGCCTGCGCCGCGACCCTAGCAACGGGGCCGCGGTGTTTTACGCCGGAAGGATGGCTGCAACGGAGGATCGTCATGGCAAGAAGCGTGGCCGCACGGCAAAACTGGACCGGCTGGGCCTTTGTCGCACCAGCGATGGGCCTGTTGGGCCTGTTCATGGTCTACCCGATCATCTGGTCGCTGTGGATGAGCTTGCAGACCGGCAAGGGCTTGAACTTCAAGTTCGGTGGCTTTGCTAATATCATCCGGCTGACCAAGGATCCGGTGTTTCAACACGCCCTGTCCAACACGCTGGTCTTTCTGGTCGTCCAAGTGCCGATCATGATCGTGCTTGCCCTTTTGTTCGCCGTGGCGCTGAACAATCCCCGCCTGCGCGGCAGGGCGATCCTGCGCACCGCGATCTTTTTGCCCTGCGTCACATCTCTGGTCGCCTATTCCGTTCTGTTCAAATCTATGTTCGCCGCCGACGGCGTGGTCAATGACACGCTGATGGCGCTGCACATCATCTCTGCGCCCATCGGCTGGATGCTGGACCCGTTCTGGGCCAAAGTCTTGATCATCATGGCGATTACCTGGAGGTGGACCGGCTACAACATGGTCTTCTACCTCGCCGCCCTGCAGAACATCGACCCGTCGATCTACGAGGCCGCCCGCATCGACGGTGTCCCCGCCCGCGCGCGCTTCTTCAGCCTGACGATCCCGATGCTGAAGCCGGTGATCCTGTTCACCACGGTCCTGTCGACCATCGGCACGCTGCAACTGTTCGACGAGGTCAACACCATCACCGCCAGCGGCGGCAATGGCGGGATGCCCGCCGATTCCACGCTGACCTTGTCGCTGTATATCTACAACCTGCTCTTCAAATACGTGCCGAGCTATGGTTATGCCGCGACCGTCAGTTGGCTCATCGTGATCATGGTCGGCATCCTGTCCTGGATTCAGTTCCAGGTGGCGAAGGATCGCTAGGATGCGCAACCCCATCTCCCTCGCCATCAGCCTTCTGGTTCAAGCGGCGCTTTGGCTGGCCGCCTTCATCTCGGTCTTTCCGTTCTACTGGATGTTGGTCGGCGCCACCAACACCGCCGTCGACATCACCGGCGGCAAGGCCACCTTCGGCGCGGCCCTGTTCGACAACGCCTCCAAGTTCTTCTCTGTGCCAGCGATTGGCCGGATATTCATGAACTCCTTTGTCGTGGCAATTGTCGGCACGATCCTGACGCTGATCATCACCTCGTTGGCCGGTTACGGGTTCGAGATTTTCCGGTCGAAAACCCGCGACCGGGTGTTTGGTGGGCTGTTGCTCTTGCTGTCCGTACCCTTCGCCGCCCTGCTGGTGCCGCTGTTCATGCTCTTCTCCCGCATGGGGCTGATGAACACCTATGCCGGCATGATCCTGCCCGGCATCGCGGCGATCTTCATGATCTTCTACTTCCGCCAGAACACCAAGGCCTTCCCGCATGAACTGCGCGACGCGGCGCTGCTGGACGGGCTGAAGGAATGGCAAATCTTTGCCTATATCTACGTGCCCGTCATGCGCTCCACCTACGCCGCCGCCATGATCATCATCTTCATGACCAGCTGGAACGCCTATCTCTGGCCGCTGATGGTGGTGCAGAAGAACGAGATGAAGACGATTACGCTGGAGGTCGCGTCCCTCGCCACCGCCTATACGCCCGACTACGGCCTGATCATGATCGCCAATGTCCTGGCGACCCTTCCCACCATCCTTGTCTTCTTCCTGCTGCAGCGCCGCTTCGTCGAAGGCATGCTCGGCTCCGTTAAATAAGGTTAGACATGCGCATCGTGACCGACTTCAACGAGGACTGGCTGTTCGAAGGGCGCGACCGTGTGCGCCTGCCGCACAATGCGGTGGAACTGCCGTTCTCGTATTTCGACGAGAAGGCCTACCAGCGCCCCTTCACCTATGACAAGGCCATCACCCTTGATCCGGCATGGGAGGGCCGCGAGGTTTCGCTACGCTTCGACGGTGCCATGGCCAACGCGAAAGTCCGCCTGAATGGGGTGGAGATCGCCTCCCACGCCGACGGCTACACCCCCTTTGTGGCTCGACTGACCCAATACCTGCGCCCCGGCGTCAATCATGTGAACGTGTTGATCGACGGTACCGAGAACCCGGGCATTCCGCCGTTCGGCGGAGTGATTGACTACCTCACCTATGCCGGCATCTACCGTGAGGCTTGGCTGGAGGTCTCCGCCCCGATCTTCATTGCCCAAGTGAAGATCGAAACCCCCGACGTTCTGACCAAGCCGCAAGTCTCGGCACGGGTCTGGCTGGACAATCCGCAAGGCCTGCCGCTGTCGGGCACCCTGACCGCTCAGTTGAAGGACACCGCTGGGGCTGTCGTGGCCTCCACCACCGTGAAAGCTGACGCGGACCTGACCCTGACCCTCGACGCCCCCGGCGCGACGCTTTGGAGCATCGAGTCGCCCGCCCTCTACACCCTCGACCTCACCCTTTCGACCCCGCAGGGCGAGGATACCCACGCCACCCGCTTCGGCTTCCGCGAGGTGTCTTTCACCGCCAAAGGCTTCCACCTCAACGGCAAGCCCCTGAAACTGCGGGGCCTGAACCGGCACCAGTCTTTCCCCTATATCGGCTATGCCTTGGGCAAGGCTGCTCAGGACCGCGACGCGGAGATTCTCAAGCATGAGTTGCGGGTGAACATGGTCCGCACCTCGCACTACCCGCAGTCCACCCATTTCCTGAACCGCTGCGATGAATTGGGCCTTCTGGTGTTCGAGGAAATCCCCGGCTGGCAGCACATCGGTGATGCGGCGTGGCAGGCAGCCTCGGTAGAAAACGTCCGCCACATGATCACGCGCGACTGGAACCACCCTTCCATCGTGATCTGGGGCGTGCGGATCAACGAAAGTCAGGACAATCACGATTTCTACACCGCCACCAATGCAATGGCCAAATCGCTGGACACCACCCGCCCGACGGGCGGCGTGCGCTACATCACCGGCTCCGAATTGCTGGAAGACGTTTACACAATGAACGATTTCATCCTTGGCAACGAGGAACAGGGCGGCAATCGTCCCCGCACCCCCTTGCGGCCACAGCAGGAAGTTACCGGACGCCTCGACGTGGTGCCCTACATGATCACCGAATACGGCGGTCACATGTACCCGACCAAATCCCACGACCAGGAACAGCGCCAGGCCGAACACGTCATCCGCCACCTTGACGTGTTGAACGCCGTGTACGGCGACCCGCAGATTGCCGGTGCCATAGGCTGGTGCGCCTTCGATTACAACACCCACAAGGATTTCGGCGCGGGCGACCGCATCTGCCACCATGGCGTGATGGACATGTTCCGTGAGCCGAAATTCGCGGCCTATGCCTATGCATCGCAGTCCTTGCCCGATGAAGGCGTGATCCTGCAACCCGTCACCTTCTGGGCGCGCGGTGAACGCAACATCGGCGGCGTCCTGCCCCTTTTGATCCTGACCAACTGCGACGAGGTTGAACTGCGCTACGGCTCCCACCCGCCCAAGCGCGTCGGCCCGGATCGAGAGCGTTTTCCCCATCTGCTGTACCCGCCCGTCATCCTCGACAAACGCCACTTCACCAAGGACGAGTTGGGCCTGTGGGGCATGTCGTGGGAACATGCCGAGATAACCGGGTTCATCAACGGCAAGCCGGTCAAGCACCTGACCTTCGCCTCTGACCCCGTGGCCACGACCCTGCAAGTCCAGCCCGACGCCACCCACATCGGCCCACACGACGCCGTCCGCGTCATGGTCCGCGCCTTGGATCAGGCGGGCCACAAGCTGCCCTTCTTCCCCGAACCCGTGTCGATCACCGTCACCGGTGCGGGCCGCCGCGTGGGTCCCGGCTTCGTGCCGCTGCGCGCAGGCTCCACCGGCTTCTGGGTGCAGGCTACCGGCAAAGGCGAGATTACCATCACCGTTACCAGCGACCGCCTTGGCGTGTCGGTCACCCAGATCGAGGCGAGATAAACATGTCCGGATTGACCCTGAAAGGCCTGCGCAAAGCCTACGGCGCCGTCGAAGTCATCAAGGGCGTCGACCTTGAGATCCTGCCGCAAGAGTTCGTCGTCTTCGTGGGCCCCTCGGGCTGCGGCAAGTCCACCCTGCTGCGGATGATCGCAGGGCTGGAGGATATCACCGGCGGCGACCTCGCCATCGGCGGGCGCCGGGTGAACGAGGTTGACGCCAGCCAGCGCGGCATCGCCATGGTGTTCCAAAGCTACGCGCTTTACCCGCACATGAACGTCCGCGAGAACATGGGCTTTGCCCTGAAATTCGCCGGGGCCTCGAAAGACGAAATCACCACCCGCGTCGATGCGGCCGCCAAGATCCTCGGCCTCGGCGCGCTGATGGAGCGCAAGCCGAAGGACCTGTCCGGCGGCCAGCGCCAGCGCGTCGCCATCGGCCGCGCCATCGTGCGCGAACCGGAAGTGTTCCTGTTCGACGAGCCGCTGTCGAACCTTGACGCGGAACTGCGTGTCCATATGCGCATCGAAATCGCGAGACTCCATCAGGAACTGAAGGCGACCATCATCTACGTGACCCACGACCAGATCGAGGCGATGACGCTGGCCGACAAGATCGTCGTGATGCGCGAAGGCCGCGTTGAACAGGCGGGAGCACCGCTTGACCTATATGACAATCCCGACAACCTGTTCGTCGCGGGCTTCATCGGCTCGCCGAAGATGAACTTCCTCAAGGCCGTGGTCGCGGGCGCCAACCTGACCCTGCCGGAACTGGACCAAATCCTGCCGATGCCGCCCCTCTCCACCCGCCTCGCCGATGGCACAGAGGTCACCCTCGGCCTGCGCCCCGACATCTTCAAACGCGGTGGCAGCGCGAGCCTGAACCTCACCATCGAGATCGTCGAGCAACTGGGCGGCGAGACCTTTGCCTATGCCCGTCAGGGCGTCTCGACCCAGGTCCTGACCATTGCGGTGGAAGATGGCCGCGCGCTGCGCCCCGGTCAGGCGCTGACCGCCAGCTTCGACCCAACCCGCGCCCTGTTGTTCGACGCTCTAGGCCAGCGCCTCCGCTGATCCCATTCATTCTGGCACAAGTATCCACGGGGTTTTCTCAAAGGGGGGCGTGCCCCCCTTTGAGGCAGGGGGGCACGGGGGGGCGGCAGCCCCCCGTCTCTCGCCCGCCGCAGGCGCACTCTTTCCATTCCGCGTCAAGCAACCTATAGCGGACGGGCGGGACGAACCCGCCTTCAGTGAAAGCCAGCCCATGCGCACGATTACCACGACCGAAGACCTCGCCGCCTTCTGCGCCACCGCCAAGACCCATGATTACGTCACCATCGATACCGAATTTCTGCGCGAGCGCACCTTTTGGTCCAAGCTTTGCCTGATCCAGATGGCGCTGCCCGGCAAGGATGGCGAAGCGGTGCTCGTGGACCCGATCGAGGGTCATGCCATGTCCCTGGAACCGCTCTACGACCTGTTCCGCCATATTGGTACGGTGAAGGTCTTTCACGCGGCACGGCAGGATCTTGAGATCTTCTTTGTCGAGGGCAATGTCTTCCCCGTCCCGCTGTTTGACACCCAGATCGCCGCCATGGTCTGCGGCTTTGGCGAGCAGGTCGGCTATGAAACGCTGGTCAAGAAGATCGCCAAGGCCGATCTCGACAAGACCTCACGCTTCACTGACTGGTCGCGCCGGCCTTTGACGCAGGCGCAGGCAGAATATGCGGTGGCCGACGTGACCCATCTGCGGCAGATTTACGAGTGGCTTTCCACACAGATCGCCAAGAACAGTCGGCAATCCTGGGTGGCCGAGGAACTGGGCGTGCTTCTGGACCCCGAAACCTACACCACGCGCCCGGAAGAAGCATGGCTGCGGATCAAGACCCGCACCACCTCCGGCCGGTTTCTGGCCGTGGTCAAGGAACTGGCGCGGTTTCGCGAAAGCTATTGTCAGGCCCACAACATCCCCCGCGCGCGGGTGATGAAGGATGACGCGCTTCTGGAACTGGCCTCGACTCGTCCGACCAGTCAGGAAGAACTGGGCCGCTCGCGTCTGCTCATGCGCGAAGGCCGCAAGCCCGAGATCGCCGATGGCATCATTGCCGCCGTCAAAGCGGGCATGGAGATGCGGCCCGAAGACATGCCCAAGCCGGACATCAGCCGCGAGCAGTTGCAGGTCAACCCGGCTCTGGCGGACCTGCTGCGTGTCCTTCTCAAAGCCAAGTCCGAAAGCCTTGGCGTGGCGGCACGGCTGATCGCGTCCTCGTCGGACCTTGATGCGATTGCGGCGGGTCAGCGCGATGTGCCGACCCTGACGGGCTGGCGCGCCGAGGCCTTTGGCGACGACGCCCTGCGCCTCTGCCGGGGCGAGATTGCCCTGTCGGCCAAGGGCAGCGAAGTGCGGGTGGTTCGCCTTTAGGTGCGGTTTGTGCACCGTCTGACTTGAAAAACCGGGGCGGCGCGGTAGGGTGGACCCCTTTACCGCCCGCACAAAGGTATTTCAGTCATGGTCAAACCGATCCCCGGCTCTCCCGGTCCCGACACACTGCATGGCACGCCGGGCCGTGATACGATTCTGGCCTATGGCGGCGATGACATTGTGTTCGGCGGGAAGGGGCTGGATTCGCTCTATGGCGGTGCCGGACAGGACAAGCTGTTTGGCGAGGCCGGGGGCGACCAGCTCTTTGGCGGGCTGGGCAATGACTTTCTTTATGGGGGCGCGGGGGGGAACGCCCTTTGGGGTGGTTCCGGCACTGACACGCTCTACGCCGATGCCGGCATCAACCGGCTGCATGGCGGGCTGGATGCGGACGTGCTGTTTGGCATCAGCGGCTCCAATTGGTTTTACGGCGACGCCGGGAATGACGCGCTTTACGCGGGCAGCGGCACGGACCGGCTTTATGGTGGGCTGGGCGAAGACCAGCTTTACGGTGCCAAAGGGGCCGCCACACTGAATGGCGGCGGCGGCAATGACAAGATCTATGGCGGCGACGGAGACGATCTGATCGTCGGCGGGGCCGGTCAGGACACGATCTACGAAGGGGCCGGGCACCAGATGATCTCGGCCGGGGGCGGCAATGACATGATCTACGCCTCGGTGCACAAGACCGGCGATCTGGTCACGGCGGTCGACGGCGGGCTGGGCACCGACCGGATCGACCTGCGCGCGCAGGTTGGCGGGGTGGAGGCCGGTCCGACGCTGGCTCAGGTCAGCCATGCGCCCGGACCCGGCGCCTACGTCACGCTGTCGTGGAGTACTTCCTTCTACACAGGCGCCATCGAAGTGACAGGCATCGAGCAATTCGTGCTGGCGGATGGCACCTATACCTTGGCTGACTTGATGGCCTAACGGTGGGCGGTCATCGCGTTGCTGGCCGAGCGGACCTCGATGGAGGTGACATCTTGCAGGTTGAAGGTTGTGACCGTTGTCGCCACCGTCACTTCGCGCGACGGTTGGCTGCCTGCGGCGGCGGGTGAAAGGGGCGGGGCAATGCGGAATTCGAAAACCAGCTTGCCAGAACCGTCCGTCGGCAGCGCCACCAGCGAGGCGTCCCAATAGCCTTGCGTGGCTGGCACGCCGGTGGCGCGCACGATGACGCCGCTGGGATAGGGGTCGATCTTCAGCAGCGTGATCTGATCCACCAGCCCGCGCGGGTCGACCGGGGCGGTGTAAAGGGCGACCGGCGTGCCCTGCTGCGGCGTGGACCACCAGTTGAACGGATTGAATTTCGACTTGCCAAAGCCGCAGCCCGTCAGGCCTAGCCCCAGAACCGTCACCAAGACTGCCGTCTTCACCAAGACACCTGCGCGTTTCATTCCCGCCCCCTGTTTGCCCTTGGGTAGCCCAAGCCGCGGCATTTGAAAAGCCGAGCCTTTACCTTGCCGCATCATGAGGCTACCTCAGGCACATCAGGAGACGCCCATGTCCGCCCAAGCCTTCGAAGACCTCGCCGAAACCTTTGAATTCCTCGACGATTGGGAGGAACGCTATCGCCATGTGATCGAGTTGGGCAAGGCGATGCCGCCCTTGGATGACACGTTCAAAGTGCCCGCGCTGAAAGTGCAGGGCTGCGCCAGTCAGGTCTGGCTGAGACCGGTGATCGCGAACGGTCGTTTTGACTTTCAGGGCGACAGCGATGCGATGATCGTACGCGGGCTGATTGCCGTGCTGCACAGCCTCTATGCCGGATTGACCTTGGCCGAGGTCCTAAAGGTCGATGCCCCTGCCGAATTGGCGCGGCTTGGGTTGAACGACCATCTGTCAGCTCAAAGATCGAACGGTCTTCGCGCCATGGTGGAGCGTATCCGCAGCGTGGCGGCAGAGGGTTGACGCAGGTACCATGGGCCAATGGCCCATCCTACCTTAATCCCGCCGCTCGACGGTGACTTGCGGGTAGAAGGCCAGATATCCCGCTATTGGCGCCACGCGGTCATGTGGTGTCTCATAGCTCCAAACAACGTTCTGCAGTCCTACCACCGAAAAGTAGCTGGCCTTACCCTTCCACGGGCAGGTTGTGGCGCGCTCGGTGGCCGTGAACAAGGCCATCTGCATGTCGGCGCGCGGCACGTACAGGGTAGGCCGGTTGCCGGCCTCGTCCAGCAGAAGCGCGGCAGAGGTTTCGCCCAAGACCGTGTCGCCGACCCTGACGCGCCAGCGGTGCGGATCAGCAGTGATGGTGATCGGCAGTCCCATCAAAGCACCTCGCAGGCGGCTTGCGCCCAGGTCAGGGCATCGGGCGACAGGCGCGGGCCAAGTTTGGCCAGGGTTTCAGCGTGATAGGCATTCAGCCAGGCGCGCTCGCCCGGCGAGAGCCAAGCGGTCAGGATCAGGCGGCGGTCGAAGGGGACGAAGGTCAGGGTCTCGAACGCCAGCTGGTCGCGGTTATCGCCCTGTCTGGCGGCCTCTTCGACCACGATCAGGTTTTCCAGACGGATGCCGAAATGCCCCTCGCGGTAATAGCCGGGTTCGTTCGACAGGATCATGCCCGGCTCGAACGGCACCTCGCTGATGCGGGAGAGGCGCTGGGGCCCTTCATGGACCGACAGGAAGGCTCCGACCCCGTGGCCGGTGCCATGGTCGAAATCTTGCCCCGCCATCCACAAGGCCGAGCGCGCCAGAGGGTCGAGATCGCGGCCCGCGAGCCCACGCGGCCAGCGCGCACGGGATATGGCGATCAGGCCCTGCAACACGCGGGTATAGCACTCCCGCGCTTCCGCACCGGGGTCGCCGATGGCGACGGTGCGGGTGATGTCGGTGGTGCCGTCAAGGTACTGCGCGCCCGAATCGACCAGGAGCAGTTCATTGCGGCCAATGGCGCGGTTGCTTTCATCCGTCACGCGGTAGTGCATGATGGCACCATTCGGCCCCGACCCGCAGATCGTGTCGAACGAAATGTCATGTAAAGCGTTGGTGGCGCGGCGGAAGCCTTCAAGGGCTGTCACGACGTCGATCTCGGTCAGCGCACCCTTGGGCGTCCGGTTGTCGAGCCAGGCCAGAAACTCCACCACAGCCGCGCCGTCGCGCAGATGGGCGGCGCGCATGCCTTCGATCTCGGCGGCGTTCTTGCGCGCCTTGGGCAGACGGCAGGGGTCATCGCCCCAAACCACTTCACCCGCGCCGGTGCCGATTTCGGTGGCGACGGCGAGGGGCGCGGTGGTCTTGTCGACCCGCACCTTGCCGGTGGTTGCGCGCAGCGCTGCCACGAATTCGGACACCGGCTGCAGGTTGACGCCCGCGTCCAGTTGGGCGACGACATCCGGGCCGATCTTGGCGGGGTCAACGAAAAGGATGACGCGGCCATTCCGCTGCAGCAGGGCAAAAGCCTGCAGGACGGGGTTCTTGGGCACATCCGCGCCCCGGATGTTCAACAGCCAGCAGATCGAGTCAGGCAACGTCAGCACCGCCGCCGCTTGTCCGGCGGCAGTCAGCGCCTCGGCCAGCCGCGCGCGTTTGGCCAGCGAGGTTTCCCCGGCAAATTCCACCGGATGCGAAAAGGCTTTGCCGACGGGGGCGGAGGGCTGATCCGGCCAGATCGCATCGACGAAATTGGTGGTGGGTTGCAGGGTGACACCCGTTCCGTCCAGCGCCGCCGCGATCTTGGCGATCTCATCGGCGGTGTGCAGCCACGGGTCAAAGCCCACGATCCCCTTGGCGAGGTGTTCGACAATCCACGGGCCGGGCTTCACCTCGGGCCAAGGCACCGGGGTGAAATACGCCAGATCGACCTGACCCTTCACTTGTGTGCGGTAACGCCCGTCGATGAATACACCCGCCACATCCGGCAACGCTATGCAGAAGCCCGCCGAGCCGGTAAAGCCGGTCAGCCATTGCAGCCTTTCATCTCGGGCTGCGACATATTCGCCCTGATGCGCATCCGAGCGTGGGATGATGAAGCCCGCCAGCCCATGGGCCTTAAGGACACCCCGCAAATCGCCCAGACGTCCCGGCCCTTGGGCGGGTGAGGCATGGCTGTCAAAGGTCTGAAACATATCCGCTCTCCCGGCGCCAAGATTTTTCGGAGAAAAATCTTGGCGCTACCCCGCTTTGCGGCCAAAGGACCGTTCGCGCTTCTTCTTGTTGACCTCGAACAGGCTGGCCAGTTGTTCGGTCATGGCACCCGCCAATTGCTCGGCATCGGTGATGGTGACAGCGCGCTGGTAATAGCGGGTCACGTCGTGGCCGATGCCGATGGCGATCAGCTCAACTGCTTTGCGACGCTCGACCATGGCGATCACATCGCGCAAGTGCTTTTCCAGAAAGCTGGCCGGATTGACCGACAGGGTCGAATCATCGACCGGTGCACCGTCGGAAATCACCATCAGGATCTTGCGCGCCTCGGGCCGGGCCGTCATGCGGCGGTGCGCCCATTCCAGCGCCTCACCGTCGATGTTTTCCTTCAACAGCCCCTCTTTCATCATCAGGCCAAGGTTCGGCCTGACACGCCGCCACGGCGCATCGGCGTTCTTGTAGATGATGTGGCGCAGGTCATTCAGCCGCCCCGGACCGGCCGGCCGCCCCGCCGCCAGCCACTTCTCGCGGCTTTGGCCGCCCTTCCAGGCGCGCGTGGTGAAGCCGAGGATCTCGACCTTGACCGAGCAGCGTTCCAGGGTGCGGGCGAGAACATCGGCGCAGATCGCAGCAATCGAGATCGGGCGACCGCGCATGGAACCGGAGTTGTCCAACAGCAAGGTCACGCAGGTATCGCGGAATTCGGTGTCTTTTTCCTGCTTGAAGCTGAGGGGCGTGGTCGGGTTCGCCACAACCCGCGCCAGACGGCCGGCATCCAGCGTGCCCTCTTCAAGGTCGAACAGCCAAGACCTGTTCTGCTGCGCCTGCAAACGACGTTGCAGCTTGTTCGCAAGGCGGCTGACCGCCCCCTTCAAGGGTTCCAGCTGCTGATCCAGATAGGCGCGCAGGCGTTCGAGTTCGGCGGGTTCCGCCAGATCCTCGGCCTTGATTTCCTCATCGAATTCCGTGGTGTAGGTGGTATAAAGCGGGTCTGCCGCCGAATGCGGCGCAGGGGGCGGTGGCTCCAGCGGGGCCTCGCCATCCGGAAGCTCGGCCTCTTCGCCCTGATCGAGGTCAGACGTCTCCTCCATCGTCACTTCGGCTTGTGACTGGTCGGGTTCGTCTTCCTGCGACTGTTCCGGAGAGGCTTCCGATTCCTCGGTCTCCTGCTGTTCCGAGCCGGTTTCTTCGGGCGTATCCTCGCGGTCGTCCTCGCCGGCCTCATCCTGGTTGTCGTTCTGGTCGGGGTCGTCACCCAACTGGTCGCCATAGCCGAGGTCGGAAATCACCTTGCGCGCCAGACGGGCGAAGGCGGCTTGGTCTGCCAGCACCTCATCCAGATTGCCCAACGATCCGGACGCCTGTTCTTCAATGAACCCGCGCCACAGGTCCATCACATGCTGCGCCGATTTGGGCAGGTCACGTCCCGTCGCCAGATGCCGCACCAGATAGCCTGCCGCCACCGGCAAGGGGGCCTCGGACGCCGCAGCGATCTGGCCATAGCCCTTGCGATCGGCCTCATGGGCGATCTTGGCGTCGATGTTCGTGGCAGTGCCGGGCATGGCGCGGGCGCCAACAGCCTCACATCGCGCGGTTTCCATCGCGTCGAAGATTTCCTTGGCGAGCGGACCGGTCGGCTGGTATTTCGTGGCCACCTGCTCGTTGTGATAACGCCGGCGCAGCGCGAAGGCATCCGCCGTGCCGCGTGCCAAGAGGACCTCGTCCTTTGTCATCCGGCGCGAGACTTGCGGCAGGCGCACGCCTTCCTTGTTCATGCCCGCCGGATCGACCGAATAGGTCACGGTCATGTCGGGGTCATCGGCCATGGTGCGCGTGGCATCGGCCAGCGCCTTCTTGAAGGGATCAGCGGGGTTGTCGAGGGGCTTGCTCATCCGCGCAATCTGGCACCGCGCGCGGGGGAGGGCAAGGTGGAGCGCGAGGCAACCGGAGCCAAGCCGATGAAAATTCGGCAACGAACATCGTGCAATCGCGCACAGTGTTAGCGCGGATTATCGGAATTCCGGCTATCGGGCACCAAGGCTAAAAGCAGGCAGCATTTTATCCCTCCACAAGGAAACAGACCATGTCCCAACCGAAAATCGCCCTCATCATCGGCTCCACCCGCCCGACGCGCTTTGCCGATATTCCGGCCCAGTGGATGCTGGCGCAGGCTGCGGCCCGTGACGACATGACCGTCGAATTGGTCGACCTGCGCGACTTTGACCTGCCCTTGTTCAACGAAATGGCGTCGAACCTGTGGATGCCCTCGGCGGATGCCCATGCCGTGGCCTGGCAGAAGAAGATGGCGGAATTCGACGGGTATATTTTCGTCGTGGCCGAGTACAACCGTTCGATCACCGGGGCGCTGAAGAATGCGCTGGATCAGGCTTACGTCGAATGGAACCGCAAGCCGATGACCGCCATCGCCTACGGCGCCGCCGGCGGCACCCGCGCGCTGGAGCATCTGCGCACCATCGCCGTCGAACTTCAGATGGTCCCGACCCGGAACGCCGTGCATCTGGGCATGGGCGATTTCTTCAAGGTTCACCCCGGCATGGGCGGGTCGGGCAAGATGGCGGATGTCGAAGCCAATCTGCTGCCGGCCGCCAAGGCCTCGCTGGATGATCTGGTCTGGTGGGCCAAGGCCACGATGGCGGCCAAGGTCTGAACGGTCTGACGCGAACGACAAGAAGGGCGCGCCCCGCCGCGCCCTTTTTTAACTGACCAACAAAGCGGCGCAGCTAGCCACCTGACGCCGGGCCAAAGCCAGAGCCCAGGCGCCATTGCGGTCAAGCGCGCGCAGCAGAAGCTGCGCTTCGGCTGCTTTGGCGTGCAGGCGCAGGTCCATGGCCCGCGCGGCGCCGTCCACTGGCATCGCGGCCGCCAGAAGTTCCGCCATCGCGTCGCGCCGGGCCTCGGTGTCAGAGGCTCCGGGATCCTGAACGAGCCACTGATACTCCATCAACGCGGAAAGCCGCCCGGTGCAGGTGGCAAAAAGGCGCATCATGTCGGTGGAGGGCAGCGACTGGGCATGGAGCGACAAGACTGGCACCGAAAAAGCCCAGCACAGGCCGAACACGATGTTTCGCAAGCTGCCCATGAATGCAGCATGACGCGGAACTCATTGACAATCAATTAAGCAGTTTGGAAACTTTCGTGCCGGTCAGGCGGGATGACGCCGCCGCTTGCGTCTGGCAAGGGCGCAGGAGGGGCCGGATGACCCATCCTGCGTTTGGCAAAGCTGGAATAGGGCCAAAGTGCTGCATCGCTGACCAGACCGTGTTTGACCGGGTTCTGTTCACAGTGGGTCAGGGCGCGTTGAAATTCCTCTTCGGTGCGGATGGCATGTTCGTCAAAGCGGCGTTGCCAGATGCCACGTTTGCGCTCTGGCGCGGGGCGACGCTCTCCGGCCTCGGGGATGGCGTAGGAGAAGCGGGCCTTGAGGCGCTGCCAGCGTTCCGAGTACCAGACCCCGCCGTCGGGTTCGGTCCAGACCGCGTGCAGGTGGTCCGGCAGCACCACCATGGCGTGGCAGGTCACAGGATAGTCGCGCACCGCCCTGGCATAGGCATAGCGCAGGGTTTCGATGTGGTCGGTCAGCAGGGTCGAGCCGCGCTGTTCAAGGCGGACCGTGAAGAAATAGGTGGCTCCGGGCAGGAGAAGGCGGCGGGAGTGGGTCATGTCCGCAGTCTGGCGCGGAGTGGTTAAGGAAGGGTTGACGTGGGCACCTGCTTCTGGCCCCAAAGGGTTTCACACCCGCCGCTTGCGCGATGTCTTCGCCCTTAGGGCACATGGCGCACCCGAGGGATAGTTGGGCCACTGTGAAAAGGGCAAAGAGCACGCTTTGGCCATGGGTAGGATGGGCCGTCGGCCCATGTCACGCGCCCAGAATGCCGCACCAGTCGGGGTGTTTGCGGCCTTGATAGGGCCGGGCGAGGGGGGTGGCCAGCATATAGGCCGAGACATCCTGTCCGCCGATCTGCACATGCGCCAGATCGCGGCCATAACGGTCGTGGCCTTTGAATTGCACGCCCGTCACCGGGCCTGAGCCCACAAGCTGGCGCATCAGGTCGGTGGCCGCTTCGCCCGCCTGTTTCTCGGCCGGGCAGAGGGGGTGGTAGATTTCCGGCGTGTCATAGCCCAGCAGCCGCACTTTGTGCACCGTCCCATTGCAGGTCAGGCGCAGCGTATCGCCATCCACCACACGGCTGACCGTACAGCTTTCGCTTTGACGTGCGGCTGGAGCGTTCATACCGGCTGCCGCAAATAGCCCAAGACTGGCCAGAAGCCAGAGCGCCCGAGTTCGCATGTCCCACGCCAATTCCCACCTGCGACCCCTCGCAGGTGGAAGGCAAAGGATACGGGCAGGACGACGGCGAGGGAAGGGCGGTTGGGGAGAGTTTTAGCGGTTTGGTCCGTCTGTCACGGCGCCGTGCCGAAAAACCCGACGCAGCCACGCTGCGGAATTCGGAGGTGGTGTTCCGGCGGTCTGGGGCATGTTGGAGGGGAGGGGGCTGGCAAGCCCCTTTGTGGCCTTTTCCAGCAGGGATGCGCTCGTCAGAAGGTCGTCTTTTGCAGCACCGGATTGCGATGCTGCCTAGGCCAGAAAAGCGCCGCGCAGCTTGCAAAAGCATAATCGCCGTCAGCGGCTTGGGCCGTGACGGCGATCAGGCAGATCGGCAAGGCAATGAGGGCCGCAGCCCTCACTTCATCGCCATACTCACAGCACTTTCCGGCAGTTCCTCACCGAAGCAGCGCTGGTAGAACTCGGCCACGGTCTGGCGTTCCAGCTCGTCGCACTTGTTCAGGAAGGACAGACGGAAGGCGTAGCCGACGTTGCGGAAAATCTCGGCGTTTTGCGACCAGTTCAGCACGGTGCGGGGCGACATGACCGTCGACAGATCGCCGTTCATGAAGGCGGTCCGGGTCAGGTCGGCCACGGTCACCATCTGCGAAATGGTCTTGCGGCCCTTGTCGGTGTTGTAGTGCGGCGACTTCGCCAGAATGATCGCAGCCTCGGCATCATGGGACAGGTAGTTCAGCGTGGCCACCAAGGACCAGCGGTCCATCTGGGCTTGGTTGATCTGCTGGGTGCCGTGGTACAGGCCCGTCGTGTCGCCAAGGCCGACCGTGTTGGCGGTGGCGAAAAGGCGGAAATACGGGCTGGGGGTGATGATCTCGTTCTGATCCAGAAGGGTCAGTTTGCCGTCATGCTCCAGCACGCGCTGGATGACGAACATCACGTCGGCCCGGCCCGCGTCGTATTCGTCAAACACGATGGCCACGTTGTTGCGCAAGGCCCAAGGCAGGATGCCCTCGTGGAACTCGGTGACCTGCTTGCCGTCGCGCAGCTTGATGGCGTCCTTGCCGATCAAATCGATCCGGCTGATATGGCTGTCGAGGTTCACGCGGACGCAGGGCCAGTTCAGGCGGGCCGCGACCTGCTCGATATGGGTCGACTTGCCCGTGCCGTGATAGCCCTGGATCATCACGCGGCGGTTATAGGCAAAGCCCGCCAGAATCGCCAAGGTGGTGTCCGGGTCGAACTTGTAGGTCGGGTCGATCTCGGGCGTCCGGTCGGTGCGGTCGGCAAAGCCCTTGACCTTCATGTCGGTGTCGATCCCGAAAACCTCGCGGACAGAGATTTCTTCGGTCGGTTTCACAGGGGTATCCAGCATCGTTTTCGGCCCATTTGGTTGCCTGTCATCTGTGAACCATAAGGCGCGGACCTGCAAGAGGCGAGGCTGGCTGTCAGCCCCGGTTTACAGGTGGTCCCGCTGCAGCTAACGATAGGGCAAACAACTTGAAGCAGGCCCCTTGACCGCATCGCCCCTGACCGTTGAGATCACCGAAAGACTGCGCCTGCTGGCCCTGCAACCGCCTGACGTGCAGACCCTTGGCGCAGCCCTGCGCCTTCTGGCCAAGTGGCGGTCGGCCCTTGTCTCCAACACGCTGTCCCAACGTTCGGGCACGCGGATCCTGTCGGGGCCCTTTGCCGGGATGGACTATGGCGTGGGGGCCTCGGAGGGCTCGCAAACCGCACGGCTGATGGGCTGTTATGAGGCCTCGCTGGCCCCGGTGATCGACGCCATCGTGGCAAGCGAACCCGCGCTGATCATGGATGTCGGTTGTGCCGAAGGTTACTATGCCGTGGGTCTGGCGCGCCGTCTGCCGAAGACCCGCATTCTGGCGCGTGATGCCAGCGAGAAGGCCAAGGCCCTGTGCACGGCGCTGGCCGCCCTGAACGGCGTGGCCGACCGGGTCGAGATCGGCGGCCTTGTCACCCATGCCGATTTCGACATCGCCCTTGGCACCGACACGGTTGTGATCTGCGATATCGAAGGGGGCGAGACGGAATTGCTGGACCCTGTCGCTGCCCCCGGCCTGACCCATGCCCGTATTCTGGTCGAGTGCCATGACTGCATCACCCCTGGCATCACCGCCACCCTGACCGCCCGATTTGCGCCCAGCCATCAGGTCCGCCGAATTGACCGTGCGCTGGATGCCTCGGGCTTGCCACCGTGGATGGAAGAGCTTTCCGACCTGGACCGCCTGCTTGCCCTTTGGGAGTGGCGGACCGGCCCGACACCCTGGCTTTGGATGACCCCGAAATGACCGCAGTTGCAAACGCCGCCATCTTCTACGCCTCTGACGGTTATCGGCCCGATGCCAAGGGGATCAATGGCCGCCGCGTGGCGGGCGAGTCCTTCCTGAAAGGCTATATCAAGCACGGGATGGTGGAGGAATTCGTCATCCTGACCAAATCGAACCCCGAGGCGGAAGAAGTCGCTTCCCTGATCAAGGCCCATCGTCCCGACAAGAAGATGCGCGCCGTGGGCTTGGTGCGCCCGCAGGCCATCGCCCCGACCGAGGCGCTGTATTACCCCGCTGCCAACATCGCGGGCGAGGCGTGGCGCCGGGCTGACCATGGCTCGGGGGCCTGGGCGATCTGCGGGCTGACCCACACCACTTCGACCACCGGCATCATGCAGGGCTTCTTTGATCTGCGCATGGCCCCGGTGATGGAATGGGACGCGGTGATCTGCACGTCCAACGCCGTGCAGAGCGCGGTGCTGACCCAGATGGACCTGGTCGACAACCACATCCGCCACCGTTTCGGCAGCGCGCCCCCCGCGCGCCCGATGTTTCCGGTCATCCCTTTGGGCATTCACACCGCGGATTTCATCCGGGACGATGCGTCCCGCGCCGCCTTGCGCGGCCGATTGGGGGCTGCCGAGACCGATGTGGTCTTTTCCACCATCGCCCGCCTCTCGCCACACGAGAAATTCGACCCGATCCCGATCTTCCTGTCGATGCAGGCGGCGTCACGTGAATTGCCTCCCGGCATCAAGATGCATGTCGTCATGTGCGGCATCTTCCGCCAGCCCTATGCCCGCAAGGTGTTTGAGGACGGCGCCGCCCGGCTGATGCCGGATGTGGGCTTCCTTCTGCTGGATGGTGCCAAAGCCGACGAACGCCGCCAGACCCTGTCGGGCGCGGACGTCTTTCTGTTCATGATCGACAACATTCAGGAAACCTTCGGCTTGGCACCGTTGGAGGGGATGGCGGCGGGCCTTCCGGTGCTCGGCTCGGACTGGGACGGGTTGAAGGACACGATCACGCCGGATGTCGGCTTGCGGGTGACCTCACGGATGCTGGGTCCGGTGCATCTGGCCAATGAAAGCCTGCGGTTGCAGGGCGGCATTGATGACTATCCGCAATATTGCGCTGCCGTTTCCGCCATGACCGAACTGGATATGGCCGACATGAAGGCCAAGATCGTGGCCTTGGCCAGCAACCCCGATCTGCGGGCGCAGATGGGCCAAGCGGCGCTGCGGCGCGTGCAAAGCCTTTATGACTGGAAGGCCGTGATCCCGCAGATGCAGGCGCTTTGGTCCGAACAGATCGCCCGAAAGCGCGCCGCCGCCGCCAAGGCCTTCCGCATCCGGGGCTATTCCCTGCCCATCAGCCCCTCGCCCTCGTTGCTGTTTGCCGGCTATCCGACCGAAACGGCCAACCTGACCACTCAAGCGTTCCACGCCCCAGACCGCAGCGGCCTGCCCGATCTGGCCGAGGTTCTGGCCTTGCGCAACTATCAAGGTCTCAACCGCATCTTCGCCGAACCCGCCCAGATCGCTGCGATCCAGGCCGCCGTGCAGTCCGGACAGGCGACAGTCGAGGCCATCTCAAAGGCGACGCAGATGCGAGATATCTTTGTCGAGCGGGTGCTGATGTGGCTGCTGAAGTACGATTTCGTGCGGCGCAAGGCCTGATCACGCGTCAGAGCAGCGCGCCGTTTGCGCGTTTTCAAATCCTTCGGCGAAGGTCCGGGGGGATGAAACCCTCCGGGGCCTGCCAAGCGCGTACCTATTCCTTGAAATACCGGCTGTCCTTGATCTGATCCCAGGCCCAGACCACCTGCTGCAACCGTTCCTCGTCCGACCGGTCGCCGCCGTTCATATCGGGGTGCAGGTCCTTCACCAGGCTTTTGTACTGCTTCCTGATCTCGGTCTTGGTCCAGGTGTCGCGGGCGTCCATGATCTCCAGCGCCTTGCGTTCGGTGGGCGGCAGCTTGCGGGTGGCGTTGCTGGTCGGCCTGGCCGCGTTCTGCGTAGCCTTGTCGCCCAGGATATCCATCGGGTCCTCGACACCAAGCCGAGCCCATGACCGGCCATCGTCCTTGCGGCTGAAGGGCGTTGTCTCGCGCTCCCACAGACGGTCCTTCTCCAGCAGCTTCTGGAATTCCTCATCCGTTGCCGCCCCGAAGAAGTTCCACTTCAGGTTATACTCGCGCACATGGTCGCGGCAGAACCAGAAAAACTCGTTCAGATGGTCGGGCGACTTCGGCGCGCGGTAGGCGCCCTTTTCCTTGCAGCCGGGGAAATCGCAGGCCCGGTTGGCCGATTCCGACGCGCCAGACATGCCGCGACGGCCCGTTTTGCGCTTCGCCTTGTCGGACGAAACACGGATATCAAACTCAAACGGGGGGCGACTGGACATCGTAAGGCCTTTCCGACTCGGGGCGTCAAGGATAGGGCATCTGGCAGCGGATTGAAGGGGGTAAGACGAAATTGGCGATAAAGGATGAAATCGAGGCGCGGATCAGGGCGGCCTTCTCGGTGACTGAGCTTGAAGTGCGCAACGAAAGCCACCGCCATGCCGGGCATTCGGGCGATGATGGCTCAGGCGAAAGCCACTTCGCCGTGCGCCTGCGGGCAGCGGAACTGGCCCCTATGGGCCGCCTCGCCCGCCACCGCGCCGTGCAGTCTGTCTTGGGTGACATCTACCAGAAACTGCACGCTTTGGCCCTCGACCTCGGCTGAAGCGCCCCCGCCCTCAGCCCTGCTTCTTCAAAAGCCGATAGGCATGCAACAAAGGCTCGGTATAACCCGAGGGCTGCGCCCGCCCCTTGAAGACCAGATCATGCGCCGCCCGGTAGGCGATGCCGTCAAAGCCGGGTGCCATGGGCGTGTAGGCCGCATCGCCTGCATTCTGCCGGTCGACCAGTGCGGCCATCTTCTGCAAGGCCGTCTCGACCTGCACGTCTGAGATGATGCCATGATGCAGCCAGTTGGCGATATGCTGGGAGGATATGCGGCAGGTCGCCCGATCCTCCATCAGCCCCACATCATTGAGGTCGGGCACCTTGGAACAGCCCACTCCCTGATCGATCCAGCGCACGACATAGCCGAGGATGCCCTGCGCATTGTTCTCCACCTCACGCTGCCGCTGCGCCTCGCTCCACTTGCGATAGCTAGCCAGCGGAATTTCCAGCAGCGTCTCGACATAGGCCCGCCGCCCGCCCGCCGCCAACTTGCGCTGCACGGCAAAGACATCGACCCTGTGATAATGCAGCGCATGCAGGATGGCTGCGGTGGGCGAGGGCACCCAGGCGCAATTGGCCCCGGCCTTGGGGTGTTCGATCTTCTGCTCCAGCATCGCCGCCATCAGGTCGGGCGCGGCCCACATGCCCTTGCCGATCTGCGCCCGCCCCGAAAGCCCGCATTCAAGGCCGATATCCACGTTTTGCGCCTCATAGGCCCCGATCCACGATTTGCGCTTGATGAAGTCCTTCCGGCTGAACGGCCCCGCCTCCATCGACGTATGGATCTCATCCCCGGTCCGGTCCAGAAACCCGGTGTTGATGAAGGCCAATCGGTGCGAGGCCGCCCGGATACATTCCTTCAAGTTGACCGAGGTCCGCCGCTCCTCGTCCATCACGCCGATCTTCACGGTATGGCGCGGCAGGCCCAGAAAATCCTCAACCCGGGCAAAGACCGCATCGGCAAAGGCCACTTCCTCCGGCCCATGCATCTTCGGCTTCACGACATAGATCGACCCGTGATGCGAGTTCCTGAGCCCCTCCGCCCGCAGTACATCATGCTTGCCAATCAACACGGTGATCGCCGCATCCATCAGGCCCTCCTGCACCTCCAAGCCGTCACGGTCCAGAATGGCCGGATTGCTCATCAGATGGCCGACATTCCGGATCCACAGCAAGGCCCGCCCTTTCAGCGTAACCGTCCCGCCATCCGGAGCCACAAACTCCCGGTCCTCGTTCAACCGCCGGGTGACCTTGCGTCCGCCCTTGTCGAACTCCGCCGCCAAGGTGCCCTGCATCAGCCCCAGCCAATTGGCATAGGCCTGCACCTTGTCCTCGGCATCCACGCAAGCCACCGAATCCTCGCAGTCCATGATGGCCGAGACTGCCGATTCCAGCACGATATCCGCCAGCAAGGCCTGATCCCTTGCGCCAATCGGATGCGCCCGGTCAAACACCAGTTCCACATGCAAGCCATTGTTACGCAACAGAACCGAGTCCGGCGCCCGCGGATTGCCGCGATACCCGACGAACTTCTCCGGCGAAACCAGCGGCATATCATCCACCAGCAAGGCGCCGTCCTTCACATAATATCGCCGCACATCGGCATGGCTGCCCCCGGCAATCGGAAACGCCTCGTCGAGGAATACCCGCGCCCGCGCCACAACCCGTGCGCCGCGCCCCCGTTCATACCCACCCGAGGGAGGCAGGCTGCCCATCGCATCCGTGCCATAGAAGGCGTCATACAAACTGCCCCACCGCGCATTTGCGGCATTCAGGGCATAGCGCGCATTGGTGATCGGCACGACCAATTGTGGCCCAGGAACCGAGGCGATCTCGGGGTCCACCCCCGTCGTCTCGATCTGGAACGGCTCCCCCTCGGGCAACAGATAGCCAATCTCGCGCAGAAACCCGGCGTAGGCCTCCGGATCATGCGGCGCAGTGCGGTGGCTGCGGTGCCAGGCGTCGATTTGCGCCTGCAAATCCTCTCGCTTTGCCAGCAAGGCCCGGTTCGCCGGCCCCATCTCATGCACAAGTGCCGAGAACCCTTCCCAGAACGCCCCGGCCTCTACACCGGACCCCGGCAAAGCCTGCTCTTCGACAAACCGGGCAAGGACATCCTCAACCGCAAGCTCAGCACGGATCACACGGGCCATGGCACTTCTCCATATAGGGTCGTTCTATCAGACAGGACTCCACTGAAAACCGCAAGCAAAGCACCCCGGGAATTGCCTTGTCCAATCCAGAAGCACAATCACGCACCAGACGAAAATCCCCCCCCCCGGCCGCCCATTCACACTGCGCAAATATCCCAAGGAAGGGTCCGGGGAGGTGTGAAACCTCCCCGGGTGCCGACCAAAGGCGTTGGCCTCAGACGTCCAGTCCCGCCAGATAGTCCATCAGCGCCGGGCGCACCGATTCCGCGCCGTCGTCCCGCGCCTGATCCATCACCACCCGCGCCGCCGCGAGATCGGCCACCCGCAGCAGTTCCTTCACCGGCCCGATCGAGGCAGGCCGCATCGACATGACCCGCAGCCCGACGGCAGCCAGTGCCAAGGCTTCGACCGGACGGCCGGCATCCTCGCCGCAGAACGACAGTTTTGTGCCATAGGGCGCGCAACGCCGGACGACATGTTCGATGAAGTTCAGGAACGACACGTTCAGTACGTCATAGCGCTTGCGCACCCGTTCATTCTCGCGGTCCGCCGCAAAGAAGAACTGCTTCAGGTCATTGCCACCGATGCTGATGAAATCCGCCAGCCGGAAGAAATCATCCGGCGCATAGGCCAGCGAGGGCATTTCCAGCATGGCGCCGATCTGCACGTCTTCGGGCACCACATGGTCCAGACTGCGCTCGCGGTGGATTTCGCGCAGGACATGGGAGCGCGCGGCTTTGAACTCGCCGAATTCGCTGACGAAGGGGAACATGATCTGCAGGGGCCGCCCATTGGCCGCGCGCAGCAGGGCCTGCACCTGCATCCGCAACACGCCCGGCTTATCCAGCCCGACCCGGATCGCCCGCCAGCCCATCGCCGGGTTGGGTTCGTCATTGGGCTTCATGTAAGGAAGCACCTTGTCCGACCCGATATCCAGCGTGCGAAACGCCACCGGACGCCCCTTGGCCGCATCCATGACGCGGGCGTACAGACTGGCCAATTCCGCCCGCTGTGGCATCTTGTTGCGGATCAGGAATTGCAACTCGGTGCGGAACAGCCCCACGCCTTCCGCGCCCGAGCCCACCAGCGAGGGCAGGTCGGCCATCAGCCCGGCATTCATCAGCAACTCCACCCGCACCCCGTCCAGCGTGACGGCAGGCAGGTCGCGCAAGGAGGCATAGCGCGTCTGCGCCTCGGCCTGCATGGCGATCTTGTCGCGGAACGACCGCGCAATGGTTTCCTCGGGCCGCAGATGGACAATGCCCTGATCCCCGTCGACCAGAATGGCATTGCCGTTCAGCGCCTCGGCCGTAATGCCCTTGGCATGGATCACCATCGGGATGGCCAGCGCCCGCGCCACGACAGCGGCATGTGATCCGACCGAGCCTTCCTCCAGCACCACGCCCTTCAGCTTGCGACCGTACTCCAGAAGTTCCGCCGGCCCGATGTTCCTTGCCACCAGCACCGGATTTTCCGGCATGGCGGCGCCGGTATCGCGCCCCTGACCGGTCAGGATGCGCAGCAGGCGGTTGGACAAGTCGTCCAGATCATGCAACCGCTCGCGCAGATAGGCATCCTCGACCTGCTCCAGACGGTTCCGTGCCGCCGATTGTTCCTTCTCGACCGCCGCTTCCGCCGACAGGCCGCGCTGGATATCCTCCTCCATCCGGCGCAGCCAGCCGCGCGAATGGGCGAACATGCGGTAGGCCTCCAGCACGGCTTTCTGTTCCTTGTCGAGGCTTTCCGCCGCCAGAAGGTCATCAACCGAGACGCGCAGCACCCCCACCGCATCGCGGATCCGGTCAATCTCCAGCAAGGGATCATCGGCCACCGGATTGGTGACGACCACACGCGGTTCGTGCAACCAGACCCGGCCCTCGCAGGCACCTTCCTGTCCGGTGGTGCCGCGAAACAGCATTGGCTGGCGGTGCAGGGCAAGGCCCGCGTCATTGCCAAAGGCACCGAGTTCCGCCATCTCGGCCAGCACCATCGCCACGACTTCGATGGCGTCGATATCCTCTTCGGCATAGCTGCGCGCAGTTTTTGATTGCAGCACCAGCACGCCCAGTTTTTCACCGACCCGCTGGATCGGCACACCCAGGAAAGAGGAGTAAATCTCCTCCCCCGTCTCGGGCATGAAGCGAAAGCCCTTCTCAGCGGGCGCGTTTGCCGTGTTCACCGGCTGTCCGAGCCGCGCCACCCGGCCCACAAGCCCCTCGCCCAGCTTCATCCGGGTCTTGTGCACGGCTTCTTTCTTCAGTCCTTCGGTCGCGCACAACTCCAAAGTGTCCGAGTCGCGAAAGAGGTAAATCGAACAGACCTCTGTCCCCATCGAATCCGCGATGATATGCGTGATCCGGTCCAGGCGTTCCTGCCCCTTGGCGGGCGTGCCGAGAACGTCGCGCAACCGGCGCAAAAGCTTGCGGCTGTCGCTTTCCCTCCGTTCGCCCATCTGGTTCCCCCCGTTCGGTGCCTAAATTCAATTGCCCGCCGGAAACGCTAGGCCCTTTGACCTTTATCACCGTCTTCGGCGCATTCGGAAAGGGGCAGGTCAACAGTTTTTGCGGCACTCTGTCGCCAAATCGTCGTTTCTTCGCAAAAAGTCGCGGTTTGTCGGGGGTTTGGTCATCTGGCAGGCTGGTATTGCCTCTGATTGCTTTTTTGAAGACCAGCTTTTAGGATCAGAAGTCAGGCTCCGATCAAACCGCAAAGGGCTATTTGGCATGCCGCAGAAAAAGGTGCTCGTGCTGTCCGTGATGGCGGGTCTTGTCTGGCCTTTGATGGGCTTTGCCCATCTCCCCTCGGTGTTCAATTCCGTCGCGCCCCACGCTGATCTGCGATCTGGCGGGGTATTCCTGCTTTTGGTGCAAGATGAGGCATCCGATGACAGCCCACCGCCTGACGATCCGGCCTTGGTTGCCCAAGATTTGCCCGCAGACGCGATGGGCATCACCGAAGAGGAAACCGATGCGGTGGCCGAAGATCTCTCGCAGGGCACAAGGTTTTGCAACTCTGGCCTTGACCCGACCTACAAGGCCGATTGCCTGAGCGACCAGTATAAGGCCGCTGCCAAGGCCCTGCCTGCCAGGGGCGGCTATGCTGCCGCACGCAAGGCGCTTATGGAGGCGTCGGACAACCTGCACGCGCTGGCAACCGCCAATGCCGATGCCGCCAAGCCACCCACCAAGGTCAGCACTGCGAATGGCCACTCGCATCGCGCGCTGACCGCTGTGGCGGACCCCGCCAAGGTCAACGCCAAGGCGGCCGCGATTGTCAGCGAAACCAGAATTGTGCTGCTGCGGTCCAGCGAAGGGTCAAAGGAACGCCGCGCCGCCTATCAGACGATTGCGGGTGGGGTCTGAGACACAGGGCTCGGGTTGCGACCCATGCAGCCTCTCAGGTGTTCGCCTTGTCCAGATCAAAAGCGTCGTGCAGCGCCTGAACCGCCAGTTCCATGTACTTGCGGTCGATCAGGACCGAGATCTTGATCTCGGAGGTGGCAATGACCTTGATGTTCACATTCTCTGCCGCCAACGAAGCGAACATCTTGGCCGCCACCCCGGCATGGCTGCGCATCCCGATGCCCACGACCGAAACCTTGGACACATCGCTGTCCGTAATCAGCTGGGCATAGGCGAACTTGCCTGCGGCTTGGGCCTCTTCGATCGCCTTCTTGGCGCGCAGGACCTGATTGGTCGGGCAGGAGAAGGTCATGTCGGTATAGGCGCGCTTGTCGGATGGATCGGCCTGCTCGCTGATGTTCTGCACGATCATGTCGACGTTCACCCCGGCATCCGCCAAGGGCCCGAAGATGGCGGCGGCAATCCCCGGCCGGTCTTCCACCCGCACCAGCGTCATTTTCGCTTCATCGCGGCTGAAGGCCACGCCAGAGACGACTTTCGATTCCATGATTTCATCCTCGTCGCAGACCAAAGTTCCCGAAGTCTCATCCGTATCCTCGAACGAGGACAAGACGCGCAGCCGCACCTTGTAGCGCATCGCCAGTTCGACCGAGCGGGTTTGCAGCACCTTGGCCCCCAGTGAGGCCAGTTCCAGCATTTCCTCATAGGCGATCTTGTCGAGCTTGCGGGCCTTTTCCGACACGCGCGGGTCGGTGGTATAGACCCCATCAACGTCCGTATAAATGTCGCAGCGCTCCGCCGCAAAGGCCGCCGCAAAGGCCACGGCGGTGGTGTCAGACCCGCCGCGCCCCAGCGTGGTGATCCGCCCCTCGGCGCTGACGCCCTGGAAGCCTGCCACCACGGCAACCTTGAAGCCTTCGGCGAACTTGGCGTCGATATTCCCACGCGGGATCGAGACAAACCGCGCCGAGGAATGCGCCGAAGTCGTGTTGATCGGCACCTGCCAGCCCTGCCAGGACCGCGCCGGCACGCCATTTTCCTGCAAGCGCAGCGCCAGAAGGCCCGCCGTCACATTCTCGCCCGACGAGACGATCGCGTCATATTCTCGGGCGTCGTATAGCTTCGAGGTGCCCTCGACCCAGCCCACCAGCTCATTGGTCTTGCCCGACATGGCAGAGACGATGACAATCACGTCATATCCCCGCGCAATCTCGGCCTGCACCTTTTTCGCGGCGTTTTCGATGCGCGAGAGGTCCGCGACCGAAGTACCACCGAATTTCATCACCAGAACTGGCATTTTCCCGCCCCGTCTCCTGCTGTCACGCAGTCTCGTCCAAAATCGGCTGCTTCATAGCAGATGCCGGGGCAGGGGCAAGCACTGCGGGCCCAGGAATACCGATGTGTGAAACTTCCGTGACATCGTGCCGACATTGATCTAGCGCAACAAGGCGGCCCCTCATCCGGATTAATTCTGCTCTGACCCTGTCACGGATGGACCAGATGACCCTGACCTCGCAAGACCCGCACGAATTGGCCACGACCCTTTTGGCCGAACTGATCGCCTTGCAGACCAAGATGCAGGCCGAGGCCGCAGCCAATGTGCAGGACTGGGCTCATCGCATTCACCGCCCGGAATTCGCCGCTTCGGCAGCCAATATGGCCGAATGGCTGGCCCTGCGCCGCGCGGATCTGTCGAGCCTGCAGGGACCCCTGTCGACCCTGGGCCTCTCGACGCTGGGGCGGCTGGATGCCCATGTCGGCCCCTCGGTTCAGGCGGTGCTGGCGGCCCTGTCGCGCATCGCGGGCGTGGCACCCCTGCCTTTCCCGGCCCGCAAGGACTTTGAAGCGGGCGAGGCCGTTCTGGCCGCCCGCCGCGACGAACTGTTCGGCGCGCAGGAACCGGGTGACCCGCGCACCCGCGTCATGGTCACCCTGCCGACCGAGGCGGGCACCGATGGTGGCACCCTGATCGCCGCACTGGTCGAGGCCGGCATGGACTGCCTGCGCATCAACTGCGCCCATGACAGTCCCGAGGTTTGGGGCGGCATGGTCACATATCTGCGCGCCATCGAGGCCAAGACCGGGCGACGCTTTCCGATCTCGATGGACCTTGGCGGCCCGAAGTTCCGCGTGCTGGAGATCGAGGCGGGCAAGAAGTCGGGCGGCGAGAAGCATGTCTTTGAAGTGGGCGATCAGTTCGCCCTCGTCCGCGACATCAAGCACGCCCCGAAGGGCCTGTTCAGCGCCACCCTCTCGCACGAGGCTTTGGTCGAGGCGCTGGAACCCGGCGCCGAAGTCTCGATCGACGACGGCAAGATCTGGGCTCGGGTCGACCACATCACCGACGGAGTGGCGGTTCTGACCATTACGCGGGTGCCCGAAAAGGGCGGCAAGATCAAAGCGGAGAAGGGCGTCAACCTGCCCGGATCAAACCTGCGCGTCGATGCGCTGACGCCGGACGATCTGCAGGCGCTGGACTTTGTGGTCGGCCATGCCGATGTCGTCTCGTTTTCCTTCGTCCAGACGGTGGCGGATGTCCGCTCGCTGATCGCGGCGATGAAGGACCGCGCCAGCCCCGGCAAGAAGCTGCCCGCCATCGTCCTGAAGATCGAAACCCCGCTTGGCCTGCACAATCTGCCGGACCTGATCCTCGAGGCGGGCGGCACCCTGCCGGTCGGCGTGATGATCGCACGCGGCGACTTGGCCGTTGAGATCGGCTTTGACCGGCTTTCGGAAATTCAGGAGGAAATCCTCTGGCTTTGTGAAGCCGCCCAAGTCCCCGTCATCTGGGCCACCCAGGTGCTGGAGGGCATGGTCCGCGACGGCCAAGCCTCGCGCGCCGAGGTGACGGACGCCGCGATGAGCCAGCGCGCCGAATGCGTGATGCTGAACAAGGGCCCCCATGCGGCGGCGGCCGTGACCTTCCTGCGCGATATCCTCAGCCGGATGGACCGTCACCAGACCAAGAAAAGCCCGCGTTTGGGTCCGTTGCGCGTCTGGCAGGGTCAGGAGGATTGAACCCTGCACCGGGAAGGGTCTTGATCGCCGTCTGCAAAGGCGGCGGTCACGCAGGGGAAAGTATCGGACGGCAAGGCGTTCAGAACAGAAAATCGCCCGCCGTCAGGGCCGCGTGATTTCGCAGGATCACAGTCCAGTCCACATTGCCATCGCCATTCACATCGCCGGTCAGGCTGCCCGTGGACTGCACATAGCGCACCTGATCGACGGCATGGGTGAATGCGGCGCTGCCCAGAAACGTCCCGCCTCCCATGAAGCCCGCAAGATCAATCTTGTCGACGCCCGAGACGAAATCGGTGATGCGGTCGAATTTGGTGCCCACACTTGCCTCTGGCGCCTTGGCGAAAATGAAAACATCGGCCCCGTCGCCACCGGTCAGGGTGTCAAGGCCCGCCCCACCGCTCAACCGGTCATCGAGGCTGCCGCCGCGCAACAGGTCGTTGCCCGCGCCGCCAAAGACCGTGCCTTCGACAAAGCCGCCGCTGCCAAAATAGCTGTCGTTGCCCAGATCGAAGATCACCGAGCCGTCGAGGATGCCGCCATTGCGGACCACATCATTGCCCGCGCCCAATTGCGCGTCGCCATGCAGCGTGCCGAAGTTGCGGATCTGGTCGGCGTTGGTCCCCAACTCCAGCGCGAAGCCATCCGCACCAAAGGCCGTGCCGCCGGCAATCGTGCCTGTGTTGTATAGGATCACCTTGCTGGTACACAGCAGGGCCGAACCGCCCTGCGCCGACACCGTGCCGGAATTGTCGAACCGGAAGGTCTGGTCATTGACGATGATGGCGTTGTTGCTGCCCGACAGCGTGCCGCTGTTGGTCAGCGCGACTTCGTTGAAGCCGATGTTGCCAGAATTGAAAGCACCAAAAGCCCATGACAGCCCGGTGACGCTGCCGCTGTTGCGCATATAACATCCATCGCCCAGAAAGGTGACGCCGGTGGCTTCGCCCGAGATCTCCCCCGTATTGCTGATCGAGACCAATTTGCCGTCAAGTTCCACGCCCGCCGCATTGCTGCTGACAATGTGGCCATCCAGACCATTGCGCAGTCTGGTGCCATCGCCTGTCACCTGCACGCCATTGCCGACCGAGGTGATCTGACCCTGATTGACGACAGTGGCCGAACTGTTGGTGATCAGGACCCCCAGCGTGTCGCCAAGGATGCTGCCGAAATTGACAACCTTGTTTCCGGTGCCCGTCATCAGAACGCCGGAGTTGCCTTGAACGATGCCCCGGTTGGTCAGGCTGTTGGACACCCCACCGTCACACTCCACGACATATCCGGTCGCGCTGCTGAGCGTGCCATCGTTGATCATGGTCAGATAACTGGAGTTGATCGAGACGACGGCGTGAAATGCGCCGCTGATCTCGCCAAAGTTGTTCACTTGCGAATGATCGCTCGGGCTGAAGAGAATGCCATTTGTCGCGCCGCTGATATGGCCGGTGTTGGTGATCTGGGCATTCGCTCCGCCGCTGAAGACGGCTTCGCTGATCTGGCTGGTGATCAGCCCGCTGTTGTTCAGCAGGAAATCGGTACTGTTGTTGGCAACAGCGCCGGAATAGGCGGTGATTTCGCCCGCATTGGTGACGGCGTTGTGCGTTCCGTTCAGGAAGATCGCGATGGTGCTCAGCGATTTGACCAGTCCGGTTTGTCCGATGCTGATGGTGTGATTGCCCGCGCTGGCGCTGACCGCGTCAAGATAGATCGCGTGGGACCCGGTCGAGACGACCGTTCCGTCAATCCCATAAGAATCCCCTGTCGCTCCGGGAACGCTTTCGATGCAATTGTCGGTCAATGTCAGGATACTGCCCGTCGGAGCGACATACAGCGATGTCGTGGCCGATTGGGTCGAAGCTAAAGCTGTCGAAATCAATCTGAAAGTCATGATGCGCCCCAATGCCGTGAATGATCATGAATGCGCTTTCAGGGTCGTTCCATTTCGACCTTATTGCAAGGATTCCCGTCAGTGTCGGATTTGGCGATGGGTGCGCCAATTCCCGGACTGGCTTTTCGCGCCGCTATTCCGTTGGTCTGGGCAATCGCCCGACCGGATCGAAAGGTCTCAACCCGGACTCAGCTCAGATAAAAATCCAGTGGCGCCAGCGGCTTGGGCGCCGCAACCCCCAAGTGCGGTGCCAGGGATATTTCCATCGTCCGGCAAATGGCATCGAGTGGCAAAGCGTTTGGCGTCGCACCATAGGGGTGTGACAGATCCTCGGTCACTTCCGCCAGACCCAGAAAGACATAGGCGATCAGGCCGGTGAAGACCGGGGTCAACCAGCCTTCCGCGCCGATCAGGGCCAGCGGGATCAGCAGGCAGTACAGATAGACTGTGCGGAAGATCAGCAGGGAGTAGACGTAAGGCAGCGGCGTCGCCGCAATCCGCTCGCCCTCCGCTTGGTTAAGCTCCATCGAGGCCAGTCGCCCCGACAATGTGCGTGCCCCGAAACCGTCGAGCGTCCCGGCCCGCCGCGCTTGGCCCAGAAGCGCCGACATGGCATCCAGCGCCGCGCCGGAGGAGTCAGCGTTTTCCCAGATACGCGCCGCCGCATCGGGCGGCAGCTTGCGCAACTGGCAGCGGTGCAGATGGGCACAGGCCAGCGCTAGCCGGATCAACCGGTCCGCCTCCGACTTGGGCAGGAACACATCGGCCTCGCGCGCCAGCGCCCGCAGGTCGACCAGCAAGGCACCCCAAAGCTTGCGCGCCTCCCACCAGCGGTCGTAGGCCGCGTTGTTGCGAAAGCCCAGAAACAGCGACAGCGCCACCCCCAGCACCGAAAAAGGTGTCGCCGCCGACTCCGGCAGGGCGATCACCCAATGGTCAAACGCGACCAAGGCCGCCGAGATCGCGACGAAGGTCAGCAAGGTCGGCCCGATATGCGGCAGGACAGAGCCCTTGACGGCAAACAAGATCTGCCAAAGTCCCGGTTTTTCGCGAATGATCATGGTCGTGCCCCTGTTGCGCCCCGTCCGTCATAGGCCGGGCCTGCCCTGCCCATAGGGGAAAATCCGCCGCAGTCCCGGCCAACTGCGCCCGATGCCGCGAATTTGCGCGGGGCAGGCAACGGCGGCCCTAGTCCCGCGCCAGTCCGCGCCAGCCGATGTCGCTGCGGCAGAAACCCTCCGGCCAATCCAGATGGTCGATCATGCCGTAAGCCCGGTTGCGCGCCTCTTCCAAGCTGGCCCCCCGCGCCGTGATGTTCAATACCCGGCCGCCATTGGCCAGTATTTGCCCGTCTTTTTCCAAGGTCCCGGCATGAAAGCACATATGCCGGCTGTCCTCGGGCAGCCGCTCCAACCCGTGGATCATCGAGCCCCTCTGGTAAGCCCCCGGATAGCCCTTGGCCGCCATCACCACGGTCAGCGCATGGTCATCCGCCCAATTGACCCGGGCCTGATCCAGCCGCCCCTCGGCACAGGCCAGAAGCAGGTCCAAGGCCTGCGCCCCCAGACGCATCATCAGCACCTGACACTCCGGGTCGCCAAAGCGGGCGTTGTATTCCACCAACCGCCCCCGACCGCCTTCAATCATCAGCCCTGCGTAGAGCACGCCCTGATACGGCGTCCCGCGCCGCGCCATTTCCCGGATCGTGGGCAGCACGATCTCCGCCATCGCCTGCGCCTGCACGACTTCGCTCAGCACCGGGGCCGGGGAGTAGGCGCCCATCCCCCCGGTGTTCGGCCCGGTGTCGCCATCGCCCATCCGCTTGTGGTCCTGCGCCGTGCCGATGGCCAAAGCGTTCACCCCATCGGTCAGGATGAAGAAGCTGGCCTCCTCACCGGTCATGAACTCTTCGATCACCACTTCCGCGCCCGCCGCCCCGAACTCGCCGCCAAACATGTCGTCGACCGCATCCAAGGCCTCGGCTTCCGTCATCGCGACGATGACCCCCTTGCCCGCCGCCAGCCCATCGGCCTTGACGACAATCGGAGCCCCCTGCGCCTTGACATATGCCCGCGCCGGACCAGCCTCGGTGAACCGCACATAAGCCGCCGTCGGTGCCCCGCAGGCATCGCAAATCTCCTTCGTGAAGGCCTTTGACGCCTCCAGCCGCGCGGCCTCTGCACTCGGCCCGAAGGTCAATATCCCCGCCGCCCGCGTTGCATCCGCCACCCCCGCGGCCAGCGGAGCCTCCGGGCCCACCACCACGAAATCCACCGCATTTTCGGCGCAAAACGCCACGACCGCCGCCGCATCCAGCACGTCAAGGTCCGCCACCTCGGCCAGCATGGCGATCCCGGCATTGCCCGGCGCCACGATCAGGCGGTCGGTCTTGGGGTTCTGTTTGATGGCCCAGGCCAGCGCATGTTCCCGCCCGCCGCCGCCAAGGATAAGGATGTTCATGGGGCAATCTCTCCGGTCGTGGCAAAGGGATGAGAGCCTCATAAGGTCAAGTCTCCCGGGCGGCAAGGCTTTGGGACATGTATCGCCAATTGCCCGCGACAACGCCAGCTTCAACCGGAAGGGGGCCGCCCGCCGACGCCTGTCCGGACACGAGGGCGCGTGCCGGGCCGCCGCAACGGCAGAGCCGACTGGACAAACCGCCCCCACCTGCCGGATATAGGGCGGCAACGGAGACGACCATGGCCCTGTTCGAAGACGACGATCCCCCCGCGCGACCCGGCAACAGCCCGGAGTATACCGTGTCCGAGCTGTCGGGCGCGGTCAAACGCATCATCGAGGGCGAATTCGGCCTGATCCGGGTGCGCGGCGAAGTCGGCCGGGTGTCGCGCCCTGCCTCGGGCCATCTGTATTTCGACCTGAAGGATGACCGCAACGTCGTGGCGGCGATCTCGTGGAAGGGTCAGGTTTCCAAGATGCAGGTCCGCCCCGAAGAGGGCATGGAGGTCGTGGCCACCGGCCGGATGACCACCTTCCCGGGCCAGTCGAAATACCAGATGATCGTCGAGGATGTGGCCCCCGCCGGCGCTGGTGCCCTGATGGCCATGCTGGAAAAGCGCAAAGCCGCCTTGGCCGCCGAGGGCCTCTTCGACCCTGCCCGCAAGAAGCCCATCCCGTACCTGCCCTTGGTCATCGGCGTCGTCACCTCGCCCTCTGGCGCCGTCATTCGCGACATCCTGCACCGACTGCGCGACCGCTTCCCGCGTCACGTCCTGATCTGGCCTGTCGCCGTCCAGGGCCAGAACTGCGCGCCCGAGGTTGCCGCTGCGATCCGTGGCTTCAATGCCCTGGCCCCCGGCGGCCCGATCCCGCGCCCCGACCTTATCATCGTGGCAAGGGGTGGTGGCAGCCTCGAAGACCTCTGGGGCTTCAACGAGGAAATCGTCGTCCGCGCCGCCGCAGCCTCGCGCATTCCGCTGATCTCCGCCGTTGGGCATGAGACGGACACGACCCTGATCGACTACGCCGCCGACCTGCGCGCCCCCACCCCCACCGCCGCCGCGGAGATGGCCGTCCCCGTCCGCGCCGACCTTCTGGCGACGCTGGCCGACCTCTCCGCCCGCCAGTCCCGCGCGGCCCGCGCCTTCCTTGACCGCCGCGACCAGCGCCTGCGCGATCTCGCCCGCGCCTTGCCGCGCCTCGATGCCTTGCTCGCGGCCCCGCGCCAGCGCTTCGATGCCGCCGTCCAGCGCCTCGGCGGTGGCCTGAGCCTCGCCACCTCCCGCAAACGCGCGCGGTTCGAGGCGCTCTCTGCCCCGCTGCGCCCTGCCATCCTCGCCAGCCTGATCCAGCGCCAGCGCGCGACCCTGACCCAGCAAACCGCCAGCCTCAACGCCCGCGCCGACCTGCGCCTCGAACGCGCCGCCACCACACTGGACAAATGGGCTTCCCGCCTTGCGCCCGCCCTCTCGCGCCTGATCGCCACTTCCGCCCGCGACATTGCCAAACATCACGACCAGCTTGAGGGCCTCAGCCAGCGCCTTGACGCTGCCCTGCCCAAACGTTTGGCAGACCTGACCACGCGCCTCGATGCCCTCGACCGGACCCGCCAGACGCTCGGCTACGCCGAAACGCTGCGGCGCGGCTATGCCGTTGTCTGGGGCGACGGTGCCGTCGTCACCACCGCGGCCCAGGCCGAAAAGGCTGGAGCGCTGGAGATCGAGTTCCAGGATGGCCGCCTGACCTCCAGAACCGCCCTGAAGAAGTCAAAGACCACCGACCCAAAGCCTGCCCAGGGCTCCCTCTTCTAGCCCCTTTCACATTGTCCCAAATATCCACGGGGTATTCTCAAAGGGGGGCGTGCTCCCCTTTGAGGCCGGGGGAGCGGGGGGCGGCAGCACCCCGCCCTGGGGCTCCTCCGAGCGCCCGCCGGTGGCTAAACCCCGACCTTGGGCCCCGGGCATTGCATGGGTTTGCTGGTCTGGTCCACCTCGGCCAGCGAGGTGGACCCGTCGCCGATGAACAGCGCCACCAGCCCGGTCCTGCCCTTGAAGAACTGCCAGCAGTTGGTGTTCGGATTGCCCTCATAGGCAAAGCAGATCATCGGCGCCTTGGCCTCGGTCTGCTCTTCGGTCCATGTGCCATATTCGCAGGGCTGATCGGTGAAGGCCCAGACCACTTGTCGTCCGGGCAGATATTCCTCTTGCCCCCAGACCTGTCCGTCACCGCCATAGGTCAAAGTCTTGCCCAAGGCATAGGCCTCGAACTCGGCTGCCGACAGGGGCGGGCCAAGATCGGCCGACGGGGCGCCAGCCTTTGGCGGGTCGGCCGAGGCCGGCAGCGGCAGCACACAGGCGAGGATCAGGGCGAAGCGGTTCATGGTACCATCCTGCCAAACCCGCACCGCAAAAGCCAGTCACGCCTTGGCGAGGGCCGCACGCTCGACCAGGGGACGCATCCGCCAGTGCCAATAGGGCGGGCAAAGCGCCACCAGACAAGCCAAAGGCAAGGGCCAAGGCAAGATCGGCATATCGTCCCCCAGCCGCAGGGCGGGGTAGGGGCGTGAGGGATGGGCGTGGTGGTCGGAATGGCGCGGCGCATTCAGCATCAGCGCACCGCTGAACAGATGCGGCGCGTTCCAGCTGTGTCCTGCCGCCACCGGCTCCAGCCGGCCCGCGGTGCTGCGCCGCTCCAGCCCGTAATGCTGCACATAGTCCGACAACAGAACCTGGGCGCCGAAGTGAAAGCCCAAAGCGGCCCAGACCAGAACCCCTGTCCAGCCCGAAAGCCCATAGCCCAAGGCCAGCGCCAGACCAGCGCCCAGACCATAGGCGCAGTAGGGGCTTATCCCCGTGCCGCGCCGCAACGCCCGCTCGGCCCGCCAGCCTGCCCGCAGACTGCCGAGCCAAGCCCGGCCCAGAAAGCGGTAATAGCCTTCCCCGACCCGTGCAGAGTTGGGGTCCGCGCCCGTGGCCACGAACCGATGATGCACCAACCGGTGAGCCGAGGCATGGTGCCCGAAGATCAGCGCGGCATAAACCGCTTGCCCCAGCCAGGCCATCCCGCGCCCGCTGCGGTGGATCAACTCATGCGCCGCGGGATGGGCGACTTGTCCGTACCACAATCCACCCGCCACGAACAGCGCCCCGCGCCCGCCCAGCCCCAAACCCGAGGGCCCCGCCGTCGCCCAGACCAGCATGGGCAGCGCCAGCAAGGCTCCTGACGCCAATCCCACCAGCAGCAGATCCGAGCCTGGAAACTCCGCCTCGTCCTGTGCCCCCGCCACCAGCGGCACCGCCAGATCCAGCACCACCACCGCCCCCGCCATCCAGAGCAGCGCCAGCCAGACCCAGACCCCGCCCCACAGGCACGCCAGCACCACGAACCCCAAGGGGCTTGCGGCGGCGAGGGCGAACATCGGAACCGACAGGGCTTTCATGCGCCAAATCTAGGGCAACCCGCGCCCAAGGGGAATGCCCGCCCCATGCCCCGCTTGCATCCGCGCCCGACGCGGCCTAGGTGAGGTCAAACCATCCGGGGCCACCCCATGTCCTTCTTCAAAAAGCTGCGCGACAAGCTCTTCCGCTCCTCCGACAAGATCGGCGAGGGGCTAGAAGCTTTGGTGGCCGATAGCGCCGCGCCGGAACCGGAACGCCCCGGTCTGATCGGCCGGTTGCTCGGCCGCGATGAAACCCGCCGCGTGCTGGACGATGCGATGCTGGAAAGCCTCGAGGAGTTGCTGATCCGCTCGGACATGGGCGTCGACACGGCACTCCGCGTCACGGCCAACATCGCCGAGGGCCGGTTCGGAAAACGCATCTCGACCGCCGATCTGAAGGCGGCTCTGGCGACCGAGATCGCCCGCATCATGGAACCCGTGGCCCGGCCCCTGCCGCTTTATCCGCAAAAGCCGCAGGTCGTACTCGTGGTTGGCGTGAACGGCTCGGGCAAGACCACCACGATCGGCAAACTGGCCAGCCAGTTCAAGGCCGCCGGCAAATCCGTCGTAATCGCCGCAGGCGATACCTTCCGCGCCGCCGCCGTGGAACAGTTGCAAATCTGGGGCCAACGCGCTGGCGTGCCCGTCCTGACCGCGCCCGAAGGATCGGACCCCGCAAGCCTTGCCTTTGACGCGCTGACCAAGGCGCAAGCCGATGGCGCCGACCTTCTGCTGATCGACACCGCAGGCCGCCTGCAGAACCGGGCTGATCTGATGGAGGAACTGGCCAAGATTGTCCGCGTGTTGCGCAAGAAAGACCCTTCCGCGCCGCACAACACGCTTCTGGTGCTGGATGCCACCACCGGACAGAACGCCCTGCTGCAGGTCGAGATCTTCCGCAAGATCGCCGATGTTTCGGGCCTTGTGATGACCAAACTCGACGGTACGGCACGCGGCGGCGTGCTGGTGGCGTTGGCCGACAAATTCGGCCTGCCGATCCATGCCATTGGTGTCGGCGAGCAGATTGACGACCTCGCCCCCTTCGACCCGCAGGATTTCGCCAACGCCCTCGTCGGCCGCGACGCCTGACCGCAGATGACAGCCTGGCTTCTTTCGATGGTGGGCACGCCCACGGGTCACCGGCTGGCCATTGGGCTGGCCTTGCTGGCCGCTGTCCTGCACGCCCTGTTCGGAGCACTTCAGAAGGGCCGCGATGACCCCTGGATCACCCGTGCCGCGATTGATGCCAGCTACGGCCTGATTGCCGCCCCCTTCGCGCTTTTCGTCGTGCCCTGGCCCGAGCCGCATATGTGGCTGATCTTTGCCGGTGCCTTCCTGATCCATGCCGGCTACAAGATCGCGCAAGCCATGACCTATGACCGCGCGCCCTACACGGTCGTCTACCCCGTCGTGCGCGGCACCGGGCCGTTCTTCACCGTCCTTTTCGCCGGACTGGTGTTTGGCGAGCATTTCATGCCGCTGCAATGGGTCGGCCTTGGCCTTCTGCTGGCGGGCATCTTCGGGTTGGCAGGCCATTCGCTCTGGACGCTCGGCCGCGATGCGGCGAGCCTTGTGCCGGCACTTGGCCTTGCCTTCATCACTGGCGGCTTCGTGGCAGCCTATACGACCTATGATGCCTTGGGCATCCGCGCCACGGCTGACCCTTTCACCTTCCTTGCGTGGTTCTTCATGATCGACGGCATCTTCATTCCGGCCCTCACGTGGAAACGCTGGATCAGGCTGGACGCCAGACGCATCGCGCCCTTGGTCAAACGCGGCATATTCGGTGCCTTCGTCGCGTTCTTCTCGTTCGGCGCAGTGATGATGGCCACGCGGCTGGACCGCGTCGGCGAGGCGGCGGCACTGCGTGAGACGTCAACCGTATTTGCTGCCTTGATTGGCTGGCTGGTCTTGGGCGAAAAGGTGGGACCGTGGCGGTCTGCGCTGATGGGATTGATCGCACTGGGTGCGGTCGTGATGGAGGGTGCGGGATGAACGAGCAAAAAAGAGCCTATGACAACCGGCTGAAACTGGCGCTGGAATATGGGCCGCTGGTACTGTTCATGCTGGGGTACTGGTTTCTCAAGGACCGGAGCCTGACGCTGGCGGGCACGACCTACTCCGGCTTCATCGTCTCGACAGCGGTCTTCGTTGTGGTCTTCGCCGCCTCGATTTTCGGCCTGTGGAAGCTGACCGGGCGGATCGCCCCGATGCAGATCATCACGCTGGTCGTGGTCTTGTTCATGGGCGGCCTGACCGTCTGGTTCAACGACCCGCGCTTCATCAAGATGAAACCCACGATCATCTATGTCTTCTTCGCTGCTGCCCTTGGCGCGGGCCTGCTGCAAGGCAAATCCTACCTGCGGCTGGTGATGGAGGATGCCATCCCGATGCAGGCCGAGGGCTGGATGATCCTGACCCGCCGCATTGCCGTGTTCTTCGCCGGCCTTGCGGTGCTGAACGAGGTGGTCTGGCGCAACTTCTCGGACGGGACATGGGTTATGTTCAAAGCGGTCGGCCTGACGCTGGCCATGTTCGCCTTCCTTCTGACCCAAGCCAAACTGCTGGAGAAATACGGCAACCCTCCGCCCGACAGCAATTGATCGGACCACCAAGCCGGACCGATTTCGCCTTAAGCCTGCCCAAATCCACTGTCATCCTGCGCTAAGTGCTGGTGCGGGGGCGAACATGCTGGACGAGATCATCAAGACGATGCGGGGTTTCATGGCGCTGTTCCGGCCGGGCTTCAACCAGCCATGGACCATCATGCTGCCGCTTCTGGTCATGGCGCTGGTCTGGGCGCTGCTGCGCGGCTTCGCGCTGCCAGAGCGCGAGGCCTTCATGACGGCCTTCGTGGCGGCCATGGGCCTGCGGATGACGATGCGCGCCGGTGGTACGATCACCACGTTGCAGGACAAGGTCTCCAACCGCCGGGCGTTGGGTCTCGCGCTGCTGTTGGCCCCAGCTGCCCTTGCCTTGCTGATCTGGAAGGGCGAGCCCCTGTGGTGCCAACGCTTCCTTTCGGTCTATTTCGGCGTCTACGCCTGCCTTTATCTGCTCGACGTGATCGATGGGCGGCATGATATGGTGCTCCACCTTCTGCCCGACGATCGCCCGCGCGGTGCCAACCCAATGATGAGCCGGGTTCTGGCGATCTTCTACATGACGCTGGTTCTGTTGAACGAAACGCTGATCCATCAGGCCTCGCTGTCGCTGTGGCTGATCTATTTCGGACTGTTGCCCGTGCTGCTGCGCCGTCTGCTCCTCGCCGTGGTCCGCACGGTGGACGTGGCCTATGGCAAGGGCTATGGCCGGATGTAGCGCCGCGCCCCACGATGTGTCATCGAAAAGTCTTTGGCCTTCCCCCACTGGTTGACCTTCCCCGAAGACCGCGCTAAGCACGGATCCGTGGCGATTTGTTACCGGATTGCGGGCCACGTTAAACATTCCGCTAAAATGGTCAGAGCGTCCCGCGCACTCCCCATCTGTTCCGGTTTCGGATCCATTGCGCCGAGGAGGCCGGAAGATGAGCAAAGACTGGAACACCCGCACGAAACTCGTGCATGAGGGCAGCCGCCGCAGCCAGTATGGCGAGATGGCCGAGGCGATCTTCCTGACTCAGGGCTTTGCCTATCCCGATGCCGAAAGTGCCGAACAGCGCTTCATCAAGGCCGGTGAGGACGAATTCATCTATGCCCGCTACGGCAACCCCACAACCCGCATGTTCGAAGAGCGCATCGCAGCCCTCGAAGGCACCGAAGACGCCTTCGCCACGGCCTCGGGCATGGCCGCCGTCTCTGGCGCGCTGACCTCGATGCTGCGCGCGGGCGATCACATCGTCTCCTCCCGCGCGCTGTTCGGGTCGTGCCTCTACGTGCTGGAAGAAGTCCTGACCCGCTACGGCGTCAAGGTCTCTTTCGTTGACGGGGCCGATCTGGACCAGTGGCGCGCCGCTGTCACCCCCGGCACCAAGGCGGTGTTCTTCGAGAGCATGTCGAACCCGACGCTGGAACTGATCGACATCCGCAGCGTTTCCGAAATCGCCCACAAGGTCGGGGCCCTCGTCATCGTCGACAACGTCTTCGCCACGCCGATCTTCTCGAAAGCGGTGGAACAAGGTGCCGATGTCATCGTGTATTCCACCACCAAGCACATTGACGGGCAGGGCCGTGCCCTGGGTGGCGTGGTCTGCGCGTCACGCGAGTTCATCCGCAAGACGCTTGAGCCCTACATGAAGCACACCGGCGGCTCGATCTCGCCCTTCTCGGCCTGGTTGATGCTGAACGGCATGGTCACGCTGGACCTGCGCTGCCGGGCGATGGCCGAGACTGCGCGGAAAGTGGCTGAGGCGCTGGAAGGCGACGCCCGGATTGCCAAGGTGATTTACCCCGAACTGGCCAGCCACCCGCAACACGCGCTTGCGATGGACCAAATGGGGTCGGGCGGCACCTTGGTGACCTTTGACCTGAAGGGCGGCAAGGAAGCGGCGTTCCGCTTCATGAACGCGCTGGAAATCATCAAGATTTCCAACAACCTGGGCGATGCGAAGTCGATTGCCACCCATCCGGTGACCACGACCCACCAGCGGCTGAGCCAAGACATGAAAGACAAGCTGGGCATCACCCCCGGCATGATCCGTCTGTCCGTCGGGCTGGAAGATGTCGATGACCTGATCGGCGACTTGCAGCTTGGGCTGGCGGCAATCTGATCTTTCGGCGCAGGTTCTAGGGGCTTTTCGGCGCGAAAACACGCCCTGCCGGGTGATCCGTTGTTGCGGTTTGGTCGTATCCATAGCGTAAGGGTTGGCTGAAGGGCATTTCGCCCTATATGCGTGCCTTCGAACGATGGAATAAAGGAACTGCCGCCATGAACATCCATGACCCAGAGCTGGAACGCAAGCCGGGCCGGGCCGAGGCTTTGGCTGCTTTGGCCACCCTGCGCCTGTGGGCCGACCGGTCGACCGAGGCGGACATCGTCTCGCTTGATCCCTCGATGGGCGCACTGGTCGGCGGCGGCTATCCGGTGATGAGCCGTGCCTATCCGCAGGCGTTCCGGGTCGATGACATCTACAAGGATGGCCTGCCCGACCTGCAGAACGGGCCCGCCAGCCTGATCGTCGGCGCAAAGCAGGTCATCCAGCATGTCGGCATCTCCAACTTCCGCCTGCCGATCCGCTATCACACCCGCGACGCCGGCGAAGTGATGCTGGAAACCTCGGTGACCGGCACGGTCAGCCTTGAGGCGGAAAAGAAGGGCATCAACATGAGCCGCATCATGCGGTCTTTCTATGCCCATGCCGAGCGGGATTTCTCGTTCCAGGTGATCGAGCACGCGCTGGAAGACTACAAGCGCGATCTGGACTCGTTCGATGCCCGCATCCAAATGCGGTTCTCCTTCCCGGTGAAGGTGGAAAGCCTGCGGTCCGGCCTGTCGGGCTGGCAGTACTATGACATCGCCTTGGAACTGGTCGACACCGCCGGGGTGCGCAAACAGATCGTGCATCTGGACTTCGTGTATTCCTCGACCTGCCCGTGCAGCCTTGAACTCTCCGAACACGCCCGCCGCACCCGTGGCCAGTTGGCCACGCCGCATTCGCAACGCTCGGTCGCGCGGATCTCTGTCGAAGTGATCGGCGAGGAGGTTCTGTGGTTCGAAGACCTGATCGATCTCGCCCGCGCCGCCGTGCCGACCGAGACGCAGGTCATGGTCAAGCGTGAAGACGAGCAGGCCTTCGCCGAGTTGAACGCCGCCAACCCGATCTTCGTGGAGGACGCCGCCCGCAGCTTCTGCCTGGCCCTGCAAGGCGATGACCGGATCCGCGATTTCCGCATCGTGGCCAGCCATCAGGAAAGCCTGCACAGCCACGACGCCGTGTCAGTCCTGACCGAGGGGCCGACCTTCGCCGCCGAAAGTCTGGACCCACGGTTGTTTGCCTCGCTGTACCACGTCGGCTGACAGGGAAGATGGGGGGACGCGCCGTCCCCCCAACCCCCCGGCGCCGGGAGGGTTTCACACCCTCCCGGACCCTCCGGTGGGATATTTTTGCCAAGGTGAAGCTGAAAGTTAAGAAACAGTTGACGGTTTTCGTCAACCTTTTGTTTTATTTGAAGTATCTACAGATTGCACGCGTGCAATCCGAGGCTTAGCCGGCGGCGGCGGCCTGGACGGCGACGACGATGTCGTCGACCACTTCGGCCAGAAGGGCAGGGTCCTCGCATTCCGCCATGACGCGGATCAGGGGTTCGGTGCCGGATTTGCGGATCAGGAGGCGCCCGGTGCCGGCGATCCTTTCCACATTGGCCGCGATGATGGCCTGTACCGAGGCCATCTCCAGCGGCCTTGCCCCGGCGCTGAAGCGGACGTTTTTCAAGAGCTGCGGGACGGTGGTGAACTGTTGGACCAATTCGCTGGCGGCACGCCCGGTGCGGGCCATTTCGGCCAGAAACTGCAAGCCCGCGATCAACCCATCGCCGGTGGTGGCATAGTCGGTCATGACGATATGGCCCGATTGCTCGCCGCCAAGGTTCCAGCCGCCCCGCCGCATCGCCTCCACGACATAGCGGTCACCGACAGCCGTGCGTTCCAGCCTGAGGCCGCGCCCGGTCAGGAAGCGCTCGAGCCCGAGGTTCGACATCACGGTCGCGACCAGGGTGTCGCCTTTCAGCCTGCCATCGTCAGCCCAGCGGGCCGCGAGCAGCGCCATGATCTGGTCGCCATCGGCCACATGACCCGTCTCGTCGATGATCATCACCCGGTCGGCATCGCCGTCCAGCGAGATGCCGACATGTGCGCCATGCGCCACCACGGCTTCGGCGGCCGTCTGGGTGTGGGTGGAGCCGACCCGATCGTTGATATTGGTGCCATTCGGGGTGACGCCCACCGGGATCACCTCGGCGCCGAGTTCCCACAGCACCTCGGGCGCGGCCCGATAGGCGGCACCATTGGCGCAGTCGATCACCACTTTCAGCCCGTCCAGCGTCAGGCCCGCCGGGAAGGTGGTCTTGACGAATTCCTGATAGCGGCCGCGGCCATCGTCGATCCGGCGGGCGCGACCGATCTTTTCGGGTTCCGCCGGGGTGATTTCGCCTGCCACGATGGATTCGATTTCGGCCTCCGCCTCATCCGACAGCTTGAAGCCATCGGGGCCGAAGAACTTGATGCCGTTGTCCTGATGCGGGTTGTGGGAGGCGCTGATCATCACCCCCACGTCGGCGCGCATGCTGCGCGTCAGGAAGCCGACAGCCGGCGTCGGCACCGGGCCGAGCAGCAGCACGTTCATCCCCGTTGAGGTCAGGCCCGCCGTCAGCGCGTTTTCCAGCATATAGCCCGACAGCCGCGTGTCCTTGCCGATCACAACGCGGTGCGCCGAGCCGCCATCGCGGCGGAAATACCGGCCGGCCGCCGCACCCAGCTTCAAGGCCATCTCGGCGGTCATCGGATAGGTGTTGGCCCGGCCTCGCACGCCATCGGTGCCAAACAATTTGCGGCTCATAGCGCGTCTCCTTTTCTGGTGGCCTGCCAGAGCGACAGGGCCTGCCGGGTTTCGGCCACATCATGCGCCCGGATCATCTGCACGCCCTGTGCGACGCCCCAAAGCGCCACGGCCAGCGAACCGGGCATCCGTCGCGCGGCCTCGGCCTCAGCACCGATCGTGCCGATGAACCGCTTGCGCGACGCGCCCAGCAAAACCGGGAGACCGAGGTTGTGAAACAGGCTGAGCCGTTGCAACAGGGCGAGGTTGTGGGTCAGGGTCTTGCCAAAGCCGATGCCGGGGTCGATGGCGATGTTCTCGCGGCCAATGCCCGCCGCCTCGGCCTCGGCCACACGGGCAGCCAGAGCGTCATAGACATCCAGCAGCACATCCGCATAGCGCGGATCGTCCTGCATCGTGGCAGGGGTGGCGATGGAATGCATCAGGATCACCGGTACGGATTTCTCGGCCACCAAAGCGGCCATCTCCGAGTCGAACTGCAAGGCGGTCACGTCATTGATCCACGACGCCCCGGCCTCCAGCGCCGCCCGCGCCACCGCCGCCTTGCGCGTGTCAATCGAAATGGCAAAGTCCAGCCCGCCGGCCCGCAGAGCCCGGATCACCGGAGCGGTCCGTGTGATCTCTTCGTCCACCGAGACCTCAACTGCGCCGGGCCGCGTGCTTTCACCGCCGATGTCGATGATCTCGGCGCCTGCGGCCATCAACCTTCCCTGCATCACCGCAGCATCTGGCTTCAGGAACAGACCACCGTCCGAGAAACTGTCGGGCGTGATGTTCAGAATGCCCATGATCCGGGGCCGGTCCAAGCTCAAGGCGCCAAATTCGTGCCGCGCCGCAGAAAGCCTGCGCTGGTCATCCTGCGACAAGTCGGAGGCCGCCACGATCCGCGGGGCTTCAGTCCGGCTCAGAACCTCCACCCGGTCAAACCAGCACGGCCCTCCGGCCAGGGTCAGGGCACCTTCGGGACGGGCGGGATCGGTCATGGCGACTGGGCGCAAATAGTCTTGCAAACGCGCGTCCTTCATCTTGGTCCAAATGCCCTGCGTGTGTCTCGCAGGTTGCCCCGCTGAAGCGAAGAACCTGTGGAACGACGGAGCGCGAAATGCCCCCCGGTTTCGCCACAGGCACGGCTTTGGGATTAAGCGGAACCGTATCCGCCAGCAAGGTCTGGCCTCACGCCTGTTCCACCGTCACGCGGCTTCCTGCCGGAAGTGCAACAGTTCCGTGAACGATCAGCCGCTGCGCGGCCATCACCTCGGCCAGCCACAGCGCCAGAACGACAGGGTCGCGCGATTGGGGGCCGTCGGTCGCGTCCAGCACCATCTTGGAGGGTGCCCAGACCATCATCTGGCCGCGTTTCACCGCCCAGTCGATTTCCGTCCGGGTCTCCATGACCACGCAGCGCGGGTCGCGGGCGGCCAGAACCCAAGCGTTCTGCTCGATCGCCAGCAGGTCAACCCGGCGTTGGGTCGGTTTGTGGCCGGTCTGTGGTTGGACCAAGTCGGGCAAACCCACCGTGAGGATCACCGGCAGCCCGTGCGAGGCCAAGGCATCCAGCCGCGCCGCCAGATCGGATGCGGCGATGGAGGCGTTGTCGAGAAACGCGACCAAGGGATGCAGTGCGGATTCCTGACCGTTCTGGCCCACCACCTTCAGCGCGGCCTCGGCACGGGAGCGGACGATTTCGACGCCCAGCTTATAGGGTCCGATGTCGAGCTTTTCGATCCGCACGAAGACACGCATCGCCTGCGGTTCGGCCAGAATCCGCTCGGCCACCCGCTCGGCGAGGGTCTCCAAGAGGTTCAGGCGTTCGGCGGCCAACTCTTCGGCAATCGAGTCGGTGATCCGGTCATAGGAGAGGATGCGGTCCACGTCATCGTTCAAGGGCTGAGGGGCGGGGCGGACCTCGACCACGACGTTGAACAGGATGCGCTGGCGGTGGCCGCGTTCCTTCTGGAAGGCGCCGATGTCAACCTCGACCACATGATCCCGCAGGGAAATCCTGTCGCGCGGATCAGCGCTTGCGGAAGCCAGGCTGCGTTCTTCCGGATGGGCGAAGGCAAGGCGGATATCTGAGGTCAAGGATGCCCCCCCTTCAAGGTTCGAGGACACAGCGCCCCCGGTCAGACTAGCGCCTGACCGCGCCCGTGCCATGCCCGAAGCCGACCGCTTGTGCAAGCGGCGCGACCTGCAGGGACCCTTACTGGCCCGTCACGACGCCATCTTGTAGAACAGATGTCCGCCGATGGCCGCGGTTTTCACAACATTGCCCCAAGACGGCCGCGACCAGCGGGCGTGGAAGTAGGTGGCCCCCTCGGTCAGGGCGCGCGGGGCGCCGTCCAGCATGACGCGGGCGATGCGGCTCGCACGGTCAATTGCAACCGGGTCGTGCATCTCGTCGGCCATGCCGTCGCAGATATAGGAAAACGCGCAGGCGCCGCCGCCGGTGGCATGGACCACGCCGCAGACCGATTTCGGGAAGCCGGGTTGATCGACCCGGTTCAGGATCACCTCGGCCACGGCGAACTGGCCGTCGATCTCTTCGCCCCGCGCCTCGAAATAGATGGCACGGCGCAGGCAATCCCATTCGGCGTCGCCCACGGGCGTGGGGAGCGTGTCCAGCCAGCCGTCGGTATAAGCGATCAGCACCGGCTTGGTTCCGGCTTTGTCGGTTTTTTGACCCTCGGGCCCCTTGGCCAGTGCGGCCAGATCGGCTTCTGGCAAGGCGTTCACCGTGTCATGTTCGGCCCCGAACAACGAGGCGAACTGCGCCCCCATGGCATTGGTTGGCGTGTTGGACTGGCTCACCGTCACATCGGCGAAGGCCGCGCCCGTCAGGACTGTCATGGCCAGAACGGCCAATGTCCGATGAAGGTGCAAGCGCATTGTCTACAGTTCCCGGTTGTTTCTCCAAGCCGTTTTCCGCGCCTTTCCGGGGCAACGGTTCACGACGGACAATCGAACTAGTGGGGAAAGCAGGGTCGGTCTATCTGCGTGGCAGATATGTCACGCATTTTGTAACATTTTGCGCGGAATTCCGCCGAAAAACTTAAGGTTCCACATGAGAAACAATCCACAATCGCATGATATTGTGTTGCTATTTCATTTAGCCACAGGATCGGCCAAAGCCAGATGCGCTGCCGCCAATCGGGCCAAGGGCACCCGATAGGGGCTGCAGGACACATAGTCGAAACCCGCCTTGCGGCAAAAATCGATTGATTCGGGATTGCCGCCATGCTCCCCGCAGATCGACAGAGTTAAGTCCGGACGCGTCTGTCGGCCGCGTTCCGCCCCGATCAGAAGCAGTTCCCCCACGCCTTCGATGTCGAGGGAATGGAAGGGATCCTCGGGGAAAACGCCCTGTGCCACATAGGTCGACATGAAGCGTCCGGCGTCATCGCGCGACAGCCCGTAGGTCATCTGTGTCAGGTCATTGGTGCCGAAGGACAGGAAAGCCGCATGCTGGGCAATATCGCCCGCCCGCAGCGCCGCCCGGGGGGTTTCGACCATGACGCCCAGCTTGTAGTCGAAATTGGCCCCCGACTTGGCGCGGACGGCAGCTGCCACGGCGTCGATATGGGTCTTGACCAGTTCGACCTCGCGCTTGGCCGAGACGAGGGGGATCATGATTTCCGGCACAACCGAGGCGCCCTGTTTGCCGATCTCGACCGTCGCCTCAAAGATGGCGCGGGCCTGCATGTCGTAGATTTCCGGCAGGACAACGCCCAAGCGCACGCCGCGCATCCCCAGCATCGGATTGGCTTCCGACAGGGCCTCGGCGCGGCGGATCACCTCGGAGAGCGGGCGATCCAAAGCCTCTGCCAGTTCGCGCAGACCCTCGCGGCTTTGCGGCAGGAATTCGTGCAGTGGCGGGTCGAACAGGCGGATGCAGACCGGCAGGCCCTGCATGATGCTGAACAACTGCACGAAGTCGGCGCGCTGCATGGGCAGCAGGCGGGCCAAAGCGGCGGCGCGGTCCTGCGGGGTGTTGGCGAAGATCATCTCGCGCATCACCACAAGGCGGTCCTCGTCGAAGAACATGTGTTCCGTCCGGCACAGGCCTATCCCCTGCGCCTCAAACCGCCGGGCGGTCGCCGCATCGGCGGGCGTGTCGGCATTGGCGCGCACGCCGATGTCGCGCACCGCATCGGCCCAGCCCAGAAGCTTGCGGAAGGCGTCATCAAGCGCCGCCGCCAGCATCACGGCAGAGCCTGCCAGAACCTCGCCCGTCGTGCCATCGACGGTGATCTGATCGCCCTCGGCAAAAACCCGTCCATCAGCGGCGGTGATCTTTTTCTCTTTGCTGTCAATGCGCAGTCCCGAGGCCCCGACCACGCATGGCACGCCCAGACCCCGCGCGATCACCGCCGCATGACTGGTCGTACCGCCGCGTTCGGTCAGCACCCCGGCCGAAGAATGCATGCCTCGGATATCCTCGGGCTGGGTTTCGCGCCGACACAGGATGCAGGCCTCGCCCCGCGACTGCGAGGCCTGTGCCACAGCCGAGGAAAACACGATGCGTCCTGTCGCCGCGCCCGGGGAGGCCGCGATACCCTTTGTCACCACATCACGCGAAGCACGTGGGTCGACCTGCGGGTGCAGAAGTTCGGTCAGCGAGCGTGGTTCGACCCGCAAGATTGCCTCATCCCGGCTGATGATGCCGTCATCGGCCAGCGCTACCGCGATCCTGAGGCCCGCACGGGCCGAGCGGGGAACTTTCACCGCGTCAATCACCGACAGTCTTCCGTCCTCGATGGTAAATTCGATCTGCATCTCCTCGCGCAGCTTGCTGCGGCAAGCGGCGCCAAAGGCGATGAGGCTGGCGAACAGCTTCGGCGACAAATCCTCCAGAGATGCGCCGCGCTTGTCGCGGGTCAGATACAGCGCGTCGGTTTCCTTCAGCGCGTCACGGCCCTGTGCCTGCCCCAGATAGCGCCCGGTGACCTGCGGCTGGCCGGTGACCGCGTCGACGAACTGGATCACGCCCGCGCCGGACAGGCCTTGGCCGATGCCCTGCGCCATGGCTTGGACGACCAGCCCCAGGGCGGCCCCTTCCGGCGCGCCCTTGGCTTGCCGCAGCAGGCGGGCCGAGGTGCCCTCCCACGCGCGGGACATGGAACGCAGGACTTCGGTCAACTGACGGGCCGGGTCCTCGGGGAAGGGCTCGTCCATCTCGCGCTCATAGGTGCGGAGCGCCTCTCGCAGCGCCTCTGCGTTGTTGAGGCCGGCAGAGAATAGGTCTGGGTCAAGGCGGGCGACATGGGTGGAATAGGCCGTGACAAAGCGCAGATAGATGGCATCGGCGGCGGATTGGCCGTGGGTTTCGCGCAAGGATTTGTGGCGCGCCGCGTTCATGCCGACGTTGAGAATGGTGCCCGGCCCGCCCCAGGTGGGATTTGCTGGAGAGGGGCGGACCGAGACGAGCGGAGTCGGCCCGAAATGGGCAAGGATGGCGGCAGTATCGACCGGTGTGCCTTGTGCGATGGCTTTGACGGTTGCCGAGGGCAGGGCCACGGTCTTGGGCACCGGCAGGTCCAGCCGGATCAGCCGCTGCAGGCATTTCGCCCGCCAGCCATGTGCCTCGGCCTTCATCTGGGTCGTTGGCGTGATCTCGGCGTATTCAATCGTATTCTGCACTGCGGCACCATCTGTTTGCGCGTGCAGGATATACCTTGCTTGGATTGGTGCAAGCTTTGCGGAGGGGTTTTCTGCCCCACCGCCGGAGCGAGGGGTTTCACACCCCTCGCGCTCCCCGTGGGATATTTGGGCCTGAATGAATGGGGCGAAGAGCGCCCGGACCGTCCTTCGGTGGGGGATGGTCGGCGATGAGCGCCGCGCAAAGCTTTGCGCGGCTTTGGGGTCAGCCCTCGATCTTGGTCAGGTCTGCCACGCCGGAGCAGATGGCGCGGATGCGGTGCAGGAGGTTGAGGCGGTTGCGGCGGACGACGCTGTTGTCGGTGTTGATCTGGACCGCGTTGAAGAAGGCGTCGATCGGGGCGCGGAGGGCCGACATGGCCCACATCGCCTCGTTGAAGTCCTCGCGGGCGACGGCGGGGGCGATGGTGGCCTCGGCCATGTCGAGCTTGAGGAAGAGGTCGCGTTCTTCCGGCGTCTCGGCGAACTTGATGTCCGCACCATAGGAATATTCGACGCCGTCCTTTTGTTCGGCCTGGGTCAGGATGGTGTTGGCGCGCTTGAAGCCTTGCAGGAGGTTCGGGCCGTCTTCGGTTTTCAGGAACACCGCCAGAGCCTCGGCCCGTTTGACAAGGAGGGTGAGGTCGTCATTGCCGGGCATGGCGAGGCAGGCGTCGATCAGGTCGTGGCGGATGCCTTGGTCTTTCAGGAAGACTTTCAGGCGGTCGTGGAAGAAGGAGAGGAGGTCTGAAGGAACTTCCAGCCCACGCGCTTCAGCAACTGAAAGTTCGTTTCGCAGTTTGGAAAGTCGGTCGTTGGCTTCACGCACTTCATTGCGGCGGTCATTCACGATGGTCGAAATGGCAACCTTGTTTGGACCGTCTGCTATACTATCCAACAGTGTGGCCATCTCCACCAAGGCAACGTTGCGACCAGACCTAATATTCTCTGCATTTGCAACGGCTTCGCGTAGATAGTCTGTATTGTTGATAGCTTTCAAGTGGCTGACCAAGAGCCCGCGAAGCGCAAGTCGAATGCTATTCCCCAACACCAACCGAATAACCCCAAGCGCCGCCCTCCGCAGGGCGAAGGGGTCTTTGCTCCCAGTGGGCTTTTCGTCAATCGCCCAGAAGCCGGTCAGGGTGTCGATCTTGTCGGCCAGCGCCACAGCAACGGAAACCGGGTCGCTCGGCACGGTGTCGGTGGGGCCGAGGGGGGAGTAGTGGTCGCGGGCGGCGTTGGCTACGGCCTCGGGGAGGCCTGCGGCTTTGGCGTAGTACATGCCCATCAGGCCTTGGAGTTCGGGGAATTCACCGACCATGGCGCTGCGGAGGTCGGCTTTGGCGATCAGGGCGGCTTCTTTGGCAAGCGCCGGGTCGGCGTCGACGAGGTGGGCGATTTGCTGGGCAAGGGTGGCAATGCGCTCGATGCGGGCGTGTTGGCTGCCCAGTTTGTTGTGGAAGGTCACGGATTTGAGGCCGTCGAGCCATTCGTCCATGCCTTCGCGCGCTACGCGCAGGTCTTTTTCCCAGAAGAAGCGGGCGTCGGAGAGGCGGGCGCTGAGGACTTTCTGGTTGCCCTTCAGGATCGTTGCCCCGTGGTCGGCGGTTTCGGTGTTGGCGACGGTGATGAAGCCCTCGATCCGGCCCGTGCGGGGGTTTTTGACCGAGAAGAACTTCTGGTGTTCCTTCATCGAGGTTTGCAGGACCTCGGGTGGGAGGTGCAGGAATTCCTCGCCGATGCGGCCCATCAGGGGGACGGGCCATTCGACGAGGCCCGCAATTTCCGAGAGGAGGGCTTTGTCTTCAACCACTTGCCAGCCTGCGGCGAAGGCGAGGTTTTGCGCGCCTTGCCAGATTGCGGCGTCACGCTCGGCGGAGTCCAGCACGACATGGGCGCGTTTCAGCTTGACCGCGTAGTCGTCGAAGGAGGTGACGGCGAAGCGGTTGGGCGAGAGGAAACGGTGGCCCTCGGTGGTGTTGGTGGCGCGGATGCCGTCGACCGAGAGGGGGACTATCTGCGCGCCGGCCTCGTCGATCAGGAGGCAGAGGATGGAGTGAAGGGGGCGGACCCAGCGCAGGTTTCCGCTGCCCCAGCGCATGGATTTGGGCCATGGGAAGGTGCGGATGGTGGTTTCCAGCACCTCGGCGATGATTTCCGGCGCTTTGCGGCCGGGCTTTTCGAGGATGGCGAAGAGGGTGACGCCACCCTTTTTGTCCTCGCGCCGTTCCAGTTGGTCGAGCGTCAGCCCGGTGGAGCGCAGGAAGCCTTCCAAGGCGGCAGGGGGGGCGTCGGCGCGGGGGCCTTTGCGTTCCTCGCGCACGGGGCGGCTTTCGGGCGACAGGCCGTCGATGGACAGGGTCAGGCGGCGCGGGGTGGAGAAGACGCCAACGGAGGCATAGGTCAGGCCGGCTTCGACAAGGCCATCGGTGACCAGTTTCTTCAGGTCCTCGCGGGCCTTGGCCTGCATGCGGGCCGGGATTTCCTCGGAGAAGAGTTCGATCAGAAGGTCAGGCATCTATTGCTCCACGCCGGGGGCGAGTTGGTTCCAGGCAAAGGCCCGGCCATCGGGGAAAACGGCAACCACGCGGTCGACTTCGATCTTGTCGACGGCGGGGATGATGTTGGCTTGGCTCAGGAAGGCTACGGCTTCACCGGAGGCCAGGGCGTCGGTGATCTTGCCGGCATCGAAGCAGGAGAACCACGAGGGGCCGTTGAGGGGGGTGGGGCCGGAGTAGACGGTGTAGGTCTCGGTCAGCGTCGCAAGCGTCAGTTCGGTGGTGAAGCAGGCGCGGAAGCGCAGCGGCGAGGAGGTGGCGTCGATGCCTTGCAGGTCTTTGACCGGGATGGCTTCGGGGACCGGAGAGGTCAGTGGTGTCAGCAGGATTTCCTGACCGGGTTTGAAGTCGACCTTGGAGTAGAAGGCGTATTCCTGCAGCCAATAGCCGCCGATGCCAGCGATGGCCGCGATCAGCACGATGGAGCCTGCGACGATCTTGCCATTCACGAGGTGACCTCGGCGTCTTTCCCGGCTTCGGTCAGGCGGAAGGCGTCGGCGCATTTCTTGGCCAGCGCACGGACGCGGCCGATATAGGCCTGGCGTTCGGTGACGGAGATGACGCCGCGTGCGTCCAAGAGGTTGAAGAGGTGGGAGGCCTTGATCGTCTGGTCATAGGCCGGGTGCGCCATGATGATGCGCTTGCCGGATTTCGGGTCGTCGGGCGGGAAGTCCAGCAGGCGCTGGCATTCGGCCTCGGCATCCTCGAAATGGCGCAGCAGTTGGGCGGTGTCGGCCCCGTCAAAGTTGTGGCGGGAATATTCTTCCTCGGTCTGCAGGAAGATGTCGCCATAGGTCAGGGCGATGGGGGATTGGGGGTCGTTGAAGGGCATGGTCATCACGTGGTCGATGCCAAGGACATACATGGCGAGGCGTTCGAGGCCGTACGTCAGTTCCCCCGAGACGGGGCGGCAGTCATGGCCGCCGACCTGCTGGAAATAGGTGAACTGGCTGACTTCCATGCCGTCACACCAGATTTCCCAGCCAAGGCCCCAAGCGCCCAAGGTCGGGCTTTCCCAATCGTCCTCGACAAAGCGGATGTCGTGCAGCAAGGGGTCAAGGCCGATGGCCTTCAGGCTGCCCAGATACAGTTCCTGCAGGTTCGGCGGCGAGGGTTTGATGATGACCTGATACTGGTAATAGTGCTGCAAGCGATTGGGGTTCTCGCCATAGCGGCCATCGGTCGGGCGGCGCGAGGGTTGCACATAGGCGGCAGCCCAGGGCTTGGTGCCCAAGCTGCGCAGGGTGGTGGCAGGGTGGAAGGTGCCGGCCCCGACTTCCATGTCATAGGGCTGCAGGATGGCGCAGCCTTGGGCGGCCCAATAGGATTGCAGACGCAGGAGGATTTCCTGAAAGCTGCGGGGCGGAAGCAGGGCGGTTGCGGTCATCTGAGCCTCATCGGGATGCGCCCTCTCCATAGGCAAGGGCGGGGACAGGGTCAATGTCGGCCGCCGCGCGGCAAGGCGGTTTCACGCGCAAATTGGCGTGCGAAACCGGGGCAAATGGGGGGTGCATCCGCAGGATGACGTGCTAGTGTCGGCTCCATAGAAAGCGGGGCAGGGGCCGCAGAGCCTCTCCTCAGTCCAGAGCGGGAAAAGGGTAGTGCTGAAGATGAGGATTTCGACGCGGATTTTCGGGTTTGTTCTGGGGCTATTGGCCCTGCTGACGGTGGCCCCTGTTATGGCGCAGGACAAGCTCTGGTTGCAGATTGAGGCGCAGCCCGATCTGAATACGGCGACCGACCGCGCCCGAGCCTATGCTTCGGTCTTTCCGCAGGTCGAAGGCTATCACCTGAAATCGGGCTGGTACGGCGTTGCCCTTGGCCCCTACACCTCGGATCAGGCGGTGCAGCAGTTGCAAAGCCTGATGGTGCAGAACATGATCCCGGCCGACAGCTATATTTCTGACGGGTCAAGCTTTGGCGACCAATTCTGGCCGGTGGGCGGACAAACCGCCACCGCCCCGGCGGCTCCTGCCACGCAAACGCCAACCGCCGAAGTTGTGGTGACAGAGGCGCCTATTCCCGATCCGACCACGGCCCTGCCGGAAGAGACGGTGAAAGAGGCCAAGGCGGGCGAGGCGGCGCTGGACACGGGCGGACGGCAGGATTTGCAGGCAGCTTTGAAGTGGTACGGCTTTTATGATGGCAGGGTCGATGGCAATATCGGCAGCGGCACCCGGGGCTCCATGGCGAAATGGCAAGCAGCGCAGGGGTTTGAGGCGACGGGTGTTCTGACCACAAGCCAGCGCAAGGCCATTGTCGAGGGGTACAAGGGCGAGGAATCCGCCTTTGGTTTCGAGACGGTGACCGACCCGGAATCGGCGGTCGAGATCACCCTGCCGTTGGCCATGCTCCAGTTCGACCGCTACACGCCGCCCTTCGTGCGGTATGGCGAAAAGGACGGGTCGGGGGTGACGGCGATGCTCATCTCGGAGCCCGGCACCACAGCCAGCCTGGCCGGGCTGTATGACGTGCTGCAATCCCTGGACATCGTGCCGAGCGACGGCGAGCGGTCGCTCGGCGATACGTCCTTCAGCATCAGGGGTCGCAACGACAAGATCGAGACGCTGGCCTATGCCGAGATCGTGGGCAGCAATGTGAAGGGCTATCTGCTGTCGTGGGACGTGGCACGCTCCGCGCAGATGCAGCGGGTTTTGCCGATCGTGCAATCGTCGTTCCGGTCGAGCGGCGAGAAGGCGATGGATCCGGGGCTGGTGCCGCTGGAGGCAGCGGTCAAGCGCGGCTTGATGGACGGTTTGGCGGTCAAGAAGCCGAAACTGTCACGCTCGGGGTTTTTCATCGATGCCAAGGGTTCGGTGCTGACCACGACGGAGGCGGTGGATCAATGCGGCGCGATCACGCTGGAACGCAGTGTTGCGGCAAAGGTCAGCTTTGAGGACAAGGCGCTTGGCATCGCCGTGCTGACCCCGGATGTGGTGCTGGCGCCGCAGGTGGTGGCACAGTTTGCCTCGGTGGCGCCGGGGGTTGGCGCTCCGGTGGCGGTGTCGGGATACAGCTATGAAGACCGCCTGCCCGCCCCGGTGCTGACGCGCGGCACGCTGGAAGAAGGTCAAGGGCTGAACGGTGAGGCGGGTCTGGCGCGGCTGTCGCTGCAGGCGCTGCCCGGCGATGCGGGTGGCCCGGTGCTGGATGACAGCGGTGCCGTGGTGGGAATGCTTCTGCCATCGGGTGCCATGTCGGGCAAAGAACTGCCGCCAGACGTGGCCTTTGCGGCCTCGGCAGCGGCTTTGGTCGAGGCTTTGACCAGCCCGGCTGGCCCGGCCCTTGCGCTGAACGCCCAGACGTCAACCGCCAAGGCGACGCCCGATGCCTTCAACGCAGCGGCGCGGGGCATGACGGTACTGGTGTCCTGCTGGCCGTAAGGCCTGGAAACATGGGCAGATTGCCCATCCGACCAACGAAAAAGGGCGCCGGCGCGGGCGCCCTTTTTCATGCGATATCATTGCCTTGGGCTGCCCGTTTGCGTCCGGTGACCATCGCACGCACCAGGTTTTCGTGATGGCGCAGGCTGGCAAGGGCCACGCCGCCCAGATGCAGAAGGATAAGGGCCAGAAGCCCGTGGGCGATCAGGGCGTGCAGATTGGTCACCCAATCCTCCCCATACCAGGCATCGGTGAACTGCATCCAGCCGGTCACCACCAGACCCAGAACCCCCGCCATCAGCGCCAGAACCATCGCCCCGCCCGCCGGGTTATGGCCGATGTAGCGCGCTTCGGAGCCTTTCAGGATGGCCAGAAGATAGGCGGCAACGCCCAAGGGCCCTTTCACGAAGCTGGAGAACCGCGCATAGCGGGTGCCCAGAACGCCCCAGAGCAGCCGCAGCAGGATCAGCCCGCCCACCGCATAGCCGACCCAGGTGTGCAGATCCTCGGCCCGGTTGGCGCTGAACCATGCCACGGCAAAGCCCAGGACGAGGCTCCAGTGAAACAGCCGCACCAAGGGGTCCCAGACGCGCACCAGCTTGGGGGGGCGGCGCGCGTCCGGGTCTGCCGATGCGGGAGGCTCAGCCTTCACCAGCTTCAGCATTGGCGACCGGCTCCAGCGTTTCAGCGTTGAAGCCTAGGGTGGCTTTCTTGCCCTTGGCGTCCTTGGTATAGGCCTCATAGCAGCCTTTCTCGGTCTTGATCTTCACGACCGTCAGGCCTTTGGCCTGGAGAAGGGCGGTCAGGTCCGACTGGGGCTTGAAGGTCGAGGCGGCGTTCTTGGAGCAGGTGGCGGCGGGGGTCGCCGTGGTGCCGGCAAAGGCAGGGACAGCCAGCATCAAGGCGAGGGAAATGACGGAAAGCTTGGCAATCATTGGGAAATCTCCGGGTTGGGTGGACGAGAGGTCTTGCGGTCACCGCAGGTACTACGCTTGAGGTGACGTCATCGGCCTGTGTCTGGTTTGGGCTGCGAAGCTGACACCTGCCTGAACGAACCGCGATCCCGGCTCACGTTGCGGTGAAGAAAAAAGGGCCGGGAACGGGTCCCGGCCCCGGTCTTGAAGGCAGATGGTGGGTCAGTCGTCTTCGCCCTCTCCCTCGTCTTCGCCGGACTCACGGCCAGAGGCGGTCAACGGGATGATGCCCGAACCGAGCTTGGCCGGTTTGGCGGCCGGGCAATCGGCGGGTTTCGCGCTGCCACTGGTGGCGGCGCAGGCGTCAGCCGGGCCTTGGGTGATGTTGGCGCTGGTCTGGGCCAGCGCGGGGATGGCCAGGGCCAGAACAAGGGCTGCTGCGGACAGTTTGAGGATCATGTGGTGTCTCCGTGGTTGTGCGATGCACTGAGGACCAAGGCGCCGGAGAATTCCGTGGCATCTTGGGCCTGACCCGCTATCGACCGCCAAGCTGACAAGGGCCTGAATGCGCAGCCCCTGTGCACGGATCTGCCTGCGACAAAAAGGCCGGAGCTTGCGCCCCGGCCTTGGTGGTCTCTAGTAGGGTGGGGTTCAACCCCACCCTACCGGTGTCAGTTCCGCGCGCGGTCGACCATCTTGCCCTTGGAGATCCAAGGCATCATGGCGCGCAGCTTTTCGCCAACCTTTTCAATCTGATGCTCGTCATTC
>CANGHD010000004.1 GCA_947453525.1 Paracoccaceae bacterium | reverse complement strand
GACGGCATCAGCGAAATCAAAGACATGCTGGCCGCTGCCCGACGATCCACCAAAGACTGGCACGACTTCCTGAGGGACTTCGTCACAGATCCCGACATCATTGCCCGCGTCAAGGGCCAACCCCTGCGGTAGCAATCGGTCGATTACCCATTTGGCAACATGACCTAAGAAACAACGGGCCGTCAGATCATGTGCCGGCTTCTGGCAATAGACACAACATGCGCGCGATTGTTGGCATTCAACTTGGCATACAGAGACCGTAACATCATCTTAATGCGGCTCTCAGGAATACCGAAAAGATGGCCAATTTCGATATTTGTTTTGCCCTCACCGATCAGTGCGATTATTTTATCGTCTGTTTCAGTCAGTTCACTATTTTCTAGCGCTCCCGTTGTTCGGTCAGCGCTAATTGCGTCCATACAGTTCATCGGAACATAACATTCGCCGGATGCAAGAAGCTCTATGCAGGCGATCAGAGACTTAATTCCGAGTGTCTTCGGCACATATCCGCAGATACCGACCTTCAAAGCTGCAGCGATGGCGTGGCTTTCGAGATCATGTGAAAAGAGGGCCAAACGGGTTGGGTAGCATTCCGTTACGATCTCGCTCAGCACAGCGATGCTTTTGACTTCCTTCAGGGCGTAATCGAGCAAAATCACATCGACGCTGGTCTCAGCGAGCCTGGAGCGCATTTCGTTTAAGGTTGCTGCGGTTACGACCTTGAAATTGCCCATAGAAGTAAGAACTTGTTGTACTGCCTCGGCAACGATCGTCTGATTGTCGACGATCAATATTGATGTCGTGTTGGTTCCGTCGAGCATCGTTGGGCTTTCCATTTGCTAGAAGGACTTACTTTGCGCACCACAGGTTCAGGGTGCTTGCGCGCCATCATAGATTTAAAATCGAAACCACGGCTGTCTCCCTGACAGACACTCGACACCTCAGGATGGAACGACAAGCAAACCTACACCATGGAAAGCGCCGCAAACATGCGTAGCCCTTTGCGGGTGCTAGTTCATCGATCAGACATCAAAACTTCAGATATATCAGCCCGTTACGCTGACTATTTCTCGAGTTTCGATACACCAAACTCCCCCCGACACCCCGATGTTTCCTTGTTCAGAAGGGTGCTTCCATGTTCGAAATCGATCGACCCAATGTCACCCGTTAAAGGCCATCGCACTACATCGTGTTGAACAGGATCTCAACGCGATGGTCTACCGAGCTGTCGTTCGTTCCGTCCTTGCCAGAGATTTCTTCGGTACTTCCGACCCCTAGCAATTCCATTCTGGCTGGTTGTGCACCGCGTTTCACCAATTCCTCGGCAACTCTGCTTGCGCGCTTCTGATCAAGATGCGGTTCGGTTTCATCCGGAGATATGTGGCCAACAACACGCACCGACGTGTTGTCATATTGTTTGAGGAAAGCAGCTGCCTCGTCAAGGATCACTTTTGAATCCGGCGTGGGCTCACCACTTCCCGATTCAAAGAACACAAAGAATGCCGTTGGAACGGCTTTTCCACGGACATCTTGCGTTCCCACGCAGCCGCTGATCAAAACCACCGAAATGAGAGCTATGGAGCTCCTGAGCCAGTTCATCTTCGTCCTCTTTCAGCGAAAGCGCGTGTTGCCTGTATCGTCATTCTGCAGGGAGCAGGACTAGGGTGTCACTTTATGGGCGTTATTCCCGGCACCGTCCGTTTGATACTTATCACCATTGGCGAAGGTGATCTCTCGAACGTTACCCTCGGTCTTGACGGAGGTGCTCGTGTACAGGTTGCCAGCCTGGCTATCGGAAGCGGCGATCTTCGTGGTTCCGTTATCGGAATAGCTTGCCGAGGTTGATATCGACGGCCGCTCTATTGCCGTGTTCCAGCTTTGGGTCACGACGTTCACAGGGGGCGGCGCCACCGGTTGAACCGCTACGGTCGGTTCGACAACGCAATTCGGATAACTTGGGAGATAGGACGTCTTGATCCAGTCGCAATACACCCTCACAGATGCATACAAGCGCGGCTTGTCGAGATACCCGGTGACTTCGGTCACAGTGCGCCGATTCATCTCCTCTGGGCGGATCGTGTTGACCAGCGGACGCGTTTTTCCATAAGAGACGAGCGCGTCCAACTGGTCGCCGTTCACGCCACCGCTGATGAGGCGCGCAACAACGGCTTCAGCACGGCGCTTGGCCAGATCGAAGTTATAACCTTCCGATCCCACCAGATCGGTATGACCAAATACCGAGAAGCGGATTTGCGGGTAGCGGCGCATCCATGCAGCTTGCGCATCGATTGAAACAATCGCCTTCGGGGTCAAAGCATCGCGGTTGAAATCGAAATTCACAATTTCTGCGACTTCAGTCGCGAACTTGCTGTTCAATGCGGTGATTGCCGCTGCCTGCTCTGAGCTGAGCGCGGGCATAGGGATGTAACCCTCGCATCCGCCGACCTGATTGACCGTCTTGTCGCCCAGTTGTTCGCAGGCCACGCCGGCAGGAACGGAATGCCCGTCGATCGGAGCGAGGACGTTGGCTGACTGAACTCGGGGACTTTCGGCGGCGCAGCCCGAAAGAAGGCCCGCGACAACCAAAGCAGTGAAGGTCGGTTTGAAGGTCATGCTAACTCCAAGTGCAGAAGTGCGGGCAGGTCAGCCAAAGTGGGTTCACTGCGCAAAAAAGCCACCCACCGGCGAAACGTCGACCGACACGGTGAAAGACGTTCCAGAGAACAGAGAGTCCTCTGTCATCACATGCGGGGTAAGCATGAAATCTTCGATCAAGCCTGTAGACTGGCTGGCCAGGTTGCCGATCATCGCCTGCACCGACGTGCTCTGCAGGGCGAAGCTGGTTTCCGCAGCCAGATGCCAATGATCGAAATAGGCATTTGCGGCTTGCGTGATGCCGTTGTTGATCGTGAGACTGTCAAAGTTCGTCAGTCTTGCGCGCATGCCATCAATGGTTTGCTGCACATCGGCTTGATTGGTCGAAATCAATTGGACTGCTGGCAAGGCATAGGTATTCTCCACTGCAACACCCGGGGTGGGCCCGGCGGCATACATGACGCCATCCGTCGGGGGTTCGGCAACTGTCAAGCCTTCCAGACTGTCGTCTGCAAAGCCAGGGACCGCAAGAAGCATCAGAGCGGTGACCGACACAAGAATATGCTTCATTATTTCCTCACATCCACAACGCATCCGCGTTTTTCGATCAGTTTGATGAAGGCCGGGGTCGCAGTCTTCGGCACCACGGCATTGCACTCAGGTGTCATCGCGCCAACCGAGGATTTGATTGGGTGGGCTGGCGCTGAAGCCGTCTGCACGGCCGCAAGTGGGCGATTGCCCTTGGCTGAGCTGACTTCGGTGCCCGGCTGGTCAATGTTGTAGCCAAGTTGCTTGAAGGCTGGCCCCAGAATCGGGTCTTGCATCATCACGACGATTGCCACGCGCTTGAGTTCGCGCCCCTCGACCTCTGGCATCAGATTGGCCGCGCCCAGCAGGGTGTTGACCCAGTTGCGCCGCTGGCACGAGACGTCATCGTAAGACCGCCCACCGCCGATGCCGAAGCCCGGCAGAGACGCGGAAACCCCACCCGACACACCCATGCACGGGCCACCGGCAAAGCTGCCGATGCCAGGGGCAACGCCCATTGACTTGCCCTTGTTTGAAAAGTCGAACACGTTGCCACCCGACTGGGAATGTGCGTCGTTGCCGACGCTGTTCGACGCGGTGATGCCCGATACGTTTGCGGCCGAATTCGAGTTGGTGGCGCTGCCATCCAGTTGGTTCGATGCCGTTGTCGCGTTGTCTTGGCTTTGCGACTGGTCCTGCGCCTGCGCCGTCGCGCAAGTCAGGGCCGACAGCGAAGCGAAAAGAGCAATGGCGAGGATCGCTTTTGTGATGTTCATGCCTCTGGTCATTTCGTTTCTTTCTTGCACGCGCGGAGGGATGGTCAGGCCCGAAGGCCTGACCGGAAGCGAATAGGATGTTACTGGACTTGGCTGAAGAACCCGCCGTTGTCGACGAAGTTTGCCGAACCGCCAGCAGCACCGCCGCCGGTGAAGAAGCCACCGGTCGAGGTGGTGAGCGAGATCGTGCCATTGCCGGCGTTCGACACGGACAGGTTGATCCCGCCCTGGTTGGTCAGGGTCGAGTTCACGACGAACAGCGCGCCGTCGCCGGTTGCCGACGGAGCCGCCGTCGCCGAATCCAGATCGGCATCAGCGGTATTCAGGACAACACCGGTGTATCCATCGGCAGTGATGCCTGCTGAACCGTAAGCGATGGCCTTGTTGGTTTCGCCAACGTCAAGGGCGTTGGAGCCGGCGAACAGGCCCGAGGTGCCGAGGAGTTGCAGCGTGTTCGCGGTCGACAGCGAACCGTTCAGCGAGCCTTGCGAGGTCGACATCGCGGAAGCGCTGCCTTCGGCGCCGGCCCCATTGGTGCCAGCGACAGAACCGCTGGCATTCGCGGCACCAGCGGTGCCCATCGAGGCAATCGCTTCGCCGCGGGCAACCACCGAGCCTTGACCGACGAGCGAGCCTGCGGTGCTGATGTCACGCGAGAAGTTCAGCGCCGACGTGATATCGGAGCCAGACTTGGCACCCGCGACACTGGGGGTGGGGGTGGGGCCGGGACCCCCGCAGACAGGCGGGCAAGCCAAAGGCAAAGTGAAAGTGTCGAGCCCCGAAAATGCGTTGCCGGTCACGGACATGTCAGCGGCAGAGCGCGACAGGACGGCGGAACCCGAACCGAGGCCGGTGACAGCCACTTGGCCGCCGATGATGAAGCCGGTTTGGTCGGGCGAAAGCACCGAAACAGCCGCGTCATAAGACGTCGAGCCCGAGTTGACCCCGGTCGTTCCAGCAAACGTTGCGCCAGCAGTCGCGAGCAGCGCGATGATCGCGAGCTTGCTCGTGGTATTCATGATCTTCATTTGTTAGCCTCCATTGCGCCGCAGCTCGTCACGGCCCTTTTTTTAAGACAGTGCGCGCATCTAAGGGCTGGCCTGTTTGTCTGTCAAGTTGCGCGCGCTTATAATGGATTATTTCGCTTTGGAATGCAGATCACCCGAGGTAATTTCGGAAACATGCGATGTAACGCATTGTAAGTAAACATAAAAAACTATAGCGCCGGCGTGGTTTCGCAACACAATCATAAATAGTTGGCCCGCCACCATGTTCAGATGGCGCGCGGCAGTAAAACCTAAGTTCATATTCAACTATCGAAAGTGCGAAATGCTACTTCTGTGTAATATATCCGGCTAATTCCGCCTCAAAGTACGCATTTAATATCCGACGCAGGAGATTTCGTATCGCGGTTGCAGCCCTGAAGATCGGACAGAACAGTGTCACGTTCGTCATGAACCGCGCGAAAAGACCCGCGCCGGATCGGTGCCCGCTGCACGAAGGGTCGGCCATAGAACTGCGATCAGCACCACCGCGAAAGTGCCCGCGGCGATGGCCGGTACGACCGACCACACCGGCTGGAACAGCAGGCCGATTCTGACATTTCCCGCGTCACCCGACATCTGTGCGGCGACGCGGGCGCTGGCTTCGAATTGCCCGGCCAGAGCGACCGTCAGCCGGTCGGCGATGGCAAAACCGACGATCATGCCGCAGGTCGCGGTGATAAGGGTGCCGATGACCTCTGTTGCCAGAATGTCGCCACGCCGCATGCCCAGCACTTTCATCAGGGCAATCTCTGCCTCGCGCAGGCGGGTAGAGATCACGATGTTTCCGAACAGAATAAGGCCGACCGCCCCGGTCAGCAGCGCCAGAAGCGGTGCGACGATGCCGTAAGCGGCTGCCTTCAGGTTCAGAACCCACGCGAATTTCCAGATTTCAGCTTCCGGATGGTAGCCGCGCCCGGACAGCTCTGCGATTTTCGGAATGACGGAATCGATGTTCTTCAGGTAGACATGCAGCATGTCTTGCCATGGCCAATCAACGAGCGGTTTCAGATCCGCCCCCTGCATCCAGGACGTGCCATCTGCGGTGAGCGGAAAATGAAGCGTGCCGGTGCGGTCTCGTTTGATCGCATCGATGGCGATGAGAAGATCGTCGGGCAAATAGAACTGGCGATCAGCTTCCCCCTTCAGGATCACCCCGGTGACGGTCAGCGTCAAAGGCTCGGTACCGATCACGGCACCCGAAGATCCGAAGCGCGGCACGGCCGCCTTGATGTGCCGCCCGATGAACCCGGTCCATACATCTGCGCCAGCATCCCTGGGCGGGCCGAAGGCTTCAATGAGGAAATCCGTCGTCGCGATCATCTGAAGCTGATGGCTGCCAGCGACAAAACCACCACCCGCGACGAACTTGAACATGCCCAACTCCGGGTCGTTCGGCTGCAGTCCCAGCGAGGGATAGGGCCTGCTGGAGCCGTCCGCGACGATCACCGCGACGGTCGTTGCCCGGCGCGCCACGACGGCCGTCACATCCGGTTCCGCCGCAAGCGCGGCCAGATCGGGAAAGTGGTCCCCCGCCTTCGCCAGATCCGCCTTGCGGGGCTTCAAGGTGATCCGCGTCAATCGCGTCCCGTCGGCCATTGTCTGTTCGACGAAGTGGTCAAGACCGCCGACAAGCGAGGCGAAGACGGCGGATTGCGCTGTTCCGGCAATCACCGCGATCAGCATCAGCAGGGTGAACATGGGGCGGCGCAGCAGATCTCGCGTGGCGTTGGCCAGCAGCCGCGTCAGCCCAAGACTTGGCCACCAGCCAGCCATGGGGGCCCGGCGGATCGCAAGGGCCGGCGGCGGTGGTGTGGCATTGATCCGGTCGTCGGCTCCGGGCAATTCCAACAGCCGTCCCGCCTCAAGGCTGAATTGCCGGCCAATGCCGAACAGCGCGTCGTCATGGCTGACAATCACGACGGTTGCTCCAGCCGCGTGCATGGCACGCAAGCGGTCTATGACTTGCGCTTTCGACCTCGCGTCAAGGCTTGAAGTTGGTTCATCGGCGAGAATGAGGGCAGGATGCCGGATCATCGCCCGGGCAAGGGCCGCCCGTTGTCGTTGCCCGCCCGAGGCCGCGGCAGGTCTGAGACGGCCTACGCCAGCCGCACGCTCTTGCGCCCGGAACGCAAAGGCTTCGGCCTGATCCGCTGCGGAAGCCGCGTCGCATTGGGACATGTCGGAGAATTGCAAGGGTACCGAAATGTTCTCGGCCAAGGTCAGGTGCGGCAAAAGCCGGCCTTCCTGAAACACCAACCCGATCGCTGCCGTCCGCAATTCGTCCCGATCCGATGTCGTCAGGTCAGCCACATCTCGGCCCGCCAGCCGCATGGACCCGACGAATCCTGCGTCAAGCAAGCCCAGAATGCGTAGAAGCGTGGTCTTGCCAGCGCCGCTCGGGCCCCTTATCACGATGAAGCTGTTATACGGGATCGTAAGGTCGATCTCACGAAGGACGATCGACTCCCCGTCGGCTCCGGAAAAGGTCTTGCTCAGACCGTGAAGTTCGACAAGATTCCGGGGCGCTTCGGACAGCCCTTCCTCCGTCATGGCAGGGACGAGACCGGCATCCAAACGGCGTCTCCTGTGTCAAAGGTCGCCATATTTGCATTGAGGAACGCGTCAAGTCCGGCTGCGGCGTCTTGCAGGCGCTTGGCAAAGCTGGTCCGCTCGGCCGGTGTCAGGGCGTCAAGGTATTCGAGGTTGAATTCAAGAAGTCCCGACCGAAATTTCACGCCAAGCTGGCGCGTCAGGGTCTGTGCGATGGTTTCGCTTGGGTCGACCTTCTCACCCGCAATTGCCGCGAGAGATTCCGCGACGGACCGGTGAAGCGACTCGGAATCTACTCCGGTCACCGCCAGAACCGACATCAAGTTGATCAATTCAAGCAGGGTGTCCTTCGAAATCTGGAACCGCGGATCCAACAGATCGGGTGTTTCGATCATGTAGCCCGGTTGCACCAGAACCCCGTCCTCACCTTTGGCGATGTTAAAGGCAACACCGGATTCGCGCAACCGCTCCATCTTCTCGCCATCGATCACTTCCAGCGGAATGGCGGGCGATCCATTAAAGTCGTAGACCTTGTCGACGACGTCCTTGCCGGCGTTGATTTCCTTCTGCATGCGATCCTGCAGAACGTTCGAGAACGCACCGGCGATCGTTGCTGCATCGACGCCGTCTTTCCAGGGTACGAAAGTGCCCGAAGTTTCACGGGCGAGGGCTCCCAGGATTTCGACCAGATGCTCCCCCGCCTTCGGACCGGCCTGCAAGGAAATCACCGGTATGCCCTTTTCAAAAAGCCCACGGGCTACGCCAGCGGCATCAACGCCAACTGGAATGCGACCTTTTGGATCGAGTGCCCCGGTTGTCGCTGGATGGGCCGCGTCGTTGAGAACGGCGACGATGATCTTCTTGCCTGAGTCCGCAGGCCAGTCGTACAACTGCGCAGCATACTGCACCGCGTCCAGCACAGGCTCGGCGTCATCGCCCCCGCCGGACATGGTGACGGATTCCTTTTCCAGTTCGGCCGATGCGTCTTTCAACGGCACCGCAGGCACGGCCAGCACCGGCACCGCGTCCGCCGCGTCGCGGTAAAAAACGAAGCCGATCCGCAGGGAGTCGAGCGTTTCTTGCGGAAGCTTGTCGATGGCATCGGAAAGGCTCGTGGCCACGGCGCGGGCAAAACTTTCCATGGAGCCCGTTGCATCAAACGCGATCACAATCGTCGCCGTGGTCAGGGCATGCTTCGCTTCAGCCAAGTCGCCATCTTTCAAAACCAAGGCGTCAGATTTTCGGATGGCGGCTGGAAGCAGAACGTCGAAGTAGCGCCGATCCATCCGACCCAGAATCTTGCCATCCCCGGAAGCCAACACCGGATAGGGTCGCGAACTCTTTTCACGCTTCAACGTCGCGTCAATGTTCTCGCGGAACGTCGGAGGATTGGCGGTGTCGTCGCCACTTTCCATATAGCGCAACAAGGCGTCGCGGTTGTCCCAGGCTGTGATCTCGGGCCGTCCGCCCAGGAAGGCGAGATCTGAAAAGGCCAGTCCCTCGGCTGTCGGCCATTCGTAGATCTGCTCTTTGTGAACATAGCCTGTCAGACCGGTTTCGGCCTCGGCCACCGTCAAGGCCGCAAGGTCAGTCACTTTGAGAAAACCGTTCTCGTCGCAGATGACATAGTAGGGCTTCAACAATTCTAGGGTAAACACGGTGCTCCCAGTGCCGGCTTCAGCCTGCGCCGTGATCCGGTCCGAACCCGCAACAACCTTTCGGACAAAGCCGTCCGACGTACGCGCCATCTGGTCGGACGTGCACGCCCCCACAGGGCTTGCGATGAAATCTAGGGCGGCGAGCAAACAAAGAGAGCTCAGCCAGAAGGTTGTTCCCCGCAGTGTCATCTTCTCTCCATTGTCAGCGCGGCTCATGCTCTTTCCAAGTCGAGCGTTTGCCGGTCACTCTTCGGAACCCCGACGATCTGGTCAATTGTCGCATCCACGGCGTTGCAAGACATTGTTCCGTCGACGATATAGTCCGAGAGGGGGCGAACCCGCTCTGCCTGCATTTCGAGGCATGGCCGGACCAACTGTCGATAGTGCGAGAGGAACTGCCCCAGCCAATCGGACATCTCGGCGGCCGATGACCAATCGCAGGGGGAAAGTGTATGGGTCAATTTGCGCGCAAGCGCAATGTCGCGATCCACTTCAAGCCAAATCGCGCATGTGATCACGGCAGAGTGTGCCGGCAGTTGACGACCCAATGGAGTCTCGAAGACGACGGGACCCAGTTCTGCCAGTGCCACCAGAATGTCATCAAGCGTGGGATCGTACATTTCATGCGCGGGCGCACCACGTTTCAACCATTCCATGGTATGCGCCGCATCGCGCTCCGTCAGTGTTTCGAAATCATCGAACGAAAGATAGGTCGCTTCCAGACGCGCAGCGAGACTGCGGGAAGCGCGTGTCTTGCCTGAGCCAGGAATGCCGCTGATGGAGATGACGGGGTTACGGGGTGTCATGCCGCCATCCTTGCTGTCAACACGTACCACTCGGTGTCGATCACGGTATACGAAACTGTCATGTTGAGGTCCGAACACAGACGCTTTAGCAGCGTCTCATAGACCTGCGGGTCGCGAAAGAACGCCGCGAAGACCATGTTGGCATAGTCCATCGCCGTGCCGCCGATCATTCCGCGAAACGCAGATCGTTCCGCAATAACAATCTGTCCGCCCGGCGCGAGGGCTTGGATGGCTTGGGACAAGATGTGTTCCGCTTCGGCTTCGGGCCAATCATGCAAAACCGATTTGAACAGGATGACATCTGGAGCGAAACCGGCCGCATCGCGCCAGCCGCCACGTCGCATGTCTTTGGCAAGAAAGGACAAGCCCGGTGCCGAGCCGCGCCGACGGCCCAATTCGCAAACGGCAGGAAGGTCCATCACGACATGCTGTGCCGGATGCCGTTCGGCGATCAGTGCGCGGGCAAAGACACCGCTGTTGCCGCCCGGCTCCAACACAAGCGCACGATCGGGAATCGAGATAAGAGGCAAAAGAAACGGCGTCTCTGTGCGCGTCAGATTTGACACATAGGCCACCCAGGGTCGTGTGGCTCCAATCGCGGCTTCCGACAGGTCTCCCGCGAGAGCGTAGTTAAATAGCGAAAATGTTTCAGATTGAATCATGAAGGCTTCGGGGTCGGCGAAGATCAGGTCGCCGTGCAACGCCACGTCTCGAAAGACCGAGCGCAAAAACGACAACCGGGCAAGTACGCCTTCACGATCCGCCGCCATCTCGGCGCGGAGAAAGTCGTGGAGGGCGGATGCTTTGGGGTCTTCACCCATGAGCTGCGGCAAGAAGCATCGTGCCTCGGTGACCAAACCGGCTGGCGCCGAAGCCTCTGGCCAGCCACAGCGGAGCAGGCGGTCAAGCACCTGAATTGCAGGGATGTGCATGGGCAGAAGATCTGCCCATGCGGTTGCGTCATGCCCTTTCACGCGGCTTCGGCAGGAAGCGGTGAGGCAGTCTTGATCCCCAGGCGGGAAACGTTCTGTAGCGAATGCAGGTGAACGTAGCACAATTCCAGCTCGTCAGTGGCAAACATCTCTTTCAGGATCGCCTCCGGGATCGCTTTGAGACGGTCACGGTTGATGGTCATGAAACCGCTCAGTGTGCCTGAACGCCCATCCGCCGAGTTGTAGCGCGCCTGCGCTGACTCCAGAAGGTTCAGATCGTTCAGCCGCTTGCAGAACAAGCGGGTCCGCTCGAATTGCGCCTGGAATTGCGAAACGAATGTCAGCATGTTTTGCAGGTACTGGGTCCGCTCGCCATCGGCGTCAAACAAGCGCTCGCCACGCCCTTCCCGGTTGATCCCCGGATAGGTCTCGTCGATGCAAAGCGTGAAATTGCCTTCATTTTGCGAAAAGATGAACGGATAGCGACGCAGGAAGGCTGGTACATAGCCCTCCGTCCAGTTGCCTTCGGCGTCCACAGCCTTGTTTGCCCCGTCCTGAAGCCCAAGCAAGACAGCCGGAAACGTGGCGTCGCCTTCGCCGGCAAAGACGATCGGATGATTGGGCACAGCGGAGGTGAATTCAGCGGCAAGAAGCGGCACAGAATTCAGGTCGCGAGCAAAGTCGAATTTATCCGTCACTTTCACCGAAAGATTGCGGTGAAGATCAGACGAGAGGGGAGCGACGCGCTCGTAAATCAAAAGCTGTTTGGACACTTGGATCTCCTATTTCTGCTCTCGTCTTTCGACAGGCTTAACCGGGTCACTGGTCAATCTAACCGAGCGACGGTAGCCCCAATACAAGATGCGTGCGGTCTAGACGCCATGAACCGCATATCTTTGCAAGACTCCAAAGGTCTTTCAGAAGCATAGCTTGGGCACACCGAACGATAATTTTATATCTTTTGGCGCGCCACATTCGCGTATTTGAAATCTTTCGTGCAGATTCAGTCACGGCGGCGCAACAATGGCCAAAAGGATATCTTCAGACGTAGGAACCTTTGACATAATCGAGTCCTTGAGAGCAACGGCATCGGGTGTTGCGTTTACAATGCTGTCTTGGATTGCGTCCACGTCTGGCTCTGTAAATGATGCCGTACTACGCCTTGGTTGGCTCGTAACCGTCACCTTGTCCTCCACTCGCAAACCCGGGAGAGAAGTCACCTGATCGACTTTCACACCGTAGTCTTGTTGTCCCAGCGTTTCGATGGATGTTTCGGTTCTGCTCTCGAAGACGGCAGGCGTTCCGAATCCCAGTGTTTCATAGGCGTTTGCTTGCAGGGAATTTCGGGCGACAGAGACTTGGGATTTCTGCGCAAAGCCAGGAATATATAAATCGTTTGGTCCGACTTCCGGTCGCGTGTCGCTCTCTACCGGTACTTCTATGGAACTGGGGTCGTTCAAAGCCGCCCAGATCATCGCTTCAACCGGTGCAGTCTCATTTGAGCCAAGTGTCTCGTCCTGACCGAACACGCCATTGGCATCCAGGTCGTGGAATAACTCGATGCGTTCCAGCGTCCTACCGTCGGCGGAAAGCGCGACCATTGCAAAATCACCGCCCATTTTCCCCTGCAGTACATAGCCGCCGAACACACGGAAACTTACGGCCACGTCGTCATAACCGAGGTTCCGCAATGTCGCGGCGGCAGCCGCGACCGAGGGCGGCAGCTCGTTGGCCAATACGGCCACGGGCGTCAAACCCAGAAAGGCTGAAAGCCAGACCATCGTAATGTTGCGCAGCATACGATAAACCATCCTTCAATATATCCACGGTTCCACAGGCATTCTTTCATTGCTGCGCGGCGGCAGACAAGCGCGCCGAGGCATTTGCGAATTATCCTTAGATACTTAAATCGCACTCCAGAGAGTGTGGAAAAGATCGCAAGTGCGATCACCTTCGCGCGAAGCGCCACCTGCCCCTCGAATGGCGGGCTTCTCTTCTCTCTGGCAGACTGTCATGTTTTTCTGGAGCGGGCGCAGGGTTCCAGTGAGGAGATACGATCATTCAGTCATTCGACGTGGAACCATCGCGGCTTGCCGAGACCAACTTGCCCAGAACATTCTCAAATGACAGTGCCAGCTGGGTTTCGGTAACACTGGAGTTTCGCTGCAACTTGCGATGCACGCATTGCATGATTGAGGGAACGATGTCGCAGCTGCAGCCGACATCGGGTGAACAATTCGACGTTGTGCTTCAGGCTCAAAAAGACAAACGCCCCTGGATCGGAATTGTGCTGACAGGTGCGGAGGTAACGCTGCGTCACGACCTTCCCGAAATCGTGGCCCGCGCTCGGGATGCGGGATTTGAACGTATTCGGGTCCAGACCCATGGGATGCAATTGCAACGGCATGCCTACCTGGACCGATTGGTTGCAGCCGGTGTCAACGAATTCTTCGTATCGGTGACCGCAGGTAACGAAGCAAAACATGATGCAATCACCAAAGTAGCCGGATCCTGGCGCCGGATGCGGGCAGGCCTTGAACTGATCGAGAGGCACTACCCGCAGGTTTCGGTCATAACGAATACGGTGATCACCTCTGAAAGCGTGGCGGAGCTTCCCGGTGTCGTTGCAGCATTTCAGGGCTATCGCTCTGTTGTGCAGCATGAGTTCTGGAATTTCTTTCCAATGGAAGAAATCGACCTAAAGTCGCTGTGCGTTCCTCTTTCAGAACTAATGCTCCCCCTGCGTGCGGCTATCACGGCAGCGCACGCGGCGGGGCGGCTCGTGGAAGTCAAGAACGTGCCAGAATGTCTGTTCGACGACGATCGGGCGGTTCTTGTGAACAAGCAGCCGCAACTGATCATCGACGATGCATTCTGGATAGGCTTTGATCGCAACGGGTTTCACACTTGCCCGCACCGCTCGGTCTGTGCATCTAGCGAGTGCCTTGGCCTGACCACCGCGTATGTCCGCCGTTTCGGGGACGAAGCTGACAGGCTGCGACCGCTTTCTTCGGCAACCAAACTGTAAAAATCTCGGTAGAGTATCGCAATGACACGACGTCCTTCTCCAATCGTCGCCAAGCGGCGCAACTTCGTGACCGTCGGGTTCCTTGTGCTAACCGCATGTCCACTGCATGCAGAAACCGATTTCGATTGTGTGATGGAGGCTGCGAACATCGTGGAACTCAGCCCGCGCACGCCCGGCGTGATCAGTTCCATCGAAGTTGAAAAGGGCCAAAGGGTGGCCAAGGGCGATGTGATTGCCCAGATCGATTCGTCCATGGAGCGAGGAGCACTCAAGATTCTGGAAGCTCGGGTTGGTTCGACTGCGGCGATCGACGCCCAAACCGCACGGGTCATTTTCACGAAAGCTCAACTCGTTCGGGCAGAGACTTTGGTTCAGCGGAATGCGCAAAGCCCCGACAAACTCGAGTCGCTCCAAAACGACTATGCCCTTGCCACATCCCAACTGCGGCAGGCTGAGGTAGACTCAATGGCGCTGCGGGCCGAAACCGAGCGAGCCCGTGTCGCTGTCGAAAACACCGTAATCCGCGCGCCTTTCGCCGGCGTTGTCACGGATGTCACCCTTTCAGCGGGCGGATATGCAACCGCGGACCACAGCGTTGCCGTCCTTGCCCAAACTGACCCGATCTACGTCGATGCCTACCTTCCCGCCGCACTTTACGACAGCGTTCATGCGGCGAGCGAAGTCCGCATCCATCCAGAATATCCTGTGAATTCAGTCATCGACGCCAGAATACTCATGGTCGACGCCATGTTTGATTCCGCGTCACGAACGTTTGGGGTGCGCGTTGCGCTACCGAATTCCGACAGCCACATTGTAGCCGGGCAGCGCTGCCGGCTGGAGATCGTTCCTTTCTGACGCGTCTCATGGGCAGACGAGCCGTCCTGCCTGACCCGACCATTCGAACTTGCAGCCATTCAGCCCCGGGGCATTCAGAGTGGGGGCGACTTGCCTTGGCGTTGCGTTGAGCTTTGTCTTCGCAAAAGGCGACACAGCGGCCACTGTCAGTTCTTTTGCCGCGAGCGCCACCGATTTCGCAGCCGTTGCTTGCAAGCCAGTGGGGCGCGGCTTTGGCCGAAGAGCCGTTTCTGCGCCGAGAGGCGGGGATACGGCTGCGGCGGAAGGATCGGTAGTGCTGACCGGTTGGTCGCTGTCCACAAGCAGGGTGCTCAATTGCGCTTGAAGGTCGCCTATGCGTTTGACGAGAGTGTCGCGTTCCGCTTGAAAGGCGGCCGCCGCCCTGTCTTTTTCGGCGCTCAACAGCGCGACTGAATCCGACAGATCGCCGCGTGTCTTTGTAAGCGCCTTGACCTGCTCCTGAAGGGCCTCGATCTGCGCCATGCTCTCGGTCAGTGTGGCTTCCAGTTTTTGTCTTGTCACGGCGAGATCCTGACTTACGAGAACGACCTTGGCATTGGCCAGACCGGCAGCGCTTGACAGGGTCTTCAGCTTTGAAGCTGCGTCAGCGTTGGCCTTCGCAAGCGCATCGTTCTCTGCTTCTATTCTGGTCAGACGGGCCTGTGCGTCGTGAGATTGGGCTAAGAGCGTTGCATTCACGTCTCCGGTCTTGGCCAGGTCGGCGACCTCACCATTCAGCCTGATGATTTCTGCTGCAGCATCGGCCTGAGCGGTTTGGTTGTGTTGGCGTTCATCTGCCAGCGTGGCGTCAAGGTCAGCGAGATGCTGCGCGCTGTCCTCGAGCGAACCGGTGAGGGTTTGGAGTTTAGAATTGAGGTCAGAAATCTCAGCTGCTTTTTCCTGCAAGCCTTGTTCAGCACTTGCCGTTTCAGCTTCGGCCTTTGCAAGACGCTCAGAAACATCGTCTTTGGCAACCATCAAAGCCGCGATCGTGGTCTGCGCCTGTGCGATTTGCGCTTCAAGTGCGGCATTTCCCTTCTCGCTTGATCCAAGACGATCTTCCAGATCAGCCTGAGCCTGCGCGGCCTTGGCCTCACTGTCGGCCTTCGCGGCCCGTTCCTTATCGAGGGATTGGGAAAGCGTTGCAGTGGTCCTTTCAAGCGCGGTCGTGCGGGTTTCGCTTGAAATCAAGCGTTCCTGCAGGGCAGCCTGAGCCTGCGCGGCTTTGGCTTCGACATCGTCCTTTGCCGCCTTTGCCTCATCGAGTGACTGCGCCAGAGATTTCACTGTGTCTTCCTCGGCGGCGAGCCGGGATTGGGCAGCAGCTAAGCTCGCATTTTTCTGTTCGTCTGCCTGTCCAAGCTTGGCAAGCTGCGAGATGGCGGCCGACAACTCACCGGTCCGCTGATCGAGGTCGAATGACAGTTCTGCGTCTCGCTTGCGCGCCGCCACCAGACCGGCTTTGACGGTCAGCGCCTCCGTGGCCAACTGTATCAACTGGCCTGCCTGTGCCGCCGCCCTGTTCTGGCTGTCCTGCAGTGCAGCGGTTTGGCTGGCAACCTTTGCTTCAAGCTTGGCCACTTCCATGCGAGCGGCATCACGATCATCATTGGCCGACGCAAGCTGTCTGCCAAGGTCGGCCCTTTCATCGTTCCATGCCGAGCCACGCAGGCTCAGCGTATTTCTTGCGGCGTCGCGTTCCGAAGTTGAAGTTATGAGTTCCTCTTGGAGTTTGGCCAATTGACCGGAGGGATCCGCCGTTGGTCCAGCTCCTGTCGGGCTACAAGCCATGGCACCTGCATCCCACACAGAGCCAGCTGCAGCACAGGCCCGAATATCAGCTTGATTGACATGGACGTCGGCCACGACCGAGCCGTCGGGCACAAGATCCAAGGGCGCGGATTCCGACACCAGCCATAGCGGAACCGCGACCCAAGTCGTGTGTCCTTCCGGAGCAAGCGCGCTGGCGGCTTCTGGCCGCAGGATCGAGTTTGCAGGAATTACACAAGGGATATCATCAGCGGTCGCTTCAGTGCAGATCGCTTTCACACGGTTGTCCTTGGAGTCGTGGGTCATGGTCGCTGTAAGGTCCGCCAATTGGGGCAAGAGATCTGCCCCGAAATCGGCAAGTTTGGTTTCAGCGCCGCCGGCCACGTCTGCCAGAACTGCGCCATTGGCTGGGTTTGGCTCAGGCGTGCCCTGTGCCAACAAGATACCACGGATCTCGGCACCATCGGCCCGGCGCGCAGCCAGACTTGCACCAACCGCACTGGCGGACTTCAGTGCGGCAGCATCGTCAGAAAGGCCCGGACCAAGCAGGATCAGCACCAGATGTACTGCATGGTCGGTCGGATCAATGCCGTCGGCCATTCTCTGAAGTGCAGAAGTAAGTGCCGCCGTCAGACCGGCCTTCTTCTTTGTTTCAGGCGCCGCGGACCATTCAGAGCGGAGCCCACTGGCCGAAACCATGCCATCGTCGTGCACGGCGCCGGATTCAAACAGTATCTGCCGCGTGAAATGTAGCTCAGGGCCCAGCATGGTTGGCCGCTCGGCCAGCGCGCGAGAGAGCAGACGCAGTTTTTCAACCATGAAAGGTCTTGGGTAGTCGCTTCCGTCGACAAGGACATGCAAGACAACCTTGCGCCCCTGCTCCTGACCGGCGGGATCAAGCGACTTGAGCAAGATCGGGAACAATGCCTGAACCATTGTGACAGGCGAACCGACGGAAGTTTCGGCCTTTTCAATTGACATGATGGGCAGTCGAACCCTGCCGAGATCGCTTCCGGCCGGAATCGTCAGGGATGGAACGAGATTGCCAGACCCGGCACCTGCCAGAAACACGCGCAGTTGAAAGGCGCTGTCCCACAATTGCAGATCAGGGCGATCGGTGGCTGACCCGGGGGGCTGGTTTGCGGGCATCAGGGCAAGGCCGACTTTTGGCGCGGCAATCACGTCGGTGGCTCTAACGCGCAATTGTTCGCCGGAACCATCTTGAACCGTCAGGACCCCGCTGTTCTCGGAGAGGATGGTCAGTTTTTGGCCAAACTGGACGTTTGCCGTGCCGCTGACACTGCCATCCACAGCGAGAATTGGCAGAGGCCCGACCCTTGGGATCACGCTGTCGGCCACGGCTGGCCCTGATAGCAAGAAAGCGGCCAAGAGGAAGAGCCCACGCATCACTCTATCCATCCGAGGATTCCGGGTCGGTTACAGGCGTTCGCCATGTCTTTGAAAGCGGCCGCAAAGCCGATCAGGCTGAACGATAGGTGTGTCGGCGCGCTTGGGTCAGTGCCGACCCCGCCGATTTCCACGACCTTGCCGGTCCGCAAAGCCTTGGTGAGATCGTTGGACATGGACCCATCAGCAAAAGGCTGGGGGATAATGGCCCCGGTTTTCGGTTCGACCATCAAGGGGAACCCGGTGCTGCCAATCATGGCCCCAAGCGGCGCATCCGCACGGAACGGGTTTGGTTTCACGAGGTCGATCGCCATCATTCCGCCGGTTCCTTTGACATCGACCGAAAATTCCATGCGAAAGCTCTTGTCGCGCCCCTCTGAAACACTCGCCATCGTTGCAATGCGACAGATTCCGCGGCCGCGATCCAGCAAGACGGACCAGGCGCCATGTCGGGCCAATTCCGTCTCATCCGGCGCGGTGGTGGGGTCAGCGGTGACCTCTTTCACCGCCATTTTCAGCAAGTCGGGAACCGCCGCCGGCCAAAGGTATTCGCCAGACGGATGTTTTTCGTCCATGTTGAATTGCGCGATGAAGCGACGATCTGTCACCGTGAAGATGCCGCTGTCGCCGACGTCAATGTCGCCGGCCCCGTAACGTTCCGACAGAACTTTGCGGATATGCAGGCGATCCGCATCCGACAGAACCATCCGGGCCTCGGCACCGCGATGCTCGACCTGGGTAAGTGCAGGCGAATCCAGACCCTCTGCACCGCAAGCCAAAGTGGCGAGCCGCAAGATTCCGTCATGGCTGAGCTTGTCATAGCGGGAGCTTGAATACCCGCCATCATCGTTGCGGACGGTCAGGTAAAGGCTGCCCGTAACGTCAGATCCTGCATCAAGCAGGATCCAGATTGGATCATTACGCAAATCAGAAGGAGAAAGCCCGTCCTGTCCGATGAACGGATATCGCTCTCCGTTGCGGATCAACACGGCATTGACAATTCCGGTGCCGTCCAGCCCGAAGGCGAAAGAGGGTTTCAGCATGTCCGACGCAATGAACAGCCGGGCCGGATGGGCCCCCGTCGTTCCGTCGGGTTCGAGGGTGATGCGGCAATCTGCCTTGGCGGGGTCGAATGAGACGGAATGCGTCGGCAGGTCTTGCGCCTGACAAGTTGCCAATCCGCCCACTAAAGCCGCAGCCGCCGGCAACGCACGACCGATCGCAACCATCCATCTAAACATGCTGATCCTCATTCCATCCGCCCCGACAATGCCAATTGACGTTCTCTTTGCCGCTCCTGTCGCGCCAGGTCAGCTCGACCACGTTCTGCCCGTCTGGTCTGCCGGATCTGCAGCACGACCATGCCGCCATGACACAGACGCGCGCCGCCGATTTTCAGCACCAAGCGCAGAAGAGCGGCAGCCAGAGGCCCCTCCGATGCGACAATTTCGTCTTCGAGGCTCAACACGCGATGCACGGCGCCGGGATCCCCCTGCCGCCCACAGCGACCGCAAAGCTGACGGTCGATCCGGCTGTTGCCATGCAACTCTGTCAGGATCACCTGCAGGCCACCGCCTTGGCGCGACGCTTCGGACAAAAGGATGTCGGTTCCTCGCCCGGCCATGTTCGTGGCCACGGTAATACACCCGGGGTGCCCAGCCTCGGAAACGATCTCGGCTTCTTGCGCGACATGCTCCGCTGTCAAAAGGGCATGGGTCAATCCTGCTTCCCGCAAGACCGCCGAGCAGGCATGCGATGCGTCGAGACTGCGTGTTCCGATCAGCACGGGGGCTCCGGCGCGGCTCAGAGTGCCAGCAAGCTTCGCCACTTCGGCCCATTTCGTTTGGGCATCGCGCAGAATGGCGATTTTGGCCCAACGCCGGATGTCCGGGCGTCTAGGCAGGATGTGCCGCACCTTCAAGCCATAGACTTCGCCCAGTTCCCGCGCTGCGGCGCGGGCAGTTCCAGTCATGCCGCAGACATGGCGATAGCGTGGGAAGAAGCGCTGGAACGTGATCCGCCCCAAGGTTCTGCGGATCTCACTCGGCTCCAGCCCTTCCTTCAGTTCCACGAACTGATGCAGACCTTCGGACCATTGCCGGTCAGGCATCAGACGCCCTGTGCTTTCATCAATGATGGCAAGACCCTTCTCGGTCAGCACATAGTCGCGGTTCTTCTCCAGCATGTGCAGCGCAACGAGAGCCTGCGCCGCAAGGTGTTCGCGCACGGGTGCCACCGCTGCCAAGCCCACCGCATCCGTCGCAAGGGAAACAAGATGGCCACGCCCCGCGTCGGTCAGGTTAACCCGTCGCAACGATTCCGAGCGTCTGTAGTCGACGCCGTCTCGCAGACCGCGCGCCATTTCAAGCGTCTTCAACAGCGTCGCGGTATCCAGCCCACCAAGCGCAGCCTCGCCTGCCGACAGGATAAAGGGTGTTGCGGCTTGGTCGATAAGGACGGAATCCGCCTCATCGACGATCACGGCATCAAGACCCTGCAGGATCGAAACCTCTCCGGCGCCCTCGGGGCGGACCAGGTTCACGAGTTTGCGGGCGAGCCCGCGAAGTTGATCGGCCTCCGGCCCCGTCTTGTCGCGCAGATAGTCGAACAGGATGTTCTTAGCAGCCGAAAAGACCACATCGGCACGATACTTCTCTTTGCGCCCGTCAAGGGCAGTCTCATCCGTCACATGCTCGGCCTTCAGGCCCAGTTCCGCGAAGAGCGCGCCAAAGGTCTCGGCATCGCGGGCGGCCAGGTAGTCGTTGACGGTCATCACGTGAACGCGGCGTCCCGAAAGAGCCAGAGCCGCAGCCCCTATGGCGGCGGTTAGGCTTTTGCCTTCCCCTGTGCCCATTTCGGCTACTTCGCCATCGAACAGCGTGCGGATCACCACGACCTGCACATCGAACGGCTTCTTTCCCAGAACACGAAGCGACGCCTCGCAAACTTCGGCCAGAACTGGGGCCAACACAAAATCGGGCACCCGCCCACGTCGTGTTGATCGGCGCAGAAGCACTGACTTCCGCTGTAATCTTTCCGGATCAAAAGCTTCGGAGCTTATCTTTGCGCATTCATCCGCGACCAGACGCGCGAATTTGTGCCCGCCACCCCAACTCCGCCGCATGAAGCGGCGCGGGTCGAGGCGGGAAGCAATTCCCAGAATGCGGGCATCCCAATCGGTCGAGGCGGTCGCTGGGCGTTCTGGATATTCTTCGATATCGGGCAAGATGCGAGATGCCATGGATCAGCCCCCGAATTGGCGAAGGAATGTCCGCTCGACCGACCGCCAGATGCGCGGCCCGATCGGCGAAGGATCGTGGATGAAGCGAATTCTTGCACGTGAGCCCTGCGGGAAGGGCCCGGCAGTGGACGGCGCAACTTCAAGTAAATAATTTACAACGGGTTCGAGACTTACCGGGGTCTGCGATGACGGATCGGCGAGCAGCAGACCTCCGCCCTTGGTGGTCAGACCGAATGAGGGCAGAGAGGTCGTCACCTCAGCCGCGCGCGTCAGGATATGCGCTTCCAACGTCACACCATGGCTGGGTCGTGGGACAAGTTCGATGATCCGGTTCCCGCCGTCAACATCGGGTGCCGCCGTTGCGGGAATGGCGACTTGCCAGCGCGTGGGCCCGGGCGAAAGTATGACGGCGACAACTTCGCCCTGTCGGACAAGGCGTCCGGGCAATTCCACACGGTTCGGCACGTAAATTAGGCCAACAGCATCTGCATGGACGACCAAACCAGCTTCTCGCTTGGTCAGATCAGCCAATTTTGCCTCGGTGAATGCCAATTGATCGCGCCACAGTTGCCGACCATTCTGATCGGACAGCGGCAAAGCGCCAAGCCGTGCAACGGCATCGTCACGGTCAGCCTCGGCCTGCTTGCGCTGCAGCGAGACCAGCGGATCGCTCAATTCCATGACGGCTGTTCCCGGCTTTACGGACTGTCCGTCCTTCACCAAGACTTGCTCCACGAAGCCGCGCCCCTGAACCCGCACCAGACCGCCATTTCCGGGCTCAAGCACTGCATCGGCAACGGTCATGTTTGGCAGCGGAAGCACGAAGAGGAAGGCAAGGACGACACTGAAGGCGCCGCCGACTTTCACGACGACCTGACCGCGGATCAGATCAATCGATGGATCGGCAGCAAGGTAGCGAAGACCCTTTGCCAAGGGCATGACCAGTGCAGTGAACAGGCTCCAGATCACCATCAACGTGCCGATCAGCGGCATCGTCAACGCGAGAAAGATCGAGATGAAGAAAAGGACCGACATCCTGTAAACGAAGGAAATCGCCGCATACAAGAACAGGAACAGCCCTTCGCGCGGCGCCATGACGGGGGGCCGCGTCTCCTGATCGCGCAGGACGTTCTTCCGGACCAGATACCAGAAATACTGATTGCTCCGCTGGCCCAGATTGGGGCTTTCGAAGAAGTCCGCGAAAACGAAATAGCCATCGAAGCGCAGAAGCGGATTTCCATTGAAGAGCAGGGTAGAGATGCCGCCGATCATCATCAGGTTGTAAGCCAGCGTCCGCAGCGTGCCGGAATCGGCGGCCAACCACACAAGAAATGCAAAAGATGCGACGGCGAGTTCCACCATGATCCCGGCCGCGCTGACGACCATCCGTTGCCATTTGTTGGGAAAGAACGTGGCCTGCGATGCATCCACGTAAGGCACAGGAAAGAAGACCAGCAGCATCACGCCGAACTCCCGCACTTCGCCCCCCCAGCGCTTCACCGCCCATCCATGCCCAAGTTCGTGCAATGCCTTCATCAAGACATAGGCGACGGCCAAATAGGCCAGGTTCGATGCCGTCGAGATCTGCTCGAATTTCGGCAACCGCTCGGTGCCGAAATTCATGAAGGCTTCAGTCAAGGCCGCGAGAAGCAACAGGGTCCAAACAATCCCGCCCCAGACCGAAAAGACACTGCGACCGATCCAACCCGTGCGCGTGAGAAGGGGTTCGGGGTCAAATAGAGGGAGGCGGAGGGACAGGGGATTTTTCACGTAGCTGAGGAACGTCCGACGCTCTTCGGTACGGGCGCGCCGGTCGATTTCTGCAAGGTTCGGCATCCGGTCTCCGATGATGAGGTCGCTGTCATGCAACTGCGCCAGAAGCTGAAGGATTTCCGTTTGCGAAGGCGGCCATTTCGGAAACAAGTCGCAAAGCCGCAGCCAGATTTCCTGCACGGTTCGCGTCCCGTCCAGGCGCGCGAAGAAGGCATATGCGGTCTCGGCGAGCCTGTGGACTTTGCCGTTCTGCGGGTCTTGCAGGACATGCCATGCCTCGCCACGATAGACGTGCCGGACCGTCCGGATATGACTTTGGCGGCGCAACCGAAGGTCAGCAACCCGATACCAGTCCGAGGAAAGAAAGGCCGTCGCCATGTCAAAACGCCATGTTTCGCCATAGCCACAGCCGCAGACGATCGGAGAAGGGTCCAAGCCACAACTCGGCCAGAGAGGCGCGGCCCAGGTTGATCCGGGCAATTCCGGTCATCCCGGGGACCAGTTCCCCTGGCCTCGTGACGAAGCGCGCCTCGACTTGATAGCGCGTTTGGCCATTTTCATACCGTGCCACCGGCATGGCTTCGCGCAAGATCAGGGCATAGGATCGTTCGGGCAGCGGAGCGACCTTCAGTGCAGCGCTCTGATCGGCCTTGATCAAGTCGACCGCGTCCTCCGGGACCATCAGGTCAACCCGGAAATCGGTCAGGGGGGCAACTACAAGCAGAGGTTGGCCTTGGTCGACGGACCCGCCTATGGTGTGGCTCAGATCCCCCGAAATCACGGTTCCATCGAAGGTTGCGACAATCTTGCTGCGCGCGATCTGCTGCTGGGTCAAGGCGATCTGGGCGTCGTTCTGGCGGATGCGAGATTCGGCCAGGGCGGCATCGGAGCGTTTGTGTTCGGACATTGCCTTGTCCAGTTCCAATTCGGTCTGCCCGCGCAGCGCCGTCAAACGCGTGAGTTCAAGAGTGAAATCACGGTCATCTAGCCGAACCAGCAGGTCACCGTTCGAGACATGATCTCCTTCGCGGAATGGGGCTTCGGCGATGAACCCGGCGAAGGGAGCCGAAATGGTGCGGACTTCGGTGCCCTGCACAACGGCTTCGGCGACGACGGTCCGGTCACCTTTAAGGACCACAAGCGCGCCCATGATCAGCAAGACCGAAAGCAACGAAACCTTGATCACCAAATGGCTTCGGCCGAACGCAAGTTCCAGAACGCCTTGCAAGGATTTGACGGCACGGACCACGAGCCAGCGATCATTGTCCCGCTTTTCGAGCAGGATCGGTGTCATCAGCGCGCATAAGGCTTCGATCCGTCGCAATTCTTCTGCTGTAAAACTCCGCCCCGTCCGCTCGAAGAGGATAACGCCGCAATAGGCTTTCCCGTCGAACAACGGCACCGAGAGGACAAACCGATCGGATATGCCGTCCACGAGGTCCGCCTGCGCCGCTACGAGCAGGTCCCGCGAGTCCCCCTCGGGCAAGGGCCAGTGGATGACGCGTTGCTGATCAAATGCCTCCTCCATCGCAGCTTGGATCCGGCGAGATAGGCCCAAAGTGCGCGAGAAGGTTCCCGTGTGCGAAATGGCTTCCAGCCGAACGTGCTCCCGGCTTGCGAGACCCAAGGCAACGCGGTCACAGCCGTGGCGATCGGAGAGATGGGTCATCAACGCGCGCGCGGCTTCCGAGAAGCGGTGATGCGCGATGAAGGCAGTCAAAGCCCGCAGCGACAACAGAGCAGACTGTTCCGCTCCGGTCTCATCGCTGCGACGCTCGGCAAGCATAGTCGCGGGAACCCAGCCCATCGCCAGGCAGAGGGATGTCATCGCCAGATTTAGCACCTCGGAATCTGCAATCTCTGCCTCGAGGGTCAGAACCAAAGAATCGCCTCCGGGAACCGTGATCGGAACTGCAACCGCGGTCGGCCCCGCCCCAGATTCCCCATGCCCCGGAAGGTGCCCCGCCAAGGCTGGGCGGGTCCGCAGAAGTGCCTCGGCAGCGGCGCGCCGTGCCGCATCCGACGGCAGGCGACCCTTGGGCCAGCCCATTTCCGGGCTTCCCTTGAATTGAAGCGACAGGCGCAAAGGCCTCAGCCTTCCCGGCACGGCCACTGCCGCAGACAAAGACTCCAGCCATGCAGAAAGTCGGTCGTCTCGCTGCAGCGCGTTCGACAGATCCCAAAAGTCGTTCGAGATCTGCCGCCCCTCAGACGCAGTATCCATCGCGCTGCTCCTTGTTCAGTGCAAGCAACCAGGTGCGCAGGTCGATGCGTCGTTTGAGAAAGGAGATCAGCCGCAGTGCCAATGTTACTTGCACACAGCGCCTGACATTCGACGGTGGATTGCCCCCCGTCACGCGCAGCCCTTCAGAGCCTGCGGCCATAGATCAGCCCCTGAAGGAAAGCAATAAGGCCAACCGTCTCTGTCGGATGGGTAACGTCCGTACTTGCGGAAGTCTCTTGTTCAAGCAGGAGCTTAACTCCGCTCGCCGCAACCGAGGAGAGTTTGACTGTGACAGCCGTCGCCTTGTTGCGGGTCTGGGTGTCGGCCACGACGACCATGGGTCCGATACCTGCGGGCGGCGTCCATGTTGATGCGGAACTGGAGACACTGAGTAACGAGGAAAGGCCCGATTGAACCGATCCGCCCGCCGAGATGGCGATGTAGCCGACCGTTTCCTTGCCATGTGTGGCGGGGCCCTTCTGTTCGACCTGCAGCGCAACCGAGAAGCCGTTTCTGGTCACCGCTGTCGGTGAGCTGTCGACCGGTCTTGTGTCGTTGCGAGTCATCGTCGTGGTGACGACAACGGGTGGTGCCGTGAAGCCGCTGGCAAATATCACGGCTTTGGCGGTGGTGTCGGATTCGACTGTCCCGACTTCCATCGTGCGCCCGTCGGCCAGGTGGTAGCTGCCAGAGGCGATGGCGACCCACTGGATCGTCTCCGTTTTAGCGCGCTTCTTGTCCTGATAGGCCCATTCGTCGATCACGAAGGTGAAGCCCGTACTATCCCGGGTGATCACACGCAGGGTGTAGGGATCGCCGGATTGGTACGAACCCGTCAGCATCACCACCGCGTTTTCGATCGGCGTGCGATAGGTGACACGGATCGGAGAGGCCGCCTGCGTTGCCGTGACTGCGATTGTGCCAGACTGCCCGATCGCCTGATAGGCGGGGGTAGTCTTGACGGCCGCAAGCTGCGCATCCGTTACAAGGGCCGCCGAACCGAGCTTTTGGCCGCGCAGGGATCCAGCCTCGAACACCACCATGGCGACCGTGTCCGACTGAGACCGGGTGGTATCGGCGCTGAGCGACGATTCCTCGGCGATGAAGATCGCCGCTGCGGTGTTGGACTGGCTTGCCAGCATCACCGATTGCGGATCGGGATCGCGCTGGGTCTGGGTATCGGCCACAACAACCGCGTTCCTATAGGTGCGTCCGAAGGAGGTTGGCTGCGCAGTGCCGGTGGACTCGATCGTCCGGACCGTTGTGCCACCAATTCCGAAGGCGATGTAGCCCACCAGTTCCTTCGACCGCGGGACCGAGGCGCGTGCCTCCTCGGATTGCAGTCTGGCCGAGAAGCCGGTCGCGGTGATCCCGAGCGGGCTAGAATCCACGGCGGTGCCATCAAACGACGACATGACAGAAGTCAACACCGCAGGACCCGAGGTGAACCCGGCAGAGAAGACCACGTCTCCGCTGGATTGGTCGGCTAGCATGGTCCCTGCCTCTACCATCCGGCCATCAGCAAGGCGATGAACGCCCGCAGCCACAGCAACCCAGTTCACCGTCACCGGTGTGACGCGCTTGTCGTCTTGATACTCCCACTCTTCGACCATGAATGTGAAGCCATTTGCGTCACGGGACAGGACGCGCAGGGTATAAGGATCGGCTGCGCTGCTCGTCGTGCCGGTAAGAACGACCACGGCGTTTTCGATCGCCAAGCTATAGTTCACACGCACTGCGACCCCGACTTGCGCAGGCGTCACTGTCACTTTTCCCGAAGCCCCGATCGCCGCAGTTTGCTGCGCCACAAGAGCGGACCCTGCCTTGCTGGCAGCGGCCATCTGGTCCGCCGTGACCAGCGCCGCAGAACCGGTTCTTGTGCCTCGCATCAAACCGCTTGAGACGGCTGCAAACCCGATCGTGTCGAGCGGGGTCCGTTTGCGGTCTGGGCTGAGGGACGTCTCTTCGCTGAGGAAGAGGTTTACCGCTTTCGTCGAGACGGACCAGATCATGGTAGATTGCGGATCCGGATCCCTGCGGGTCTGGGTATCCGCCACAACCACGGGCGCACCGAGTGACGTGTCGAAGGCGACGTTCGTGCCGAAGTCACTGGCGGTCTTCAGGAACTCTACATTCTTCGCAGAACCGAAGGCGATGTAGCCCACCAACTCCTGAGATCGGTCAAAGGCCAGACGGGCTTCCTCAGACTGAAGCCGCGCCTCAAAGCCGGCAGCGGTCACACTGATCGGGCTTGAGTCAACCGCGGTCGGGTCGATTGACGACATGACCGAGGTTACCACTGCCGGTGCGTCGGAAAAGGTTGTCGCGAACCTGACTGCGCCGGCAGATTCGTCTGCCAACATAGTCCCGGCTTCGATGACGCGGCCATCCGCCATTGTGTAGACACCTGCCGACATGGCCAGCCAGTTGACCGTCACGGGTGCTGTCCGCGTACCGTCCTGATACTCCCATTCCTTGACCGTGAAAGTAAACCCGGTCGCATCACGCGACAGGATGCGCAAGGTATAGGGGTCGTCGGTGGGGGATGCCGTCCCGGTCAGGACAACAACCGCGTTGTCAATCCGGCTGCCGAAATCGACACGGATCGCCTGGCCGACCGAGGCCGCCGCCACGGTGACCACGCCGGCAGAGCCGACGACCGGTGCGTCGGTCGCGCTCGCGGCACCAAGTTGGTCAAGCACTGATTTGGGCACGTAAGCAGCGTCGCTCTTGCGGACGCCGCTGACCGCACCGGCTTCAAGCCCGATGATGCCAAGGTCTTCCTTCTTGTGTGACGTATCGAGGGAGACAGATTGATCCTCTTCAAGGAAGAGCTGCACTTGGGAACCGGAGACACCCGATATCTTTACAATGGCAGGGTCGGTTTCCAATGACGTCTGCTCTTCCGCAAGGACCACAAGGTTGGTGAAGCTTCCTGCAATCGTGAAACTGCGTTTGGTCGAGTCGACAGCAGCAGCGATCCGCTGCACGCCCGCACCCGGTGCGATGGCAATGTAGCCGACCAACTCTGTGCCTGACTGGCCTGCACGGGCCTTTTCTGTCTCCAGCAACACGTTTGCGCCGGTCGCACTGACCGAGGTCAGACGGCTGTTCACGGCTTCTTTGCGATAGTTCGACATCACTGAGGTCATCAGAACGGGCGCGCTGGCGAACTTCGCTGTGAAGGCGAGGTCTGCCCCCTTGGCATCCGTCACCATGGTACCGGCTTCAAGCAGGCGCCCGTCGGCCAGCTGATAGACACCGGCCTGAACAGCCATCCAGTTGATGGTCTCCGTATTGGCACGCTGATTGTCCTGATACTCCCACTCATCCAGAATGACCGAGAAGCCAGTGGCGTCACGATCGATAATCCGCAACGTATAGGGATCGCCATTGGATTGGGTCCCCGTCAACGCCACGACGGCGTTGTTGATGGTCGCACCGAATTCAACCCGCACAGCCTTGCCGACATCGGCCGGTGTGATCGTGAACTTGCCTGACATGCCGATGCCGGTGATGTTCGGATCAACCGTCCCGCCGCCGCCCGTGGATCCGCCACCGCCCGAGACCGGAACGCTGCCGTAGAACCAGGTGGCGCCGGTGTTGTCGACGTAGAAGTAGCCAGTACTCGAGGTGGACGTGGTTGCAACTTCGGTCACACCACTTGCCCCGGAGCTGACGGGCCGCTTGCTTGGCGTCGTCGAGCTGAAGCTGCCCGTGGCAGCACTGTAGAGATACAGCGGTCCCGCCGCGTTCGAACTGGCATTTTTGGCCGCCGAGGACACAACGGTTGCTGCAGCGGCATCGAAGCCTGCCGCACTGATCTGTGGCCCGCTTCGGTCAATGACATTGACCAGTTGCGTCAGGTCAACCTTGCGGCTGGTCACGATGGTGCTTTGTCCGCTGCCATTGACACCCGACCGTCCGGCAGACTGATCGCCATAAGTCCGGTCGGCGACCTGCGTCGCCACCACGTAATCGCCCTTGGACGCGCTGAAGAGCCGCGAGATCGCCAGCGGATCAGGCTCCGTTTCGGCGATCTCGATGGCGCGCTTGATGATCGCCTGCGTGACGCCCGTCACCGTACCAACCGTCGCGAACTGGTTGCCGTTGACGATCTTCCAGATGTCGCCGTTGCCCGACAAGAGGGCAGAGCCCGCCACCGGTGCAGTTTTCAGATCGGCATTGCCTGACAGCAGCATATCAGACCCGGCCAGACGCGCCGCGGCTTTGGCCGAAGCCGATGCCGCGATCTGCGCCCCGAAGGTTCTGGAGCTGCCGCCGATCAGATCGGACGCGCCTGCGCCACCGATCAGAACGTCGTCACCCGCACCACCTTCAATGTAATCGGCACCGGGGGTTGCAGGCAATCCGCCCGCACCGGAGCGCACGATCACCAGGTCCCCTGCGCCGCCATCCGCCGCAGCCGCCGAGGCGAAGAGCCATTCTTTCCCGCCCTCGACCGAGCGCTGCATCAAAGACTGCGCGCCCTTCGTCGTGGCCGACCGCACGGCTGTCCATGCCGTGGATTTGGTCGCCAGCAGATAGTCGTAAGCCGCGCTGCCGGTCAGGACCGATGGATTGGCCCCGATCCGCGCGTCAAGCGTTCCGCCGGGTGAGAAGACCAGTGTTTGATCGCCAAGCAGAAGGTCGTTGCCTTCGCCGCCGAACAGCATGTCGTTGCCAGCACCGCCCGCCACGATGGTGGTTCCGTACCGTCCCGCCGTCGCTTGTGGGTCGGCATAAGACAGGATGCGCCGCGCCAGACGCCCGGTCGGATCGGCTGCCGCCGATCCACCTGCGTTCAGCAGCCGCGCATCAAGGCCGGTGGCGCTGATCTGGACAAGCCCATGGGCCGCCAGAACCACGTCATCGCCCGCTCCGGCGTCAATCACGTTGTTGCCGTCGGCCAAAGCCAGCGTGGACGCGTCTTGACGGGCAACATCGACGAAGTGGCCGCCGATGATGTCATCCGCTCCGGCACCGCCGAGGATCGTATCGCCACCCTGCCCGCCGATCAGCAGGTCACGCCCACCGCCGCCGGTCATCTGGTCGCCGCCGCCCATGGTGTCATCCGTGGCCGAGGCGAGGATCACGAGGCTGCCATTCTCTTTCGGCAAGGTCAGACCCGCAGCGATATGTGCCGCCAGACCCGACAGGATGCCGTGGTCGCCAAAGGCGATGTTGTCGCCCTCGCCCGTCGTGATGACGTCCGAACCGCCACCGCCGAGGATCACGTCGCGGCCTGCGCCGCCGGTGATCGTGTCCGCTCCGGACCGGGTGGACCAAAGGGATTCCACGCGGTCAGCCCCGGTTGCGGCGAAGGTGACATCGCCATCGTCGCCCAGAAGGATGTTGATCCCGCCGCTTGCCGAGATGACATCCGCGCCATCGCCGCCAATGACCACCCCGCCCGCACTGGCCAAGGTGATGCTGTCGGCAGCACCGCCCGCAGCGCCGTCTGAAACGGCCCGCAAGACGCGGCCCGCTGCCGACAAGGTGACGGTCCCGGTGTCGCCCAGAATGACCTGGGCGCCTGTCGCCGTGACGGTATCCGCACCGCCCCCGGCAAGGATGATGGCCGCCGCAGAGACCGCAGAGATGATGTCCGCCCCACCGGTTCCGGTGGAGGCGAGGCTGAGCGGACGCAGCGTCGCTACGGCGAAGGAATCCGTCACAAGGTTATCGCCGACAAGGATCTGCGTGCCCGCGCCGCCGGTGACCCGGTCGTTGCCCGCGCTTGTCGCCGCATCAATCCGAACTCGTGCGGTTGTTCGGTCAAGCAGAAGCGTGGCGTCACCGACCAACATGGTCGTACCCGTGCCACCCTGCAGTGTGTCAGCCCCTTCGCCACCCAAGGCAACGAGGGTTCCGGCACCGCCAAGGATCGAGTCGGCTCCGGCACCGCCATCAACAAGGATCACGCCCGACGTCTGCTTGGACAGATCGAACGTATCCGCACCAATGGGCTTGATCGCGTAAGACGCCTCGCCGCGTTCGCCGTCGCCGTACAGGACCAGCGCCTGCTGTCCCAGCACGGACAGCGCCGTGATGGTGTCATCCCCGCCGCCGGCCTGCAGAACCACCAGTTCGGTGGCCGTGGCATTGTCGGATGTCTGCGCCAGGTTGCCAAGGGCGAAGCTGTCCTTGCCCGCCCCCAGCAGAATCTCGGTCACTTCCATCGCCGTGGCAAGGATGCCCTTGGCTTGGGTCAGCGGACCGGACGCCGTCTGGATCGTCACCCCATTGTCGGGCTGATCCAGTCCGGTGATCTGCTGGAAGGTGCGACCGCTGAGGGTAACAGTGTTCAGCGCACCGCTCTGCGCGTTGCCCGCATCCGAGCGCAGGGTCAGCCGGTCAATCGCCGTGCTGTCATCGCCAACCGACACTGTCACGCCACGGGCAGCCGTCTCGTCCGCCATGATCAGCGGTCGGCCGAACGTGTCCGCCGTCTGGCCCGCACCGTCAAAGCGCAGCGCCCCGGCGATGGTCTCCAGTTTGCGCGGGCCATCGACGGAAAGCGCCGTTACAGCCAGCGTGGTCACTGCTGCCGGGCCACGGTTTGCGGCAAGCCATGCCGCGTCGTCGGTCACTTCGACCGTCACGGCCGCCGGTGAATCCGCCGCAGAAGCGCGCAGACCGGTCACGGCCGCACCAACCGACATCCTGTCCGACCCGAGGCCGCCGAGGATTTCGGTGTAGGTGTTGACGAGGGTCGCGTTGACGTTGACCGTATCATCCCCCGCACCCGCATCGAGGCGGATGATTTCGGTGCTAGCCGAAAGCGCGATGCTGCGGCCTGCGCCACGGATCAGCGCGGCTTCGACCAGATAGGTGTCTGCCCCGTCCGTGCCACGCAGGGTCACGGTGTCGCTTCCGACCCCTCCCGCGAGGGAAAGCGTGCCATTCGTCAGCGCGCCCGAACCATCCGAGGCCGCAAAGCTGCGGACCGTGACGGAATCGTTGCCGCCATCGCCTTCGATCTTGATGTCACCAAGGTTGGAGTTGACCTCGATCCGGTCATCTCCGTCCCCCGCGCTCACCAGTGTGGTATGCGACACGCCTTCGGACAACCAGCCGACCGAAACGGACCGCGTGGCCACACCCGACAGGGTGGCACCGCTTTGCGACAGGCTCTCGGCGGGCTTCACGGCGTAAATTTGACCCACACGCAGATAGTCGTTGCCGGTGCCGGTATCGACCACGGTTGCCGTCGACGTATCGTCCAGCGCCACGACGTCGGCCCCGCCGAAGCTGCGCAGCCACAGACCTTCCTGCGCGGAATCATAGAGGATGCGCTCTTGGCCGGCGGGCAGGTTGCCACCTTCCAGTTGGGCATAGGTGCCATGGCGCAGGGCCACCGCGCCATCGCGGACGAGGAACAGGTCAGGATCATCCGTGCCGCGGATATCCAGTGTATCGGCCGCGGACGTGCCCGTCCCGCTGTCGCGAACAGCGATGTCGTAGTTGATGCCAGCGCCGGCAAGGCTTCCGAAGGTTTGGATTATGACACTGTCAGCACCCGCGCCGCCATCAACCGTCAGGCTGTCGGCGGATTGCTGGCCTGGCAGGCGGATGACGTTGATCGTGTCCGAGCCGCGACCACCGAGGATGCTGGCCGCGCCGTGCAGGCCTGCCAGATCGGTCAGCACCAAGAGATCGTCGCCGTCGCCAAGATTGAAGATGTCATGCGCTGCGGACAGAGTCCCGCCCTGCACGCCGATCTTATCCGCCCCCGCGCCTAAGCGAAGGGTCAGATCACCCACTGCGGTCACGGTGGTATTCACGATCAAAAATACATCGTCGCCACCGCCGAGATCCAGCGTTATGCCGCCGGCACTTGCCAAGGTGGTGTTGGTCAGACCGACGCTGTCACCGGCGTCGCCCGTTTCAATAAAGATGCCGCCCTTGCCTGCGCTCAGGTTGGCTCCGGTCGCGTTCAAAGTGGTCGCACCGGCACCTTTGTTGGACAGGTGCAACGCGCCACCCGCGGTCACCGCGCCGCCGAGAGAAATCTCGTCGGCAATGCCGTCGAAGTCGCCCATGTTGATACTGACATCGCCCTTTGCAACAAAGCCTGCGCCCGCCGCCAGTCTTACGGCGTCTCCGCCACCGTCCATCGTCACAGTGAGGTCACCGCCCGCGGTCACAATGGCCTTGCAATCGATGACGTCCCAGCCGTCACCTGTGTCCATTGTGACATTGCCGTAGGCCGTCACGGCCTTGGCAATGCTGGTCGTAAATCCCCCATTTCCGATGTTGGTGATGGTCAGGTTGCCGCCTGACCGAACCGTGTCGGACAGAACCAGTTGAGCGCTATCGGCATCGACCAGCCCGAAGTCGAACAGCATGTTGCCGTCGACCGATCGCACCGCCTTGACGAAGGTGGCGCGGTCAACTCCGCCGCCGGTCGTGACGCTGAGATCGGTCCCCGCCGTCACGGTGTCGTTGAAGGTCAGCGTATCATCACCGCTGCCGGTGCTGGCCAGGATGTAGCTTCCAGCAACCAGCTTGCCGTCCAGCGTCATTGCCGCGGCATTGACGCCAGTTTTCAACAGGCTGATGGAGGTGCCGACAGTCAGATCTCCGGTCGCATGGAAGATGTCCTGTGCGGTTGCGCTGCCGGCCCGCGAAGATGACCGACCGGTGCCGAGATCAAACAGGGCTAGGCCGCCTGTTGTCAGATTGCCGTCGAACAAAACGGAATCCGCCCCACCCGAGGTGTAGACCTTCAGGTCGGTCCCGATCAGGAAATCGCCCGTGAAGGACAGGTCTTCGTCGCCAGTCCCCGTGCTGATCGTTGCCGAGGTTCCTGTTGTCACGGGACCCGTCGCGGTGATTGCAACCGAACTCTTGCCGGTTGCTGTGATCAGAAGACCGGTGCCAGTCGTGATCGGCCCGTCGGTCACTTCAAGGACCTGCGGTAGGGTCAAATCGCGCTCGTTGCCGATGTCCAGGTCAACTTCGATCCAACCCCTCGTCGCTTCGATTCCTTTTCCCACCTTGAACCGGTCGGTCTCCGTGCCGGTTTGCGCAAGCAGATTGCGTCCGGCCGTCAGGGTCTGATCGAAGGTATAAACGTCGCGTCCGTCCTCGGAATGGATCGAGATGTCGCGCCCCGCACTGACGGCGCCAGTGGCCAGCACAAAAAAGTCGCCCTGCGCGCTGGAGGACACGAGAAGGTCTGTCGCGGCCGTGAGCACGGCCTTCTTCTCGAAGACAACCTCTTGCGGCGGCGCGTCCTTGTTGGCGAAGGGGCCGCGATCGGTGGCCGGACTGTCGCCCATCAGGAACGAGATGGCACCCGCTTTGGTCACGACATCCGCAGTGGTGACAAAGCGGTCAAGCCCGCGGTCCATCCGGAACGTGATGTTCCGTTCGACTTGCGTCACGCCGGCGGTGTTCCACAAGTCCGCACCACCACCAGTCCAGACAAGCATGTCACGGCCAGCCTGAACAGTGCCTCTGCCGGACAGGTCCGCCGTCAGATCGCCTGTGTTTTGAGAGAAGTTATCGGCTGCCTGCCAGAAGGCAGTGTTATTGTAGATTGAGGTATCGCTCAGGTCGAAGGACTTGGCCGAGAACCCGATGTAACGGTAAATCAAGGCACCCGACGTGCCGTGCAGTGTCACCGTTTCGTTTTTCGCAACTTTCTGGGTCTGAGACGTCGCCAAGTCGACCGTATAGGTCGTCTGGGGTAGCTTGAAGACGCGCAGGTCGCGCTTGGCAGTCAAGGAGCCGACCAGCGTCAGGCTATCGGCGGTGTCGGCATCGTTGCCGAAATCGAAAGTGATGTCCCCATAGGTCGCATTGGAGTTCGTGGTCGAATCCGTGCCTCCAATCGATTTCACTGTTCCAGTGATCGCAAGCGCATCGTTGTTTGCACCCAGGCTCAACAGGACGTTGTCGGCCTGCAGATTGCCGGTGATTTTCACTACGTCCGCACCGCGATCGGTGCGGAAGGTCATATCGTCGCCCGCGGATGCATTTGCGGTCAGCGTTATATCCGCACCGACTGAGCCCGAGGCGTTGAGCAGCAGATGCGTCCCCGCCGTCATGCCGCCGGAAGTCATGGTCAAGATCTGGCGGTTCGGCGTCGGTGCCGCACCGGTTTCGTCCCCCATCATCAGGTCGACGGTCAAGGAGCCCGTCATCGTGGTCAGAGCCGCACCGAAGATGAGACTGTCCGTTCCACCACCGGCCTCAATTGCCAGATCGCGACCGGCCTTGATTTGTACCGTCGTCGTCATCTGATCCGCACCCTGATCCGTCTGGATCAGCGCATCGCGGGCCGCGTCGATGGTGCCGCTGATGGTCAGCACATCCGCGCCGCCCCCGGTCCGCACCAAAACGTCACGTCCGCTTCTGATCGCGCCGCCACTTGTGGTTGTCAGGGTCAGAGACCCGTTATGCGTTGCCGCATCGGTCTGGGCTTTCCACAAGCCGAGGTCGTTATAGTCCGTCCCCGCAAGGTCGATCGAGGCGGCGCTGGTCCCTTGGTAAACATAGATTTCAACGCTGCCATCGCGTTCGACCGTGACCCGGTCACCTACATCGACCAACTCAGTATGGTCCGGGCTGATGGCAGAGACCGGGAAGGTCCCCTTCGGAACCGCAAGGATGCCGACCGTTTCACCGGCATGGACGCCATCGGGCTGATCTTCCGCAAAGGTCAACGAAACGGAATTCGCACCGATCCCGTTGATGACCGTTCGACCCGCGTCCGTTTCGTTCAGTGTCTGGCGATCGGCCAGAACCACTGCATTCCCAAGGATTTGGCCGAAAGCAAAGCTCTTGGCCGCTGGCGTGAGCGCGCCGTCGAACAGCAGAACGGAACCTGTTGCAGCATCAGTCCCTGACGAGATGGCAATGTATCCAAGGGTATCGGTTGCCACGCTGTTGTTGCCGGCATCGGCCTCTTTCAGGCGAACCGACATGCCGTCTTGCGTGATCGCGAAGGCGTCCGAGTCCACGGTTTCCGCGCCGGTTGTAGGGCTCGACATAACCGAGGTCAGCACGACCGGCACCTGCGTGAAACCGGAGTTGAAGTTGACAGTCTGCGTGACTTGGTTGGCCTGCCGCCGACCCGCCTCGATCAGGCGGCCGCCGGGCAAAAGATGAACCCCTGATGTGACCGCCAGCCAGTTCACCGAGATCGGCTGATTGAGATGGGTCACCTGACCTTGCCAGTATTCCACCCGGAAGGTGAAACCGGTCGGATCATAAGAGACGACGCGCAAGGTGTAAGGCACGTTGGCGTTTGTCCCCGTAAGGGCAACGACCGGATCGCCGATCTGGGACGTGAACTTCACCCGGATATCGCCATTGGCCATCAGGGTTGTGACATTCACCTGCCCGGCTTCGCCAACCGACAGTTCCAACGGATCGGTATCCTTCGCGGTGCCGATCAGCACAGAATGTTCCGTGCTCGGCAGTTTGGTGATCACCACGTCACGTGCCGCAGTCACCGCGCCGTTCAAGTTGATCGTATCATGGGCATCGCCGTCATTGCCCATGTCGATGCGCACATCGCCACCAAGCCGGTCTTTGCCGACACCTTGATAGACGCCGATTGCGGTCAGACTTCCCGAAGTGGTCAGCGTGTCAGTTCCGGTGCCGGTGGAAATGACAATATGATCTGCCGACAGGTTCGCTTTGACGATGACGGTGTCGTCGCCACCCTTGGTGTTGAGAACGAAATCGTTCATCACACCGGCTTGCGGCTCATTGCCGAAATCGTAGGTGGCCGTCGTGTCGAACAGCACGGTATCGGCCTGCTCGCCGGTCTCCATATAGACTTTGCCAGCTCCAGAGATCAGGTTTCCCGCGATCGTGATATTGCCGCCTTCCGCCGGATCAATGTCGCCACCGATATCGGTGTAGAACATCAAGCCGGTCTGGCCCTCGACCGTCGCACCCGACTGGATCGTCAGGTTATCGCCCGCCCGCAGGATCACCGCGCCAGCAGTTGATGTAACTGTCACGCCACTCAGAACCGTGATGTTGTCACGATTCTGCGCGGAACTGTCAGCCGCCGTGTAGAGGATGCTCCCCGAGGCGATGACGTCAGATGCAATCGTGATCGGGCTCATGGCGGTCAGATGCATCTGGCCACCCGCCTTCATGGCGATGCCGGCATCGCCACCAAGACCATAGAACTGTTGAACAACCAGATTGCCGTAGTTGACCAGATAGGTGTCGCCTTCGGTGGATTCCCCTTGCAGCGTTCCGATCCTGGTCTGGATCGGATTGTCGATCGCGCCGATGTCGCGCGATGCGGACAGGAAGGCCCTGCCACCCGTCACATTCGATGTTCCGACCGGTGCCCCGTTGAAGATCGAGCCATCGACCGCTGTCACGAATGCTGTGTTGCCGTCCCCCATATCGGTGACGTTGGTTTCCGTGATGCCCGCGGTCGCGTTGTTGCGGGTCGCAGCCACGACCAGGGTCACACCTCCGACTTTCGCCGTCACATTCAAGACGCCTGTTGTGTCAGTCGCGGCAGCGACCGCCTGAGCAATGAACGCAGGCGTCGTGTTGATCATGGCGACGAGTCTGGCCACGATCGCGTTCAAGGTCGCGGCTGAGCCACCGCCGCCGAGGATATCCGCGGCCACGACGTCATAGAATGCCTGATCCGCGCCCAGCGAAATCACAATACGGTCGCCAGCCGCGTAAGTGCCGGACAGAGTGACCGCGCTGACCTGTTTGACCGGATCGGTGGTGCCGATCGTGTTGATCCGAATGTCGCCATGCGTCTCGATCAAATAGGTGTTGATTGCCGACCAAGTGGTCAGCACGCCATCCGCCCCATGCGACATGTCGATGTCGAGATCATTGCCGGCTTGACCAATATAGCCAGCCAGAGCGGTCAGCGTGATCGAGTTTGCCGTGATGTCCGTCCCCGGAAGCGACGGCGTCGTGGTGTCGTCCGCGCTTGTCGGGTCGGTCGGATTGACGATGTCTACGCCATCGCGGATGCTGACATCTGCCACCAAGGTGACGTCACCGCCCGCATAGACGTTGCGCAGCACCATGTCGCCGTTCTGCTCGCTGACGAAGATATCGTCTCCAAGCCTGTTGCCCGCCGTCAGCGTCACCCAGCCCGTTCCCGCTGTCGAACCATCGCCACGCGCTTCGATCTCGAACGGATTGTCAGAGCTGCCGATGTCGGCCGTCGACCACAGACGGATGTCGTTGGCCTCGATCTTCACATAGTCGGTGTTGGCGGAATCGATGATGGAGGCGTTTGTTCCGATCGCTTTGAAGTCGACATCGCCCGTCTTGGAATAGATCGTGCTGATCCGCGCGTCTCCGTGCGTCTCGCCCAGCCAGATATCGCCATTGGCGCGGGCGGTCATGTCGTCCGTGCCGCTCAGGATGTCGTACCACAACCGGGCTGGCCCGGTTCCGATGTCGCCTTGCGAGGCTTCGAAGACGATGCTGTTTTGTGCCACCAGATTGTCCGCGGTACCGCTCAGCAGGCTCTCCAGGCTTTCCCCTGCCTTTATGCGGGCCGAAGCGCCCGCCGTTACGGCACCCAGCTTGATCGTGCCTTCCGAACTGACGAAGACGTCGCCGCCCGCGCTGCCCGAAACACCGTCGCTGACGGTGACGTTGAAGTCATCGCGCAGCTGAATCTGAATCCAGGACAGTTGGACGATCTGACGCAGGTTGATTGCGATCTCGGTTTCTGCGTGCAGCGTCTCGGCGAATTCGACCCAAGTTCCGTCAGCCGCAATGGCGGTGACATGAAAGGGTGTTACCACGGTGTTGACGTTGGACGAAGGACGTTTGCTGTCCATTGTGATGCCAACGGCAGTACCCGAGAAGTTGGTGAGGCTGATGGAATCACCCACCGCGAAATCGGTGAACTTCGCACCGCCGACAAAAGTGATGCGATTCAGCTTCGATGGATCGATGGTCACCATGGCGCTGGCATCATTGCCCATTGGATTCAACGCTATCGCCGAGAGATAGACCGACACATTGAAATCAAGGCTGGTCACTTTGCGACCGTTCGAGGTGAAGGCGATCTCGTTCGCGCTGACAGACTGGACGGTGAAGAACTGCTTTTCGGTCGCGTTGGACGTCTTGCCTTCGATCTGCAGCACGTCGCCCGCTTTGAAGATCGTGTTGAAGGCCGTCCCCGTGGTGCCAGCGCGCCGGACAAGCTTGTTGCCCGTGACCTTGAAGTCCACGCTGGCGGCGATGCGGTCAGTGGTCAGGAAGTTGACGTCGCGCCGCTCGGCTGCCGCAAGCAGCAGCCGATCCGGTCCCGACAGAGCCTGATTGAAGTCAATCAGTTGCTGACCAGCGGTCACGCCGACATTGCCCAAGGCGTGGAAGTAGAAGGCACCGGCGATCACGTTGGCGTCTTCGATGGCCGTGTTTGTGTCGGTCACCGGCTTCAGAAGGCCTGCGCCGAGACCATAGACCAGTTCGTCAGACGTCCAGACCCTGATCGAGCTTTCCACCGTCGCGGTTTCAACAGTGGTCAGTGGCACAACGTATCCGATGTTGACGGCTGCGATGGCGCGCGATGTGACCGAAGTGAGACCGGAGGTTGCCGTGACGCTGCTTTCTGTCGCCGTATTCCCGATCTCGTTCTTGGTGAAGGCCAAGGACCAGGTTCCGTCGGCATAGACGTTGGTTGTCTTCGTGACACCGTTCCAGACGACCGTTACTGCCGCGTTCTGCGTGCCCGTCCCCGCCAGCGTTGCATAGGTGCTGTCAGCGAATTGCGAGGCCAACGCGAGGAACTGTTGGGACCGCGAGTTCACCAATGTGCTGACCGACAGGTTCGATGTCGAGATGGCGGTAGCGAGCGCCGTTGGTGCCGCTCGGACCAAGGTCGCCGTGGCATCCGTCGAGCTCACGGCGCTTTCAGTGTAGGACTGCAACAGCGAAACGGTATCGGCCGCCTCTAGCAGAAGCTTGTGCGTACCGTCGTTCGCCATGACGGAGCTGAGGTAAAGCGAGGATGTGAAGTCACCATTGAATACGCCACGTGTCGCGGACTTGACCGTCCCGCTGTTCACGGAAGGCTCAAGGTTGGCATCTAGCGCACCGACCTCATCTTGCGAGAAGGCGGCGGACCAGCGGCCATTGACATCCGCTGTCACGCTGCGGACCGCCGTGCCCCATGTCACCGAGACCGAAGCCCCGACAGCGGCAGTTCCGGCAACGGCTCCGTAGGTGGCCAGCCCGAAAACGCCGTCAAGCAGACGGAATTCCGCCGTGGCGCGCGATCTGTAGGCCGCCAGCAGCGCCTGCGCCACGCGGTCGACTTCTGCATCGGTCGTGCCGTTGAGGTGAGAGACCAGCGTCGCCCCTGCCCCGAGCGTGGGCGACTTGGAGGCGTCGACCGGGGCCATCTCCGTCTTCGTGAACGACGCCGTCCAATGTCCGGACGCATCGACCTTCACGGAATGCATTGTGGCGCCCCATGTTACGTCGACGGTGGTACCGGCCGTTGCATTGCCTTTCACGAGACCCCAGTTCGGGCTCAGATTTTTGAGAACTTCGGCCCGGTAACCGGACAGAAGTTCCGCCTCGCGCTCCGCCGTGAAGATGATGTCGGTCGTGCCCGCCAAGACGGAAGTTAGGCCGTCTGCCTGTTCCTGCACCGCTCGGGTGGACCAGTAGCTCTCGTAAGCCCCGTCCTGCGTCGCGCGCCAGTTCCAGTAGGCCGCATAATCCCGCGTCTTTGAGGCGCGCAGTTGGGTCTTGGCTTCCTCGACTTTGCTATTGGCGCCGGTATCGGCGGTCAGTTGCATATCGGTCCAGACCGTCCCCATCAGTTCGGACACGGCACGGGTGTCGACAGCCTGCTTGCCATTTCCATCGATCAAGCTGCCGTTGTCGACGTTGATCGACACGATCTGACCCGGAGCATCGATCAGGTTGACACGCAGATCGTCGGTACGTGAGCTGTTGCCATCGTTGATTTCGCGCACATAGACGTCGCCATTTGCCTGGACGTTCAGCTTGTCGTCCGACGTGACGCCGGTGTTGATCCGGATGTCTGCATCTGCGGCCGATCTGCCAATGCCGCCCTTTGCACTGTTGAGCGTAATGGAACCGCCGGTGATCAATTCAGATCCACCCAGAGCCCGCACGATGCCATCGTCACCGCTCAGAACAACCTGTGTACCTTGGGCTGTGCTGTTGACAGCGCCAAGACGCAGCACGCCAACATATTGGCGCAAGTTGATGGCGCCGCCTGCGCTTGCATTAAGCCGGAAGTAGTTGCCGCCAGCCCCGTCTGCAGGCGTGCCGCTGTTGGGGTCCGATGGCGTGCTGATCGTGACGGGAAGCGCCACGCTGCCCGTACCGATGGTCCCGCCCGCCGTGAGCGAGATCTGGCGCGCCATGATATTGGCCTTCGGCTGGCCACTCCCGGTCGGCGAGTTCGGATCGGTGGCCGCTTTGGCCGTGATGTTGCCCAGCGATTGCAGGGTGATTTCACCAAGCGTGTTCGACAGACGGCCATCGACAATCAGATCTGCCTGACCAGCGTGGATGTCGATCTTGCCCTGTGAATTGTAGAGAAAATCGATGTCAATCGGATAGTCGGCCCGGATCGTTTGGGTGTGGGTGATGAAGTGCCCGACGTCGCGGTTGTACTGATAGGTATAGGTCTTCTTGCCGTACCAAGTGGACCGCACGTTATAGTAGGTCTGGTTCCAGTCAGTCGCTTCGGTGACGACATCGTCGCGAGAATAGGTATAGGCCTGCTCACCCGCCGATACAAAGAAGTAGTTCGAGTTTGGCACAAGCGCTGCCGACAAGGTCTGGCTGACAGGGGCAACCGGGATCGAGTTCGATCCAAGGTTGATGAGGCCGGCCCATCCGGATGTCTCCCAACGGGCGGTTTCGCGCGTCCGGGATGCTTCGCCGATCGCCCAGCCGTAGCGCAGGCCGGTTTGGGGCGTGTAGTCGGGAATTTGCGAGATGGCCGATTTTGCACCAAGCGGCGCTATGGTCGTGAGGACATAGCCTCCACCAGACAAGCGTTCCGTCTCCTGCTTCACGGTCCCGTCCGCATTCACCGTGTAAAGCAACGCGAGGTTCTTCTGTTTGTCGGCAATCTTGATCTGCCCGACCCCGCGCCGGTCGGCATCCAGATCTTCGACAACCAGCGTCCACTTGGTGTCAAACTGGCCCATGTCGAGATCGTTGTTGATCGTGATCTCGGGATAGCCCGCGTTTGCGGCGACACGGCCATACCCTGTGTTGGTAATGTGGCCGGTCAGATCGACCACGCCGCCGCCTGGACGCAGGGGTTTCACGATCAACTGAGCTGCCTGCCGATCATAAATCAGCGTGAAATCAGAGGCCGAGTCGGTTTCAAGGGTCGTGTAGTTCGTCCCACCACGCTGTGCGGCCTTGATCTGGTTTGCTATGTCAGCCGTCAGCTCAAGATCGAAGGTCTTCTTGCCAGCCTGAATATAGCCGTCCAAGTTGATGTACTCGGCATCGATTGAGACCATATCGGCTTGGATGTTCGGCGCGCTCGAGTCGACCGGCGAGGCATAGTCATCCCGTGAAGTGACCGATGCCGCGCTGGTGCCCACGCCATACTTGCTGGCGAAAGAACCCAGCGGATCGCCGCCGACGTGAGACTGCTGCACACCAGAGATGCTGATCGACGACTTTGCTTGCAGGATCATGGATTTGACCTGCACTTCACCTGTGATCAGGATCGAACCGCCGTTCGATGGGTTGATGATCGTCAGCTTGGCAGTCGGGGCAATGATACTGCCTTTGATGGTGATCGACTGGGCGGGCGGCACCGCGCCGGTTGTCGGATCGGCATAAAGTGCAATGTTGCCGACCTTTATTATGATCTCGGGCCAGCTGTTGTCGGTCCCCAAAGTGCCGTCAATGTAGCTGAAGTTCGCATCCGGCGTGCTGCCGGCATAGCGTCCGAGATTGTCGTCGCCGTTGTAGGTCTGGTTGTTCTGGTCCCGGTCGAAGGCGTTCGAAGCCATGATCTTTGCGTTGACCGCCGCCGTGTCGGCAGAGTTAAACGTCACATCGGTGCCGTTGAAGTAGATGCCCCCGTTGAACATCGGGATGCTCATCCCCGAGATCACCAGTTGGCCAGGCGAGTTGTGCAGGATCTCGATCCGCGCGCTTTTGGGCACGTTGAACGTCCCGCTGCCCTGCATATAGTCGGCCAGCACCCGCACACGCCCGGCTTGAGCGTTCACCGGAGCGATTGTGACAACTTCAACAACCGGGGAAAGCGGCACGACGGCGTCGCCGCGGCGCTCGGCCAGACCAAGAGCCAGCAGTTCTTCTTCCAGCCGCGCGATCTGATCAGTGTAGAACCCTTTGAGGGTCTGGTTGTTGGAGGCCGAATAGATCTCGAGGTTGGCCCTGGCCTGCTGAATCTCGATGAACTGCGGGGCCTCTAGGCCGGTCTGCGTCCGCGTGAAGGAAATGGTCGTCTTCCCATTCTCATCCTTGGTCGTGTGGTAGCCGGTCGCCGTCGGCGTGACGTCATCCACCACGGTCTCGCCGGAAGAATTCACCCGTGTCACCAGAATCCGGTTGCGGCGCTGGCCGGTCACGACGTCACCGTCGTTGATCACCGAGCCGAACGATTCCGCCCGCCGCGCCCCGTTGCCGGACCCGACAGAGCCGCCCCCAAGCGCATCGCCAACGGCCGAAGTCCAGTTGGTTGCCTTGGCAACGCCGGTCACGCCGACATCGCCCCAGCCATCTGCATTGAGATCGATGTTGGCGTAGCTTTCCAGATGCGCGCCAGAATAAACATGGACGATATTGTCAGCTTGGTACAGCGCCACCGTCTTCAGATCGCTGATCGGGATCGCCGATCCTGCAAAGTTGTCGACGCGTGAGGAATAGTCCTGGCTCGGCAGGACCAGATCCTTGTCGGACCCGGCAGACAGGTACATGTTCCCCTCGGCAATCGTGCTGGATCCGTTCAGCAGCAGAATCTGCTGCAGTGGTGTCACGATGGTTCTTGCGGTCCCGATGGCAACCGTGGCTGCCCCGAAGGTTTCGCTGTAGGACTGCAGGTCTGTGTTGCCGATGCCCGTGGCTTCGAATTCCAGCGTGCCGGCCGCCGCGATATGGGCATTTTCCGAAACGACGATCTTCGATACAAGGTTGTCAGCCGTCAGAGAGCCATAGGCACCCGCGCCGGCAATCGCGCCGCCGGTGACCAGCTTGACCCGATCCTGTTGCTGCAGCGTGTTCTCGGTCTTGAGCTTGAGGTTTCCGGTGCGGTCCGTCGTCTCGACAGAGGCATCGTGGCCAATGATCATTTCCGCAGTGAAGTTGATCACCGTATCGGTATTCGAGCTTGCGCCCGAGGCGATCCCGCCGGTCTTGGCGTCGACAAAGGTGTGACCGTCCAGCGCGTTTCCTACGATGGCGTTGATCCTGCCTGCCTGCACGTCGGCATAGTTGCCGATCCGTCCCTGCGTGTGCCCGGAGATGTTGTGGGTGATCGATGCGCCAGAGCCCGCGACCGCGCCATATGCGCTGGTGGACATATTGCCCGTCGGCACCGCGCGATAGGTGGCCGCGATAGCCAGATTTCCGCCGATCGTCGCAATCGCCCGGTTGGTGGAAGAGGTGCCGTCGACGAAGCCTGCGGAGACACTGCTGTTCTCGTTGGTCGTGCCTTGCGCCGCAGCACCGGAAACCAGTCCATAGGCCCCCGCCACGATGTCGAGATAGTTCTCATCCATCGCCGAAGCCGCAATCGACATCGACCCGGCATAGCTTAGAATGACATCCCGATCCACGTAAGATGAAACGTCCGAGACGGAGTCGATCGTCGCGTCGGACGCGCCGACGCCGACCAGGCCGCCCGCCGAACCTTGCGATGTGGCCTTCTGTCGGCCGCTCGAATTCGCCGCAAGATTGACCGCGCCACTGACGAAGAACACCCCGCCCGACAGGCTTGACGTCACAACGGCGCGATTCGTCGAACGCGCGTCGGTGGATTGTATGCCCACAAGAATACCGCCACCCGAGGCATCAGCCTCTACAGCGACCAGATCGCCGCCATCGATGGCGCCAAGACTAGCCCCAACGTTCAGCTGACCGAGCGCGAATGTCCCCCCATTGCCACCAACCACAGCCTCGACATCGGAGGTAATCGTTATGTCGGCCGTCGATGCACCGACGCCCATCGAGCTGGCAGCGGCGAAGCCTTTGACGACGCCACTCGACGCCATGAGTCTTTCGGCACTGACGGACAGTGAAGCCGCTGTCACGTCGACGCCTTCAGCGCGGGCTTGGAAAACTCCGCCCGCAGAGACCGACGCCGTCGCCCCCGACACAGCGATCCCTACCATGCCGGCCGCGATCGTCCGTGCCGTGATTTGCGCGATCAGATTGCTTTCGGACGTCAGAAGAACACGGGCCGCGCCGGTCAGATTGATCGGGTTGCTGCCGTCGCCGGTCAACAGGGCCTCACGCAAGCCAGTGTCAACGATGGTGGCATTGGCGCCACCGCCGGACAGGGCCGCACCAACGCCGGTCGACGCCGAAACGGATGACGTGGTTGAGACCACGTCAATGCTGCGGTCATCAGTGGCAAGGATGTCAAGCGAACGCCCCGCACTCAAGGTGCTGTCGCGCATTGAGGCGCGCAGATTGCCGCCGATCAAGGCATTGGCCAGCGACACGCTGATGGAAACGGCTGAGCCGACCCCGGCAATCGTCCCGGCGATTGCGGCCGATTGCACGGTCGCAAGGATGCTGCTGGTGTCCTCAGCCGTGATCGATACATTACCGAGGGCTGCGCTCAGCGTGGCGTCGGAAACATCCGCGACCGTGTCGTATTCGATGTCGTTATAGGCATTCGCCCCCGAGCCCGCGCCAGAGTCTCCCGCCAGGCCCGCAACAAGTGCAACGGCGAAGGACCCGACATATGCTGTGATGTTGGAATGCATCGTCGCAGAAACGATAATGTTTGCACCACCGGCGTCGCCGCCGGTCACCGACAACCAGTTTGAATCATATGCATATTTGATCGCGAAAAGATCCTGGCTGCTGAGCGCAGGGGCCGTTGTTTTGTACTGGTAGACGTTTCCATTTGAAGCGGCGACTAGCATGCCGGGCACGAGATCTTGCAGCTGCCGTCCAGCGCTCAAATAGTTCAGGCTTGCGTCAAAGCTTCCTCCCGGCGCGGCAGAGGTCATCTCGTACCAACCCGGATCGTTCACCACATCGACGCTGATCGTGGCGGGTTGCTGGTAAGCCCGCATCCGACCTTGGGAATCCAGAACCACGCTACCGCCGATCCACGTGGTATTGGTCGCGGCATCCGTCACCTGCGACCAGACCTCTTTTCCCTCGACAATACCGCGGGCGAAATCTTTCGTGACAGAGATCGGGGAGCCACTGGTCAACCGGAAGAACCGCTCGGTGCCGTTGTAAGTGATGCCCAGCAGATCGCCGGTAGCGACCGTGACACCGTCCGTGCTCGCCTGCTTGACACTAGAATAGAGAACCACCTGATCGGTGACATCGGCCCAGGCACCAGAGTTGGCATAGCTTTTGTTGGTGACATAATCGTTCGACACCGTGATGGGCTGCGTCGCGACCTGCTGATAGTAATAGGTCTGTCCGGAGTCCGAGACAGCCAACACAGTCCCCTGCGCCATCTGCACGGCGGCAGAAAGCGGCACGGTTGCGTCGATGTATGTGCCGGGCGACAGAACAAGCAGGCCCTTCTCTTCTGTCCAGTCCGGAACAATCACGCTTTTCGCGACATCAAGATGCGAGGCTTGAGCAGCGATCACGCCCGTGAAGTAGGCGGCATTCGTCACAGGATCGAGCGCATATTGGAGGTCGCTGACTTCCACGCTGCCACTGCGTCCGGCATAGCGGATGTCCAGCTTGGCGACGACACCGCTGACCATGACTAGGACGGAGCCCTCGCGGGCCGCCGTGTCGGCGTCTGCACCGGTCGTTCCTGCACCTGCGGTGAGCGTGTAGACCCCGGCGGCGGAACTGAAGGTGTGATGTGCCGTATCAACCTTGGTGAACGTGATCGTCAGGGGGTTGCCATTCGCGTCGTAGGCAGCCACTTCGGCTTGGTCACCTTGCGCCAGGTCAAACCCGTTGAGCCGGAAGGTCAGGTCATGAACCTGGGCAAGAAATTCCCCGCTTGCGCCGACACCAAAGGCAAGCTCGACTCCGGTCTTCTCGCCGGCGGCATGGGTGCCCGCTATCACAAGCGATGAGCCCGGATCGAAGCCCCCGTCGGTGTAGCTTGCGCTGTCCTTCACCTTGACAGAACTCGTGGCGACGCTGTTGGTCAGCGTCAGTGCCATCGCTTGCGAACCGCTGGAGAAATCCAGACCAGATTGGGTCAATTGGGTATCTGCGGTTTTGCCCCCGATCCAATTCAGACCGTCGCTGGCATAGCCCACGTAGCGATAGGCAGCGCCGTCCGTTTGGATATAGTCCCCGGTGCGGATGTATTGCGAAGTGGAAATGTTGGAATAGGCTTGGTTGCCGTCCAGCACCGTCGCAGGCAGCCAGTCGGGCGAGGACAGGTCCGGGGCGGTGCCCGTCACGGTACAACTGGTGCCCACGTAGAAGTAGTAGTGGCTTCCGACGCGGTAGACATCATTCTTGCTTAAGGTCGTCGGGGCATCGACTGTGCCGGTCTTGGCCGCAGTCACCTGCGACGTCGTCAAGACCACCGCCCAATTCGACGCATCGGACGCAATCGATGAGGCGGCGGCAGGCTTGAAATAGCGATAGATCTTGCCGGTGCTGGCGACGATCGTGCCGGCCTTGAGCGCCGTGATGTCCGAGGGGCTCGGCAAAACGATGGCTTTACCCCGGCTCGGGGCCTGTCCGACCTGGAACCAGTCCGTCGCCGAAGCGAAATCAAGCGATGCCAACGATAGTTCTGCTGGCCGGTCGCCCATATATTGATAGAGTTTCCCATCGGGCGCTAGCGCGAATGTGCCATTTTGAACCGTCACTGTACCGCCGTCGAGCCGGATCGCATTGGCTGCCGTGGTGATTGTGGCGCCATCAGAAATCAGGGCGAAGGATCCTGCCCTCTGTCCGTCCGGACGGGCGAAACTGCCGATCAGATTTTGCGCGACTGACGCGCCAACAGACGCCGCGACTGCCAGCGCACCTCCAGAGAGTGAAACCGCCGCCGAAATGACGTCCGAGGTGATCTGAGCGTTTCCATCGGACGTCACCGAGAGCGCGCTTGCCGTATAGATCGACACCTCGCCGATATTCGCCACCGTCCGCGTCGAGATGGTATTGACAACGCCGACGCCTGCACCTGCGATCGAAACCCCGACAGCACCTACTGCGATGCTCAATGCCACTGAAGCGCCGAGCGCCTTGATCGCGGCATTGTCAATTGCAGACACGCTGACCCCGCCAACGCTGGCGCTGACCCGGCTGTTGTCGACATCGCCTGAGCTTTCGCCGTCATCGTCACCCGTGATCTCTGCCGTGGTCGATGACAGAATCCGGTTGTCGGCTTGGGATGCTGCGATGGACAAAGAGAGCCCGGCCAACCCGCCCGACACGGAAAAGGCGATAGCACCGGCAACAGCGTCGATATCCGCGTTATTGGTTGCACGTACGGTCAAGCTATCGATTGTCACCTGAAGATCGCCCGCAAGTCTGGCTGCCGTATTGGCGTTGATCCAGTTGCGCGCTTCGACCCCTGCCCCGGCCGCTGCAAGCCCAACCGCGCCCACTGCGACACTGCCAGATCCCGCGATCACCAAGGCATTGATCATCTGGCCAGCGGTGGAGATCACCGCAGAAGGGCCGCCCTTGCTGACCACCGTTGCATCTTCGATGACAGCCCACGTCCGACCCGCGACCGGAACCGAATCGATGTTGGCGGCCGTCGTTGCCGGCGTTGCGCCAGACAAGCTGTATCCGATGTAGTTCTCCGACAAAGCTGCTCCGATCGAAACCCCGACCGACGCACCCGAGCCCGCAGCCACAGAAAGCGAAGTGGCCAAAACGGTTGCCTGGATCTTGCTTTGCGCGCCAGCCTCGACATGGATGCCGCCTTGCGTTGACCGCGTGCCCGCACTGGTCTTGTTGCCCGAAAGCCGGGCAATCGTGTCGCTGTTGATCACGTTGACCGCATTCGCGCCAGCGCCGGCCAATGCGATATTGGCCAGCCCAGCGCCCGATGCCGCAAGTCCAGCCGCTTGTGACAACGCATTGATTGTGACGCGCTGCACGGTGTAGCTGCCGCTTGACTTGTCGAGGACCCATTGCCTGCCCGACGTGCTGTCGACAATTGCCCAACGGCTGCCAACCACAATCTCACTTACCCGAAGAGCGGAGGCTGGGCCGTCTATGCCGGCTCCGCTTGTGTTCATATCGGCGTAAAGGATATCGCGCAGCGTTTCGTCACCCGTGACGTCGCTTTGGATCGGATTGCTGTCACTGTCCGTCTCTGTCCCTGTCAGATCGGTCAGATCATCCGATGTCAGCGAGGTCGAAAGACCATAAGACGTCGGGGTCGCATTGGTATAGGCCGTGATGGAAATCGACTGATCGTCACCGCCGCCGGTGCCGTTCGCCACCAGATCGCTGGACCGGGCCTCCGCAACGACGCGGTTTTCCACAACGTTGGTCGCGTCAGCCACGCCGACCGCAACCGACACACCAACCGCAGCATAGCTCGCCGCAAGCGCCGAGGCGCCTGTCACGGCGTCAATCTGGCTGTCGTCGGTCGCAGAAATCGTCACCTCGTTTGTCGCCGTAACCGAGCTGGACAGCACGAGGGCCGAGACATTGGTCGCCAGCCGGTTGGTCGCCGACGCGCCAGAGCCCGACACGCCGACGCCAACGCCGCCACCCGCGATGGCGGCCGTCACGGCCTGCACCATCGCACGGATCTCTTGGGTCGAAGCGGCGTTCAACGTGACGTTGCGACCGCTGTTGATCGTGGAATCCACGATTCGTGCCGCGATCACTGCCCCTTGCCGCTGGCGCCCGACTTCGCGCCACAGCTTGGAATTGGCGTAGTCCATGACTGCAAGCACACTGCCCCTGGCCCATTTGGTCTTGTCCGAGAAGTCCAGTGCCGAAGGCTGGGTGCGCAGGTTGGAGGTGCCGAGATAGGTGTAGATCGCACCAGACGCCGCATCATAGACCGCATCGTTCTTAGCGATGGTCCGTGTTGCAGTGTCGGTGGTCGTGTATTTCCCGAAATCTGCAGCAAGGATCGTATTCGGGCCGACATATTGGAACAGTTGGCCTTTGCGAACGCCTTCGGTCACGTCAACCACATCACCCGCAAGGATCTCAGTCGGGGTATCGGAGCCTGTTGTGTAAGTGGGCGTCGTGGCGGTGCCGCCATAGCCGATCTCGTTTCGCGCAATCGATATGCCGATGGCCGCTGCAACGCCAACCGCGCCGCCGGCAGCCGCAAGCGCCGCCGCAATCACCGTCGCCTCAATAGCTCCGATGCTGTGCGCCTGAACAAGCAGATCGCCGCCGCTGGTGACCGTCGCGCCGACGATCTCAGCGATGGTGCTGGTTCCAATAGTGTTGCGAATGCCGACACCGGCGCCTGCCACAGAAATACCAACCACGCCGATCGAAGCGGCCAAAGCCGCTGCCGCCCCAAGGGCGTGGATCGTACTGGCATCCTCGGCGGTCACCGAAATGTCACCGATCGCATTGACCGTGCCGGATCCGGCAACGTTGGGCGCGCGGGCGATTGTCGCCAGCACGCTGCTGGTGATCTCGTTGACCGCATCCGTTGCGGCGATCGACAGCGCGACCCCCACCATGCCACCGGCGATGCTCAGCGAAACCGCCGCCGCAACCGCATCGATGCGCGACTGGTTCTGGGCGCTGATTGTGACCTGTGTCGACTGGATGTCGGTGCCGGTGCCGAAAATGCCCGCCACGGTCGATCCGCCAATGCGGTTGACCGCACCCACGCCAGAGCCTGCGGCCGCAATGCCCACCTGACCGGCGGCGATCCCCATCGCCCCGGCGAAGACCAGCGCATCAATCCGGCGATCCGATTGCGCGGAGATGTTCAAGGCGGAACCTGCACCGGTTCCACTTTTTCCGGTCAGGATTAGGTTCGTGACCTCGGCCCGCACCGCACCCCGATCGGAATGGGCGTTCCCGTCCAGATCGAAGCCGATGAAATTGTTCGCTACGGCAGCACCAACCGCGACGCCCATCCCCACCTGGCCGACCGCCGCCGCCAAAGCTGCGGCAAGCACGGTGGCGTCAATCGACGAGATGTCGCTGGCTGTGACCGAGATAGTGCCCGCGGATGCGGATTGGATTGTTGTGTTGGACAGGATGGCCATGGTGTTGGAGGTCACCGCGTTGACGGCCGAAGCCCCTGCCCCGGCAACGCCGACCGCGATCTGCCCGGCCGCAATGGCCAGGGAGGCCGCCGCACTGATGGCCGTAGTCGTGCTGCGCTTGGAGACAAGCTGGTTGCCCGACTTGCTCAGGGTCCACTGACGCCCGCTGGCATCGACGACCGACCAGCTTTCACCGTCCTTGACCGAAGAGACGCGCAGGCTCGCCAGCAGCTTTGCATCGCTGGACGTATCGGCATCAACGACTTGCCCGGCACCTTCGAGGGCCGCTTTCAACGCACGCAGTGTCGCCGCGTCCTGAGCGGCCTCCGCAGAGGCGGGATCATCCTGTTTGGCGGCGGCATCCAGCCGGTCAAACGACAGATTCCCCCCTGCGTTGAGGTTGTGCGACAGCATGCCCGCGCCGGTCTTGGCCTCGATGACCAAGGGTGTGGCACTGTCCGACAGGCTGATCAGGCTCAGATTGGAGGCCTCCGCCGTCACGGAGTTGTCCACGGCGTTGCTGGCAATCGACACACCGATCGAGATCGCCACCCCGGTCTGCCCGAAGGCCGCCGCGATGGAGGCTGCTGCCGCGACCGCACTGATCGTGCTGTCGTCGCGCGCCGAAATGGTCAGACGGGTCGCGGTGACCGAACCGCCCGCAACCCGTGCCGCCACGTCCGAGGCCGTGCGGTTGGTGACGCCGACACCACTGCCTGCGATGCCGATACCGGTCTGGCCGCCCGCAATGGCGACAGAGCCCGCGATGGTGATCGCGTCAATCGAGGACGTGTTGGTTGCCACCACCAAGGCCTGACCATCCGTCAGGCTGATGTCGGAATTCAACACCTGTGCCCGGATCGCCGCACCATCGCGCGACAGGTCGACCCGTTTGAACATGTCCAACTTGCTGTAATCCAGCACGTTCAGGACACTGCCTTTAATCCAAAGATCGGCATCCATGAAATCGAGCGCCGCAGCAGTGCCCAGCGCTGTGTCGCCCAGATAGGTGTAAAGCGCCCCGCTTGTCGCGTCATACACCACGTCGTTGGTCTCAATGGCGGCATTGCGGGCTTGGTTGGAAAGGAATTTGGCGTAGTCTCCCGCCTGGATCGGTTCGCTGCCGATGTATTGATAGGCCTCGCCCGCCTTTGCACCGGTCGGGATATAGATGATCTGACCGTTTGACACGGTCGCCGGGGTATTCTGACCGGCCACATAGGTCGGGTTGATGGACTGCTGGCTTGATTGTGCAAAGCCGATGTCATTTTCAGCAATCGCCATGCCGATCGAGGCACCCACCGCCGTCTGCCCTGCCGCCACCGCCGCCGAAGCCGCCACCACCGTGCTGCGCACGATGCTGGTCGACCCTGCCGTCACCGACAGGTCGCCCGCAGCGCTGTTGACGTCCGCCGCGATGATCTCTGCCGCGACCGCGCCATTGATCCGGTTGCGGGCAAAAGCGCCCGCGCCCGAAATCGCCACGCCGGTCTGGCCAAAGCCCGCCGCCAGCGAGGCCGCCATCGAGGTGGCGTTGATGATCGCCGTGTCCAGTGCGGAGACTTCGATGCTGCGCCCTGCCACCGACATGCCAAGGCCGGTGCCGGTCGGGGCGACGCCCGTCAGAGAGAGTCCCCCCGCAAGCGTGTCAATCTGCGCCAAAGTATCGCCGCCGATCACGTTCTGCGCCACTGAAGCGCCAAGCGCCACCGCGATGCCCTGCTGACCGACCGCCACCGCCAGCGACGCCGCACCGACGAAGCTGTAGATCCGGCTGTCGTTGATCGCCGTGACAGCAAGGCTTTGCGCCTCGATCCGCTGGGCCGCATCGCCGTCACCGGTGATCGCGGCGCGGGTTGTCACCTGAATGTCGTTGATCGCCACAGCCCCCGAGCCGCTGATCGCGACCCCGGTCTGCCCGCCCGCCACAGCCGCCGCACCGGCAACCACGGTTGCCACGGTCTGCGTGCGGTTGTTGGCGCTGACTTGCATCCCGCCGGTGGCGATGATGCGCGAGTTGCTCACATCCGCCGTGACAGCGAAGGTATTGTCCACCTCACCGATGGAGTTGAGCGCCACCGAGGCACCAATCGCCACGCCGACACCGGTCTTGCCGAACCCGAGGGCTGCTGCGACCGCGACGGCCACGGCATTGATGCCCGCCTCGCCCGTCGCATCGACGACCACATTGCCCGACGACGTTAGATCGCTGCCGCTGATGCCGGACGCCGTTCCGCCCCGCACCGCATTGTTGATGCCGACACCGGCACCCGAAATGGCAAGCGAGGTGCCGCCGCTGACGCTGACGCTCAGCGCCGCCGCAACACCAATGGCCACAACCGTGTCCTGCCGCGCGACGAGTCGCGCGCCATCCGGTTTCAAGGAGAAGGACCGACCGCGATCGTCGACCAGAATCCAGCCATCGTTGGACTGTGCCTTGGACAGGCGCAGCCCGTCATTGTAGACGCCGAATTTGCCGTCCGGCTCCTCATAGACCATCCACTTGTGGCCCGTCTCGTCTGTGATGCGCCAAGCGCTGAACGGATCGTTCTTTGAGCTATCCATCAATTGCGCAACGCTCAGGCCGCCGTCGAAGGCTATGCCTTGCGCCGTGAACAGCGACATCAGCGTGTCGCGGGCCGCTTCCACCGCCACGGCGGCGTCATTCTGGTTCTGGGTGGTCGGATCTGTCGAAAGCAACGACTCGGGTCCGGCGGACAGAAGGGTCAGCACCTCTGGCCAGGTCGCATCCCGGCGCACATACAGCCCGGTCTCTGGGTCAATCAGGGTCAGAGTGCCGGCGGGATTGCTGGCCGGAACCTGCCCGGCATCGAACAGCGCCAGATTGGCGATCGGGTTATAGGCCGCGATCTTGCCGTCCGACGGCAGTCCGGCATTCATCGCTGCGACCAGCGTGGTCCAGGTTGCGACCGAAGTCGTCCAGGCCGTCGGGTCAATCTGCACGTCGCCATTGGCGTCCTTGGTCACGGCCAGTTGCGTGGCCGCGTCAAGTTTCGCCGGGGTCAGACCCGAGGCGGAGACATTGATGGTTCCCGGCGGGGCCACCCAGCCACGCACCGTCACATTGCCCACCGCGCCGGTGACCGTCTCGATCTTCGCCGTGGCCAAGGTGTCCACGTCGTTGAGCGAAATGGACAGGCCCACCGCAATCGAGGTGGCGCCTTGCGTTCCGCCAATCGCCGCAGCCACGGCGGCACCGATCACGACGCTCTTGATCTCGGCACTGTCCTCGCCAAGCACTGAGACATCGCCGCCGGTCAGGTTGTTGACTCCCCGGATCAGCGCCTTGCTGCCGCCCCGGATCCGGTTGCGCGCAACCGATCCGGCACCGGCCAGCGACGTGCCGCCTTTGGCCGAAGCCGCCACCGCCAACGAGGCGACGATGGCCGAAACCGCTATGGATTCAGCGGATTCCGCATGAACCACAATGTCGTCCGCCACTGAAACCGTGCCAACATTGACAATCTGCGCCGTGGTCGGGGCCGGGTCGGCGTTCAGGTCGATCCGCTGCCAGTTGTCGGCAATCGAGTAGTCTTCCACATCCAGATAGCTCAGATCCGTGCGGTTCTTGCCGACGAATTTATAGACTTGGCCCGCCAGCGCATGGTCGCCCAGAATCCGGACGGTGTCGTTGGTGTGCAGCAGCATAGGGTTCGCGCCACTGGTATAGGTGGTCGTCGCCGGGCGGGTCTGGGTGAAGCCGATGATGTTTTCGGCCACCGCAATCCCGATGGCCGCCGCCGTGGATTGCCCCATCGACAGGCTCAACGAGGCAGCGATGTTCAGGATATTGGCGCTGATATGCGCGCTGTTGATGGCTTCCACGGTCAGGTCGCTGCCCGCATGGACGCGCGTCAGATTGCGGATTTCCGCAATCAGACTGCCGGTGATCTGGTTAAGGGCAATGGTGCCCGCCCCCGCCACCGACGGGGTCGAGCTTGACCCCAGCGACAGCGCAACCGACACGGCCGTTGCCCGGCCAACTGATTCAATCGTCGCGGTGCGCAAGCCACGCACGGTCAGATCACCCCCCGCTTCGGCAGTGCCCAGATCGACGATCGTCGCCGTCACGGATGACCGGATGATGTTCTGCGCGAAGTTGGCGGCAAGGCTCACCGCCTTGACGTTCGCCGTTCCCGCAGCGATGGCAACCGCCGTCGCCACCAGTTCGGCATGAATGAAGGCGTTGTCCGAGGCCAGCACAGCCAGATCGCCCTGCGTCTGGAACGCCGCCGTGGCCGACCCGCTCAACTGCGCGGTGACATCGCTGGTGATCTCGTTGCGGCCAAACGCCGCGCCGATGGCGATGGACTTGCTGTCCCCGCCGGTGGCATCCACCGCCAGACTGATCGCCGAAGATGACAGTTGCGCCAGAATCTGCGTCTCGGCCACCGCCGTGACCGCCGCATCGACACCCACGGTGTTCTTTGAAGTGTCAGGCAAGCCCGTAATCAAAGCCTGCGTGCTGGTCGCCACCTTGTTCATGGCAATGATGGGGGCAACCGTGATCGCCGACGCACCGGCCTCGCCACTGCTGCTGGTCTTGACCTTCAGCGCCAGGGCAGAGCTTTCGATGACGGCCACGATGCCGCCCGCAGAATTCGCTTCAACCGCCAGACTGCCCGTCACCGCCAGCGATGAATTGCGGATTTGTGCGAGGGTCGCCACGGTGGCGGACCCGGCCAGATTGGTGCCAGCCAGCGCGTCAACCGTTGCGTAAAGCAGGTTGGTCGGCTGGTAGCCGATCGTGTTGAACGCCAGCACGATGCCAACCGAGGTTGACGCCTGAACCTGGCTTGTGACCGTGGCGACGATCGAGCTTTGCGTCGCGGCCCGGACGGCCATATCGCCGCCCACCGTCAGGTCCGAATCCGCCACAAGGGCGGTATTGCCGCCCATGATCGTGTTATTGGCGATCACGACGTTGACGGCGGTCGTGTCAGCACTGACAACGCTTTCGTCGTTGGCAATGATCAATGCGGTTTGCAGCGCATCGACTGAAAGGTCGCCCGTCGCATCGACCAAAGCATTCGTCAGGGTCGCGGCAACCGTGGTGCGCAGATCGTTGCGCGCCACCAGACCGCCGAAGCCGGTGCCCTTGGCACTGGACCCTTCGATGACATTCGCCGCGATCGAGGCCTTGGAGATGATCGAATCAAGATCGACTTCCAGCCAGTTGCTGCTGTTGGTGAAATCTTCCGTCGCCAGATCCAGCCCCTGCTGGGCCGTCAGGGCGACATAGACCTTGTCGGGGTCGCCCTTCACTTCTTTCCAGACCGTGGTGTCGCTGTAGTCCTGCTGGTCAAGATGCGGGTCCTCCAACGGATCCGCGCCGACATATTCGTAAACCACACCGGCCTTGCCGTTGCAGATATCCCAGTCCAGACGGACCCGGTCACCGGAGGCCAGCATCGCCGGCCGGTCCAGAACCGTCAGACCATTGTAGCCGACCTGCACCCGGTCGCCCAAGGTGATGTTCTGCGTGCCCGAATAGTCCGTGTAGGTCTGACGGAAGAAATTCGCCAGCGCCTGAATCGCCAGCGCAATCTCGCCATCGCCGCCGGTCTTGGCCGACAGGTTGACGTTCGACAGGATCTTGCCGTCATCCTGCGCCAGCACGACAACGGCGCCGCCCGTGGTGATCTGGCTCGCGCTGCCCGAGTTCGTGATCTCGGCCCGCGCGGCCGAAGAGGTCATGTTGCTGGCCAGAATGAAGCCCGCCGCCACGGCCGAGGCCGAAGTGGGCGCGTTGTCACCCAGTTTCGAGGCGGTCGCATTGGTGACCTGGGACAGGATCGACGCGGTCGAGACCGCGCGCACGGTCAGGTCGCCGCCCGCGGTAATGTCCGACCCGTCAATCTGCGCCAACGCCAGCGCTTTGTGTTCGGTCCCAAGATTGGTGCCGACGAGGGCATCCACGATGTTGTTCCAGATGCCCGTCGCTTCATAGCCGATGGTGTTGAACGCCATCGTGGCATTGACCGCAGTGCCGTCCGACCGGATCGAGCTGGCATTGCGCGCCAGAATATCGGCGCGGTTGTCGGTGGACACCCGCACATCGCCAGAGGCCGCAACGGTGCTGGCGGTGATCTTGGCAGAGGAATCGTTCAAGATCAGGTTGGTGGCAATGATGCCGCCGACGGCGGTGCTTTGCGCCCTGCCGTCGCCCTTGGCCTCGGCCACGGCGTCCAGCAGCGCATGGATCCGCGCGGCCTCATCCATCGTGACCGTGACCGAGCCCGCCTCGACAATCGCCTGATCGATCCGCGCCGTCCCGCCGCTGCGCACGTCGTTGCGCACGATCAGCCCGCCGACCGCCACGCCGCCCTGTGCGGGCTCTTCCGGATCCGGCGCATCTCCGCCGGTGCCTTCGATATCAAGCTTCTCGACGGTCTCGGTATCGATCGCTCCGGTGAAGCCGATCTTGAAGACGCCGGATTTATCCCCGGCGGTAACCGTAATCTCCAGCCCGGTCTCGCCAAGGGTTTTGGCCACCGGGGCGGTAACCTTGGTGGCAGTCACAGTCTCTGCCGGCGCAGGATCCACCGGCGGAGGTGTGTCACCCCCGGTCGCGGCGGGCGTCTCGGCCGCAGGTTCCGGCGGCTTCACGGTGGCCGTCTTCAGGGCGATGGCGATGTCTTCGGCGGTCGCAGCCTTGGCAATGCCTTCGGCAACATAGGTCGTGCCGTTGACGACGACGGTCAGCGTGTAGGTTTCCTTGGGCGGAACCGTGACCTCGAAGCTTGGCCCCTTCGGATCGTAGCCCTTCTGGATCACCGAACTGCCCACGGTCAGGCCAGTCAAGGCCTCGTCAACCGTGGTCGTGATATCCCCGACAGCCTTTTCCTTCAGGTCACCGGCAAAGGTGACGCGGTAATGCATTGTCGTGGGCCCGGTGGTTTCCGGCACAGGATCAGGGGCCGGTGCAGGGTTGGAACCGGTCGCAGCGGCTGCGACGGGCTCTTCGTAAACGGCAACTTTGCTGTTGCCTGCCCCCAGAATGCCGTCCAGAGCCTTCTGGATTTCGGCGACCTGGTCGTCTTCGGTGATCGTGTTGCCTTCCACCACAGTGGTGGCGCGCACGATCAGCAAGCCGAGCTGAGTGTTGATCTTCGCCATGAT
>CANGHD010000003.1 GCA_947453525.1 Paracoccaceae bacterium | reverse complement strand
CAGCCCCACGCCATGCTTGCCGCCAACTTCATTCAGCTTGGTAAGGATCGTGGCCGGAGACAGCGCCTCGCCATTGATGGCAACGGCATCGCCCTTCGCAAAGGTGATCTCGACATATTCCGCCACATCGGGGGCCTGCTCCACCGGCGTAACCCGTTGATAAACAAACTCCGGCGCTTCCTCGGCCGGGTTCTCCAGAACCTTCCCCTCAGACGAAGTGTGCAGCAGGTTCGCGTCCACCGAGAACGGCGCCTCGCCGTGCTTGTCCTTGGCAATCGGAATCTGGTTCTTTTCGGCAAATTCCAAAAGCTTGGTGCGCGAGGTCAGGTCCCACAGCCGCCACGGTGCAATCACCTTGATCGATGGGTCCAAAGACGCCGCCGACAGTTCGAACCGCACCTGATCATTGCCCTTGCCGGTCGCACCATGCGCCACGGCATCAGCGCCAACCTCATGCGCAATCCGCACCAGATGCTGCGAAATCAGCGGGCGGGCAATCGAGGTGCCCAGCAGATAAAGCCCCTCATACAGCGCGTTGGCCCGGAACATCGGGAAGACGAAATCCCGCACGAACTCTTCGCGGACGTCGACGATATGGATGTTCTCCGGCGCAATCCCCATCAGGATCGCCTTGGCCCGCGCCGGCTCCAGCTCTTCGCCCTGACCAAGGTCGGCGGTGAAGGTCACCACCTCACACCCATATTCGGTCTGCAGCCATTTCAGGATGATCGAGGTGTCCAGCCCACCGGAATAGGCAAGGACGACTTTCTTCGGCTTGAAGGTGGACATCGGGCGCTCCCAGGTCAAAAACTCACCGGGGTCTAGTCAGTTTTTTACAAGGGAACAAGAACCATCGGTGCCGCAGCCCTCAGGCGGCAAAGGCTTGGGCGGCATCCGCCTCAAGCTCAGCCCGGCAGGCGGTGTAAGCCGCCCGCACGGCGTCAAGGTCAACCGACACATCGCCCGCCCCGGCCCGTCGCTCTCCGTCCTGACAAAGGCCCGACAGGCTGGCAAAGCCAAGGTTCAGCGCCGCCCCTTTCAGAAAATGCAGGTCCGCTGCGAGGACCTTGGCCCCAAGGCCGACCGACAGCCGGGCAATCGCCTCATCCGCCTCTTCCAGAAACAGGCTCACCACCTCCTCAAAATCCTCCGGCCCGATTTCGGACCGCAACTCCCGCACTCTGTCCCAATCGATCATGCCATGCCCCTTACGCCACGCGCCGCTTCACCCGGTGACCAGCGTGACAGTCCGGCCTTAACAACCGGTAATCCCGAAAAACCCGAGAAATGAGAGTTTTAGGTTTCACCCTCTCTTAAAGCCTGACGGGCAGAACTGGGGAAACCCGGCAGTTTTGGCGCCACCGCGCCCATGGTGACAAACTTGGCAATGGCGCATCCCAGCGAACCGCCTCTGGCCCCTGCCGTGCAGGGTCTGGTCAGTGTGCTTGTTGTGGATGACAGCCGCGCACAGCGCCGCATCCTGACCGTGCAGCTGCGGCGCTGGGGCTACGAGGTGACCGAGGCCGAGGATGGCCGCGCCGCGCTGAAGCTGTGCAGCCAAAGGGCCTTTGACATCGTCCTGTCAGACTGGATGATGCCCGGAATGTCCGGGCTGGATCTGTGCCAGGCCTTCCGCGCACTGCCGCGAGAGGGCTACGGTTATTTCATCCTTCTGACCTCGAAATCCGAAAAGACTGAAATCGCCGTGGGTCTGGAACATGGCGCAGATGATTTCCTGACCAAGCCGGTCAACGCAGACGAGTTGCGCGCCCGGTTGCGGGCCGGAGAGAGAATCGTGTCCATGCAGCAGGAGCTGGTCGAGAAGAACCGGCTGGTCAGTAGCACACTGGATCAGCTGCAAAAGGTCTACGACTCGCTCGACCGCGACCTGATCGAGGCCCACAAGCTGCAGCAGGCTTTCGTGCGTGACCGGGTCAAATGCTTTGAGGGCGGCACAGCGAACGTGCTGCTCAGGCCCTCGGGCCATGTCGGCGGTGATTTGGTGGGCAGTTTTCGAATCGATTCCCGCCGGGTTGCGATCTTTTCCGTCGATGTCTCCGGTCATGGCGTGGCGTCGGGGATGATGACGGCGCGACTGGCGGGCATGTTTTCGAGCCGGGCCGGCGATCATAACATCGCGCTGAACATCAACGCCTATGGTCAGCCCGATTCTTGGCCGCCAGAGATCGTGGCCTTCCGTCTCAACCAGATCATGATCGAAGAGATGCAGGTCGATCAATATTTCACGATGGCCTATGCCGATATCAACCTGAACTCCGGACAGGTCGATTTCGTTCAGGCCGGGCATCCGCACCCTGTCTTGATCCGTGCGGATGGCAGCCTGCATCCCTTGGGCGATGGCGGCCTGCCCATCGGCCTGATTCCCGGCGCCAGATATGACCGGTGCAGCATGACCCTGCGGCCTGGTGACCGCTTGTTCCTGACTTCGGATGGCATCACCGAATGTCCCGATCCAGGCGGCAGCGAACTGGGGGGAGCGGGGCTTTTGACCTTGCTGTCGCGCAGCGTCGCCCTGCCCAGTTCCGAACTGTTGGAGGCGCTGATCTGGGACCTGTCGGCCTTTGCCGGGGGCCGTGATTTTCCCGATGACGTGTCAGGCGTCCTGTTCGACTTCACCGGTCAGGGCTAGAACGCCGCACCCGTCGCGCGCGCCAGGAGGGCGCGATCACCGACATTGTCCAGCAAATCCAGTGCCGTATGGATATCGGCCCAGATCGCCCGGTGCCCCGCCTCGGAGGGCGGCCCCATCCGCAGGGTCGGCCGCGCCACATAGATCGTGCAAAGCTTTTCAGCCCACATGTCGTATTCCGGCATATAGGTGAACCGCCTATAGGTACCCAGCCAACGCGGCGGGCCGATGTGCCAGCCGGTTTCTTCATAAACCTCTCGGTGCAGGGCGGCAATCGGCGCCTCGCCCTTGTCGATTCCGCCGCCGGGAAGCTGATATTCCGGGACAGGCTCGGCCTGATGGGTCAAGAGCACGTCCCGTCCGCGCAGCAGTACGCCATAGACCCCGGGCCGCCGTTTGTAGCGTTGACCGCCTTTGACAGCGTCGCCATACCGCCTGATCATGCCTTACCCCTTGGTGCCCCGGTTGCTCTGCCTATATAGGCGCGATATGCCAAGCTTGGCACCTTAAGGAAACTCCCAAGGAAACCTCAATGTCTTTCGGAAACCAGATCACCTGGGACGATACCGTCCTGCCCTTTCAGCTTGATGTCAGCGACATTCGCGGCCGCGTGGTCCGGCTGGACGGCGCGCTGGATCTTATGCTGAAACAACACCAATATCCGTCCCAGATCGAGGCGCTGGTGGCCGAGGCCGCTTTGCTGACCGCGCTGATCGGGCAATCCATCAAGCTGCGCTGGAAACTGTCATTGCAGGTGCGCGGCAAAGGTCCGGCCCGGCTGATCGCGACCGACTACTACGGCCCTTCCTCCGATGGCGAACCCGCACGCATCCGCGCCTATGCCAGCTATGATGCCGAAAGGTTGGACCCCTCCGCCTCGGCCTACAGCCAGATCGGTGAGGGTTATTTCGCGGTCATGCTCGATCAGGGCGCCGGGATGACACCCTATCAGGGCTTTACCCCGATCGCCGGCAATTCGCTGTCGGATTGCGCGCAGGCCTATTTCGCCCAGTCCGAACAACTGCCCACGCGCTTCCAGCTGACCTTCGGCAAAAGCCAGATGCCGGGCCACCCCTCGCATTGGCGCGGCGGCGGGGTCATGCTGCAACACATGCCGCAGGTCGGCGAGGGCGTCGCCGCGCCGGAAGGCTCGGGCGACGGCGGCTTGCTTCTGCACACCGACATCCTCGCGGGCGAACCGGCGGAAAACTGGAACCGGGTCAACGTGTTGCTGGATACCGTCGAAGAGTTGGAGTTGATCGGACCGACCGTGACGCCGACCGACCTTCTGGTGCGGCTGTTTCACGAAGAAAGCCCGCGCGTCTTCGACTCGACGCCGGTTCACTTCGGCTGCTCCTGCTCGGGCGAGAAAGTCCGGCAGACCATGTCGATCTATTCGCAGCGCGACATCGGCCACATGACGACGGTAGACGGCATCGTCACCGCGGATTGTCAGTTCTGCGGCGCGCATTACGAGTTTGACCCCAAGACGCTGGGCTTTGAAGCGGTCAAGCTTGAAGACACCAAGGCCGATAATGTCTGATGAACTGGCCCGCCTGACCGCCTCGCTGGCGCGGTCGGGCGGCGCCTCGTCCGACTTTGACCTTAACCCTGGGCTTGCGCCCCAGGGTCGCACTTTGCGCCCCGCTGCAGTTCTGGTCGGCATCCTGCAAAGCCCGAAAGGCGCAGAGGTCATCCTGACCAAACGCGCGTCGCACCTCAAACACCATCCCGGCCAGATCGCCTTTCCCGGTGGCAAACAGGAACCCCACGACGCCTCGCTGGAGGATACCGCCCTGCGCGAGGCGGACGAGGAAATCGGCCTGCCGCCGCAACTGGTGCGGGTGATTGGCCGGTTGCCCTCCCATGAAACCGTCACCAGTTTTCAAATGACCCCGATTCTTGCCGAAGTTGCCCATTTTTTGCCCATGCGTGACCCAGGAGAGGTCGAAGAAGTCTTCACGGTGCCGTTGCGTCACCTTCTTGACACGTCGCGCTATGGAATCGAGCGGCGGCTCTGGCGTGGGCAATGGCGGGCGTATTACGCTGTGCCTTGGGGCCCCTACTATATTTGGGGGGCGACGGCGCGGATATTGCGTGGCTTGGCCGAAAGGGCGAAGGGTTGAGAATTGGCGGCGCTTGGCTGAACTATCCCGGCACACAGGCCCTGTGCGCCGTTCTGGGTCTGGCCGGTCACCGCGTCCTGTTCGTCGGGGGCTGTGTGCGCAACACGCTGATGCTGATGCCGGTCACCGACATCGACCTCGCCACCGACGCCGTGCCGGAGGTGGTGGCCGAGGTGGCCAAGGCGGCTGGCTTCAAGGTCATTCCCACGGGCATTGACCACGGCACCGTTACGGTCATCGCCGGCGGCATCCATCATGAAATCACCACCTTCCGCAGCGATGTCGAAACCGACGGCCGCCGGGCCGTCGTCTCGTTCTCACGCAATCTGGCCGAAGATGCAGCCCGGCGTGATTTCACGATGAACGCGCTTTACGCCGAACCTTCCGGAGAGATCGTCGATCCGCTGGGAGGCTTGCCAGACCTGCTCGCCCACCGTGTGCGTTTCGTGGGTGAACCGGAACAGCGCATCCGCGAAGATTACCTGCGCATTCTGCGCTTCTTCCGCTTCCACGCCGTCTACGGTGACCCCGCGCAAGGCATTGACGCCGAAGGTCTTGCCGCCTGCGCGGCCTTGGCTGACGGCGTCGATGGCCTCAGCCGGGAACGGATCGGCGCCGAGATGCGCAAGCTTCTGGCCGCCCGCAACCCTGCCCCGGCCTTGGCGAGCATGGCCGCTTCCGGGGTTCTGCAGCATGTTCTGCCCGGTGCCGACCCAAGAGCCATTGCGCCGCTGTGCCATCTGGAGGCTGACAGTCCCCCGCGCTGGCAGCGCCGGTTGGCGGTGCTGGGCGGCGAAGACCCCGGCCCGCATCTGCGCCTGTCCCGGCAGGAGCAGGCCGAGATTGGCAAAATCGCCGAGGCGATCGGTTCCCCCTTTACGCCCGCTGCCTTGGCATGGAAACTGGGGGAAACGCCCGGGGCCGATGTGGTACTGGCTCGTGCGGCTCTGCTGGAAACCCCCGTGCCGCCCGGTTGGCGCAGCGATCTTGGCCGGGGGGCGGGCAGCAAATTTCCGATCTCCGCCGCCGATCTGATGCCCAGCCTGCAAGGCGAAGCACTGGGCACCAAGCTGAAAGAGCTTGAAGGGCGCTGGCTTTCCAGCGATCTCAAGCTGACGCGGGCTGCATTGCTGGCGTAACCGTCGTTTCCCTTTCATGGGAATCAGTCTATATGCCACGGACAATCCAAAGGTCCGTCATGTTCAAGTTCTTCGAGGGTCTTGTCGACCCTTATGCCCCCTATACCCCGTCAGACACCCCGCCGCGCCAGCTCTGGCCGTTTCTTGCGGAATACCTCTGGCCGTTCCGCAAGGTTTTCGCAGCCACGGCGGTGTTCTCAATGCTGAATGCCGGGGCCGAGGTCGGGCTGATCTGGTATCTCGGTCATCTGGTCGATCAACTGGGGCAGGGCACCCCGACAGAAGTCTGGGCGGCACATGGCACCGAGGTCATTCTGGTGGCGCTGGCCATCGTGCTGGTGCGCCCGATCATCGGTGGCACCGGGGTGGCGCTGTTGCACAACACGATCCTGACCAACTTCTCCACCATGATGCGCTGGCGGGCGCACCGGCACATCCTGCGCCAGCCGGTCGGCTGGTTTGAAAGCGATTTCGCCGGACGTATCGCCAACCGCATCATGCAGGCGCCCCCCGCCGCCGGAGACGCGGTATTCCAGGTCTTCGACGCCGTGGCCTTCGCCTCTACCACGCTGATCGCGGCCGGTCTGATGCTGGCACAAGCCGACACGCGCCTGCTGATCCCCTTGGTGGCATGGTTCGCGGGCTATATCGCCCTGATGCGCTGGACCATCGGCCGCGCCGGCCCCGCGTCGACGGCCAGTTCCGAGGCGCGCTCGGCCCTCACCGGGCGTGTGGTGGACAGCTACACCAACATCCACTCTGTCAAGCTGTTTGCCCATGACGACCGCGAACTGGCCTATGCCAAAGAGGCAATCGAGGGTGCGCGCACCACCTTCCAGAAGGAAATGCGCATCGTCACGGTGATGGACACGATCCTGACCTTCATCAACGGGTTGATGGTCACCGGCGTATCCGGCTGGGCGATTTACCTGTGGTACAACGGCATGGCCTCGGTCGGTCTGGTAGCGGCTGCCGTGGCCTTGGTGCTGCGCCTGCACTCGATGACTTACTGGATCATGTGGGCGACAACCAACCTCGTTCAAAACCTCGGCACTGTGCAGGAGGGGATGCAGACCCTGACCGCCCCCGTCACGCTGGTCGACGTCAAGGATGCCAAACCGCTGGACTTCCAGAAGGGTCTGGTTGAGGTCAAATCCGTCAGCCACCACTACGGCCGGGGTTCGGGCGGGTTGCAGAACCTCTCCTTGACCGTGCGCCCCGGCGAAAGAATCGGCCTGATCGGTCGGTCAGGTGCTGGCAAGTCCACCCTGGTCAAGCTGATCCTGCGGTTTTACGACACCGAGGAGGGCCAGATCCTGATCGACGGTCAGGACATCGCGCAGGTCACCCAGCCCAGCCTGCGCCGGCAGATCGGCATGGTCCAGCAGGATTCTAGCCTGATGCACCGCTCGGTCCGCGACAATATCCTCTACGCCCGCCCCGATGCCGGCGATGAGGCGATGATCGCCGCTGCCAAACGGGCCGAGGCGCATGATTTCATCCTGACGCTCGAGGACCCCCAAGGCCGCAAGGGTTACGACGCCCATGTCGGCGAACGCGGCGTCAAATTGTCGGGAGGTCAACGCCAGAGGGTTGCCCTCGCTCGCGTGATCCTGAAGGATGCCCCGATCCTGATCCTTGATGAGGCGACCAGCGCGCTCGACAGCGAAGCTGAAGCCGCCATCCAGAAAGCGCTGTTCGGCGTGATGCAGGGCAAAACAGTGATCGCCATCGCGCACCGCCTGTCGACCATCGCCGCGATGGACCGCATCGTGGTGCTGGAGGGCGGCCATATCGCCGAAGAAGGCACCCACTCCGCCCTGCTCGCCAAGGGTGGCCTATATGCGCAGTTCTGGGCCCGCCAATCGGGTGGTTTCCTGCGCGATGACATTGAGGAAGCTGCCGAATGATGCTTGGACCCACGATCGCGCCGTTCCGGCCGACGGACCTGCCACCTCCGGCCCGCCCGATGAAATTCTTCGGCTGGGCTCTGGCGGGCGCCTGGGCGGGTGTCCTCTGGGCCACCTTCTGGTCCGCCGTCGCTGGCTCGCTGGAAGCGATCAGCGCTACCATCCTCGGCCGCGTGATCGACGCCGCCACCGGCGTGCCGTCGCAGGTGTTCCAGAACCACTGGGAACTGCTCGCCTTCTTCGCCGCCTTCTACCTGATCGCAAGGCCGCTGATCTTTGGCATCAACACCTCGGCCCTCGCGCTGACGATTGAACCCAACCTCTTCCCGCTGATCCTGTCGCGCCTGCACCGCTGGACGCTGGGTCATTCCGTCACCTTCTTCGACAACGACTTCGCAGGCCGCATCGCGCAAAAGCAGATGCAGACGGCACGGGCGGCGACGGACGTGGTGTCTGGCACCATCGAAACGGCAGCCTTCGCGCTGGCCTCGGTGATAGGCTCGGTCGCGCTGATGATTGCCATCAACGGCACGGTGTCGCTGGTGCTGCTGGCCTGGGTCGTGGCCTATTGCCTGTTCATCCGCTACTACTTGCGCCGGGTGCGGGGCGCCTCGGCCATGCGCGCTTCGGCCCGGGCGAATGTCACGGGGCAGATCGTCGACACGGTCACCAACATGAAGACCGTGAAACTCTTCGCCCATACTGAACATGAGGACCGTGTCGCCCTCGACGCCATGCAAACTTTCCGCGACTCGGCGATGGTCTACGGTGCGATCTCCTCATGGTTCCGCTTCAACCTGATGGCCTTGGCCGGGGTTCTGCCGGTTCTGATGGTGGGTGCGACCGTCTGGCTCTGGTCCACCGGTCATGCCACGGCGGGCGACATCGCCGCCTCGGGTGCTGTCAGCTTCCGTCTGGCACAGATGACCGGCTGGGTCAGCTTCTCGCTCATGGGCATCTTCGGCAACCTTGGCGAGGTTGAAGACGGTCTGCGCACCCTGACCCCGCCCTATTCCCTCACTGACGCCGCCAATGCCATCGAGATGCCGATGGTCAAGGGCCGGATCGAGATGGATCATGTCTCCTTCGCCTATGGCCGCAAGAAGGGCGGCTTGCAGGAAGTGTCCTTCGCGGTCAGCCCCGGCGAGAAGATCGGCATCGTCGGCGCATCGGGGGCAGGGAAATCCACCCTCGTCTCCCTGCTGTTGCGGCTTTACGATACCGAAAGCGGGCGAGTCCTGATCGATGGCATCGACGTGCGGGCCGTCACGCAGGAATCCCTGCGCCGCCAGATCGGCATGGTCACGCAGGAAACCGCGATGTTCAACCGCTCGGCGCGGGAAAATATCCTTTACGGCCGCCCCGACGCGACGGACGAAGAGATGTTCGCCGCCGCCCGCTCCGCCGAAGCGCATGAGTTTATCCTTGGCCTCAAAGACCACCAAGGCCGCAAAGGTTACGAGGCGTTCCTGGGGGAACGCGGCGTGAAACTGTCCGGCGGCCAAAGACAGCGTATCGCCCTCGCCCGCGCCTTCCTGAAAGACGCGCCTATACTGGTGCTGGACGAAGCGACCTCAGCGCTGGACTCCGAAGTGGAAGCCTCGGTCCAGCACGCCCTCGCCCGCGTCATGCTGGGCAAAACCGTGCTCGCCATCGCGCACCGCCTGTCCACCATCGCCGAAATGGACCGGATCATCGTGCTGGATGAGGGGCGGATCGTCGAACAAGGCTCTCATTCCGAGCTTTTGTCGGCCGGAGGGCTTTACGCGCGCTACTGGAACCGTCAAAGCGGCGGCTTCATCGGCGTTGACGAAAAGGAAGCGGCAGAGTGACTTTCACCATTGCACGGCTGGGACACCTCGGGGATGGCATCATCCTCGGGCCGGAAGGCGCCATCTACGCGCCGCAAACCCTGCCGGGCGAAGAGGTCGAAGGCACGCTGACGGGCGACAGTCTGTCTGACATACGAATCGTCACCCCTTCCGCCTTTCGGGTCAAAGCGCCCTGCGTCCATGCCCGCACCTGCGGCGGCTGCATGATGCAGCACGCCTCGGACGGGTTCGTGGCTGACTGGAAGACCGGTATCGTGCGCGGCGCTTTGTCCGCCCAAGGGCTGGAGGCAGACCTGCGCGCCATCCTGACCTCGCCGCCCCGCTCGCGCCGCAGGGCGACCTTGGCCGCGCGCCGCACCAAGAGCGGCGTCCTGATGGGCTTCCACGCCCGCGCCTCGGACACGCTGGTGGATGTGCCGAACTGCCAGCTGTTGCACCCCGACCTGATGGCCAGCTTCCCCGCGCTGGAAGAGATCGCGAAGCTCGGCGGCTCGCGCACCGCAGAAATTGACCTGCAGATCACCCGCACCCCCTCGGGTACCGATGTCGCCATCTCGGGAGGCAAGGCCGCCGACGCAGGCCTGCAACTCGACCTCGCCCGCCTGACCGAGGCGCACAAACTGTCGCGCCTGACATGGAACGGCGAGATCGTAGCCCTGCGCGCCCAACCCTCCCTCCGCTTCGGCAAAGCCAACGTGCCGTTGCCCTTCGGCGCCTTCCTGCAGGCGACCACTGAAGGCGAGGCGGCCCTGCTTGCTGCAGTGCAGGAGATCGTGGCCAATGCCCGCAAGATCACCGATCTTTTCGCTGGCATCGGTACCTTCGCGCTGCCCTTGGCCGAAAAGGCCGAGGTTCACGCCGTTGAAGGTGAGGCCAAGATGCTGACCGCCCTCGACAAGGGCTTCCGCATGGCCGAGGGCCTCAAGCGCGTGACCAATGACATCCGCGACCTGTACCGCCGCCCACTGGAACCGGACGAATTCAAATACGTCGAAGCCGTCGTCATCGACCCGCCGCGCGCCGGTGCCGAGGCGCAAAGTCATACGCTGGCCAGGTCTAAGGTCCCGGTGATCGCCTATGTCTCCTGCAATCCGGCCACCTTTGCACGTGATGCCAAAATCCTGATCGCTGGCGGCTACACGTTGAACTGGGTGCAGGTCGTCGACCAGTTCCGCTGGTCGGCCCATGTCGAACTGGCCGCAAAGTTCACGCTTTAGACAGGGCGCGGAGTTCGTGCTGGCCTCAGAATCCAACTTCGGCTAAGGCAGGAAAAAAAGCTGAGGCAGGCAAAATGACGGCAGTCTTACGGGCTCTTCTGGTGACCCTCGCGTTTCTGGCGCTGGTGTCATGCGGCGGCCCACACAGCAAATTCCGCACCTACAACGGTCCGTCGGTCACCCTGATCGAGGTGCACAAGGCCGACCGCAAGATGTTCCTGCTGCACGACAGCACGGTCCTGAAAAGCTACGACATCCAACTGGGTGGCAATCCGGTCGGCACCAAACATTTCGAGGGCGACGGCAAGACGCCGGAAGGCGCTTATACGATCATCATGCGCAATCCCGGCTCGACCTACCATCTCTCGCTGCGGATTTCCTATCCCAATGCCGCCGATCGTGCCTATGCCAAGGCGGCGGGCAAAGAACCCGGTGGCGACATCTTCATCCACGGCCAACCGGGCTGGACCAAGGTCAACGGCGACTGGACCGTGGGCTGTATCGCCGTTCCAGACGAAGAGATCGAAGAGATCTACGCCATGGTGAACCCCGGAACGCCGATCCACATCTTCCCGTGATGTGAAGCTGGGGGCTTCCGTGGCCCCCAGGGTGACCCGGAGCAGCCCGGTGTCAGGCGGCCAGAAGCATCGTCCACCACAGCTTGCCGCTCGGCTCCTGAAACCAAGAAAAGCCGATCTGCGTGGCGCGCGGGTCCAGCAGCATGGCGCGGGTATCGGCCTGCGCCATCCAGTCCGACAGGGTCACAAGCTCGGTCTGATAGGTTTCCGAGATCAGTTCCCCCAGCAATTTGCCGGTAAATCCGACCCTTTGCACCCGCACCAGCGGCGAAGACCCGTCCGACCCGAAATGCCAGGGCCGGTTCTGGACCGCCATGTCGCGCGAATGGGCGGCACAGGCGGCGATCAATTCGGCATTGAAAGCAACATCTGGGGCCGCCTTGCTTTGGCGCAGTGCGTTCAGCGCGTCCAGCATCCGGTAGGAAATTGCCGATTCGTCGCCCGGATTGATGTGATAGACTTTCGGCAGCGGCCTGCCATCGGCACCCAGCGGTGCGGGTGGCGGTTTGGGCGCACAAGCGGCAAGGGCCGCGGCCGCGCCAAGAAGAAGGGCAGAGCGTCGTTCCATGGTCAGTCACCTGTATCGGACCCTGATCGGGCCTCTGAAACTCTATCCGTCGTCCTTACCTCAAGTTGAGCCAGAGAAAAACCCATGGCAATGCCCAGCCGATTGACATGCGTGTGAATTGCTGTGGCCGTCGCGTGGCTGTATGAACGCGCTCATCAAGCAGCCTGCCGAAAAACAACGGAGATCAGAGAATGTCTGACGAGAAGAAGATTCTGGGGCGCCGCCTGTTTCTTGGCGCGGCCGCAGCGGGTCTTGGGGCTTCGGTCCTGCCCGCCGAGGCCGAAGACTTCGCCAACACGACCGAGTTCGAGACGCCCACCACCGAAACCAACACGCGGGCCAATATTTCCAGCTTCCGGCTGCTCGACTGGCAGGACTATTTCGCCAATACCAAGAAGGGCGCGATCCTCGTCGACATTACGTCGCGGGCGCTGCATTTCTGGTCGGAAGATCAGTCGATCTACAAGCTGTACCCCACCTCGGTTCCGCTGACCGAGGAGTTGACCAAACGTGGCAATACGACCGTCATCCAGAAGGTGCTCAACCCCCGCTGGGTCGCTACCAAGGGAGAGCTTGAACGCAATCCCGACTGGCCGCCGTTCGTCGAGGGCGGCTCTCCGGAAAACCCGCTGGGGATCCGTGCCCTGTACCTGGGATGGCCCTCCTACCGTATCCACGGCACCCACGACACCCGCAAGATCGGGCGGCGGTCTTCGAACGGCTGTATCGGCCTTTACAACGAGCACATCGCCGAACTGTTCGATCTGGCGAAGGTCGGGACCCAGGTTCTGTTGATCTAGGCGCAAAGCGCCCTCCAACCCTTTCAAATTGAAGGGGATTGACATCAAGGCGTCTGGCCGGAGCCAAAGGGTTGGCACGCGGCGCATAAGTATAGGTTTGTCACGTTGGTCGGTCGGTGTTGCTTATTTGACGATTCTTCCGGCTTGCCCTTCAAAAGGCACAATCACCCTGTTGCAAAGCCTGTTTTGACCTGCTTTCTAGGTCGCCATGAGGAAGAGTCTTGGGCGCGCCCGCCGCCTCTGCGAATATTCGGCCGGGTGCAATAACTGGAGAATACTATGAAGAAAATCGCTCTCGCCGCCGCTCTGTCGCTGGCAGCTTCCACCGCTTTCGCTGGCGGCGTTGTGGTTCCGGCCGTTACCCCGGTTGCCGTTGCCACCACGACGGCTTCGTCGTCCGCTGGCGGCATCGTTGTTCCGTTGCTGCTGCTGCTGGTTGTCGCTGCCATCGCGTCCAGCAACTAAGTCCCGTTACACGGATCTACGAGAAAGACGGTGGGCCTTCACCGTCTTTTTCTTTTTTTAACGGGTAATCCGGCAACACTTGATCAAAGGCGGCGGGCAGCGGTTGCAAATTCGCCGTCAAAATGCTTTTATCCTGCCACGAGCAACAATTCCGTCGCGCCTGTGCAGGTCAAGCGACTGGATGAACCTAAACGGAGACCAACATGAAGAAACTCACCCTCGCTGCTGCCTTGACGCTCGCTGCTTCCACCGCCTTCGCTGGTGGCATGGCTCAGCCCGTCGTCGAACCCGCTCCGGTCGTTGAAGCAACCACCACGGCGTCCTCTTCGGCTGGCGGCATTGTCGTTCCGCTGCTGCTGCTGCTGGTTGTCGCTGCGATCGCTTCGTCCAACTGATACGGGCCTATCCAATTCGTAAAAGGACGGCAGTCACCTGCCGTCCTTTTCATTTGGGTGAACCCCGATTTGGTCAGCCAGATCTTCTCAGACGGCCAGCCAGCCGCCCAGATTGTCGCGGATCACTGCCGTCAGGGCCGCGATATGGGCGGGTTCGGCGTTCAGGCAGGGGATATAGGTGAAGGTTTCGCCGCCTGCGTGCAGGAAGGCTTCACAAATCTCGCCTTTGATTTCCTCAAGCGTCTCTATGCAATCGGCTGAGAACGCCGGGGCCATTACCGCGATGTGTTTCTTGCCCGCCTTGGCCAGATCCGCCACATGCTCCACCGTATAGGGTTTCAGCCAGACTTCCCGACCAAAGACCGACTGGAAGCTGACGTCGATAGAACCCTTCTCCCAGCCCAAAGCCTCACGCAGCAGCCGCGTCGTCTTCATGCATTGGCAATGGTAGGGATCACCCTCCATCAGATAGCGCAAAGGCATGCCGTGATAGCTGGTCACCAGAACATCGGGCTTGTGATCCAGCTTGGCATAGGCTTCGGTCACTGATTGGGCGAGGGCCTTGATATAGATCGGATGTTCGAAATACTCCGCCACGGTCCGCGCCGCGGGCTGACGCTTTTCGGTGGCCAGCGCCCGGAAGAAGGCGTCGTTGGCAGTGGCCGAGGTGGCGCCCGCATAGTGAGGGTACAGCGGGAAGAACAGGATCTTCTCGCACCCGGCCTCCACCATCGCCCGCACCTTTGACGGAGTCGAGGGGTTGCCATAGCGCATGCAGAAATCCACCACGACCTTGTCGCCATAGATCGTTTCAAGGCTCTCCCGGATGGCGGCCGTCTGCCGTTTGGTGATCGTCAGCAACGGGCTTTCGTTCAGCTCCTCATTCCAGATCGACTTGTAATTCGCCCCGGATTTCGAGGGCCGGAAGGTCAGGATGATCCCCTGCAGAATCGGCTGCCACTTCCAGTCCGGCAGATCGACCACCCGCTTGTCCGACAGGAATTCGTTCAGATAGCGCCGCATCGACCAGTAGTCATAGCCATCCGGCGTGCCCAGATTGGCCAGCAGAACGCCGACCTTGGCAGGCTTCACGGCAGGATGATTGGCCGGAGCATGCGCCAAACGGCCAGATCCTGAGGTCACGTCAAACATAAATGGCTCCTTGGATGTTGCGCCTCAGATAGCGGCAAATGCGGCCGGGTCAAAGCCCCGGATCGCGCGGCATCTTCAGTTCTGCGGCACCAAGCGCATCTGACAGGCGCGTTGCTGCAGAACCGGGCCGCAAAGGCTTCGGCTGGCTCTCATGCGGAGCCCAACCGGTGAGGACGATCATCTCGAACGTCGCCGGAATCCGTCCATCCGGCCCGGCGTAGGTCTGCTGGTAAAGCTCTGCCATCCGCGTGAACACGGCCCGCCGCGTCGGCTTGCGCAACCGCTGGGCCAAGGCATTGCCCTCTCCCATGGCGCGCAGGTCGCGCATCAGGTGAAATGCATCACGATAGCGCACTTGCGTGGTAAAACTGTCCGCCACCGGCAGTGAAAACCCTGCCCTTTGCAGCAACCCGCCAAGGTCGCGAATCTCTGCCATCGGCAGTACGCGGGGGCTGAGGCCGCCTGTCACCTCCGCCTCGGCTTGCGCCAGGCAGGCCCGCAACTCATGCAAAGTCTGCCCGCCGAACATCAGCGCCATGAACCAGCCGTCCGGCTTCAGCGCCCTGCGGCACTGAACCAATTGCCCGACCGGGTCATTTGCCCAGTGAAGCGTCAGCGCATTGATCACAAGATCGTGACCCTGCACTTCGGCCGCCAGAACTTCGTCGTCGGCAATCGTGGGCCTATCCGGCCACAATTGCGGAAAACCTGTCACGACCAGAGGTGCCGTAAAGGTTCTGTTAACCTCGGCCAGACGATCCTGCGCCTCGGCCACGGCCATCTCCTGCAGGAACAGGGCGGTGGCGCGGGCGCGGTTGCGCATCAGCGTCGGGCGGTCGGTCAGAAGCGGCGGTGTCTGCATGGCGCGGACCTAAGGAGAGACGGATGGGAATGCAAGCCTTGCTGCACCTGCTTTACCCGCCGCAATGCCTGTCCTGCGGGGCGCGGGTGACCAGCGATTTCGGCCTGTGCGGCGACTGCTGGCGTGACACGCCCTTCATCACGGGCCTTGTCTGCAACCATTGCGGGGTGTCCCTGCCCGGAGAGGACGACCGCGACCCCCTCTGCGACGATTGCCTGACCATCGCCCGGCCCTGGACAGCGGGCCGCGCAGCGATGATGTACCACGACAATGGCCGCAAGCTGGTTCTGGCCCTGAAACATGGCGACCGGCTCGACCTCGCCCGCCCTGCGGCCGATTGGATGGTCAAGGCCGCAGAACCTCTGCTGGTGCCCAAAATGCTGGTGGCCCCGATCCCGCTGCATTGGCTGCGGCTGCTCAAGCGGCGGTACAATCAGGCGGCTTTGCTCTCCTCCCGCATCGCCAAACTGGCCAAGCTGGAGCATTGCCCCGACCTTCTGCAACGCCGCCGCTCCACCGGGTCGCAGGATGGGCTGACCCGCGATGGCCGTTTTGCCAATATGTCCGCTGCCTTGACCCTGCATCCGCGCCATCTGGTCAAGGTCCAGGGCCGCCACGTGCTGCTGGTCGATGACGTGATGACCTCAGGTGCCACGCTGGCGGCGGGGGCAGAGGCTTGCGTTGCGTCCGGCGCAATCGGGGTTTCCGTTCTGGTCATGGCGCGCGTTGCGAAGGATGCTTAAGTCAGTATAGTCGCCCCATGGCCCAAGGATCACGCTCATGAAACCTGTTGAGATCTATACGACCCAAACCTGCCCCTATTGCGTCGCCGCCAAGCGCCTGCTCACCAAAAAGGGCGTGGCTTTCACCGAAATCGACGTCGGCCGCGACCCCATGCTGCGCGAGACGATGACCCGCCGCGCCAACGGCTCCCGCACCGTCCCGCAAATTTTCATCGGCGGCCAGCACGTCGGCGGCTGCGACGACATCCACGCGTTGGACCATGCCGGGGCGCTTGACCCGCTTCTGGCCTGACGCCGATGCGGGCTGCTCTTCTTCAGCTGAACGTCAGCGATGATCTGGCGCAAAACCTTGCATCTACGCGGGGCTATGTGCGGCAAGCCCAGGCACAAGGTGCAGGCTTCGTCCTGACCCCGGAGTGCACCAACGGCCTCTGGTCCAACCGCGCCGTGCAAAGGTCCTTGCTGCGGCTGGAGTCCGAGGATGAAACCTTGGCAGCCCTGCGGGAAGAGGCGGCAAGGCTTGGCATCTGGCTGCTGATTGGCTCACTGGCGCTTCTGACCGGAGACGAGGACGGCCGCTTTGCCAACCGGTCCTTCCTGATCACCCCGCAAGGCGACATCGCGGCCAAATACGACAAGATCCACATGTTCGACGTGAACGTCTCGGAAACTGAGGTCTACCGTGAATCCGCAGGCTTCCGTCCCGGCACCAAAGCGGTGTTGGCGGAAACCTCCTTCGCGAAAATCGGCATGACCGTCTGCTATGACGTCCGCTTCCCGCATCTCTACCGCCGGCTGGCGAAAGCCGGCGCGCAAGTTTTGACAGTGCCCGCCGCGTTCAACCACATCACTGGCGCCGCCCATTGGGAAACCCTGCTGCGGGCCCGCGCCATTGAAAGCGGTGCCTTCGTCCTTGCCCCCGCCCAAACCGGCTTTCACACGGAAACCAACGGCAAGGGCCGCCGCACCCACGGCCACAGCCTTGCCGTGGCCCCTTGGGGCGAGGTGCTGGCGGATGGCGGGACAGAGCCCGGCGTCACGCTGGTCGACCTTGACCTGTCCAAAGTCGACGACGCCCGCCGCCGCGTGCCGTCCCTCACACATGACCGGGACTTCGACGGACCATGACTGAGATCGGGCCATGACCGAACGGACCGAAGACCTAGCCGTCTCGCTGTTCGGCGAGTTGCTGATTGCCGACCAACTGGCGCGCAACCGCATCTCCAAGGTTTTGCCCAAGGGCATGGAATTGTCGCACTTTTCCGTGCTGAACCACCTCGCCCGCCTGCAGGAAGAACGTACCCCGGCGCAACTGGCCAAGGCGTTTCACCTGACCCGCGGGGCGATGACCAACACGCTGTCGAAACTGGAATGGGCCGGGCATGTGCATATCCGACCCGATTGGGACGATGCCCGCCAGAAGTTCGTGGCGATCAGTCCCGCCGGTCGTGCCGCCCGCGACGCCGCGGTGCAGTCCGTTGCCCCTTTGATTGCCGATATCGTCAAAGCGATTGGCACGGACCGCGTCCGTGCCGTGCTGCCGGTGCTGCGCGAATTGCGCATAAGGCTGGAAGACGCCGAATAACCGTCAGTTCGTGGCGGCAATCACCGTGCGGCCCGTCGACAAGAAGCCGCTCACGAAGTTCAGGATGGTCCGCGTGTTGACCAGCGGGCTTTGCGTGACCAAGACCAGATCGCGGTCCTCAACCTTGAACTCACCGGCGCTGAATAGGCCATCTGCCGTCGTCAGATCGAACGAGAAGATCATCCGCTGTTTCGGCGGGCCCTTCTGCGTGTCGCTCCTCACGGCAGATGCCGGATAGTTGCGCAGGATCAGAATACCCTTGGGGTCCGCCGTGCCCTGATCCAACCCGCCGACCAGCGACATCGCCTCCAGCGTGGTGATCTCGTCGCGGGTGAAGTTGATGACTGCCTCTTTCCCCGCCGCGCCCAGCGACATGAAATAGCGGTCATCCGGCGTGATGAACACCTTGTCGCCGCCACGCAGCGTCGTATCCAGTTCCGGATGCTGCAGCAGGGTATCCGCCGAAATCCGGTACAGCTTGCCATCGCGCTGCAGGTTGATCTGCGGGTTCGCCATGCCCGTCGGCACGCCGCCGGATTGAGCGATCACGCTGGTCACCGTCGTGCTGCGGTCAGACAGCGACACATTCCCCGGATTGGCCACGCCCGCCAGCACAACCACGGAATTCTGCGTCCCGGACGCATAGTTCAACTGGACCTGGGCCGATGGAATGATCGCCAAAAGCTTGCCCTGAATGGCTTTGCGCGCCTCTTCCGGGGTCATCTTGGCGACATAGACCTGATCGATATAGGGCAGGAAGATCGTCCCATCGCTTGCTACCCGAAGATCCGGCAACTGGATCACCTTCTGCGCGGGTGATGACAGAAGCGAGGTATCGTCATTGTCCCAGACGGCAAGGCTCAGCTTGTCGCCGGGCCTAATCAACGGATCGGATGAGGTGCGCTGATGGGCAATCCATCCAAGGGCGGCTGCAGGGTGACTGTTGGGCCATTCCGCCACGACCGACGGTATGTCCTTGGTCACAAGCTGAACCGCAAAGTTCGCATCCGGACGATCGACCCCCGCCACAACCTGCGCCACATCCGCCACGTCTTGCGGCGGTGAACAGGACGCAAGGCCAGGGATCAGGCTTGCCAGAACAAGCGCGGGGCCGACGAAACGAAGCAACACAGACATGCGGGACTCCTGCATCCGGCCCGCATGGGCTGGATCCTATCGCCAAACACTACATACTCGGGAGCCTTGGCGGGTCAATCGTATTGGACTAGTCTCAGGCAAAGGCCTGTGGATAACTCTGTGACTAACCTGAAATTGTATGAAAACACCCTCATCGTGACAGGCGCGGTCGGCCGAATCGGTCGAGCGCTGCGGGGGCAATGGAGTGGGGCAGTGGCGGGGCAAACGGTCCTCTGGTCCGCACGCAGACCGGGTCAAGGAATTGATATAGCGTGGGACATTGGCATAGACATCGCACCGCCGCTGCCAAAAGGCTCGATCTTTCTGCATCTGGCGGGCCAGACCCGCGGCTCTGCGGCAGAACTGGCGGAAAACCGCCGTTCCACCGCCGCCTTATGCGTTGCCGCGCGGAACTGCGGAGCGCGACACGTGTTTTACATGTCGACCTCTGCGGTCTACCGCCCGCAACCAACCCCGATCGACGAGATGCAGACACCGGATCCGGTCAGCGCCTATGGCCGTGCCAAACTGGACTCGGAACGGATAATCCGGAGCCTCGCGTTCCCCTTCGGCCTGACGATCCTGCGGCTTGGCAATCTCGCCGGAGCCGATGCGCTTTTGTCCAGCGCCCGTCGCGGGCCGGTGATCCTCGACCCGATTCCCGGACAGTCCGGTGGGCCGGAACGGTCCTATATCGGGCCGCGTGCGCTCGCCGCGGCGCTGGGCGCCCTGATCGCCAAGGCGGTCCAGCAGGAAAGCCTGCCGTCGATCCTGAACCTCGCGCAGGGACCCGCCTTGCCGATGGCTGACCTGCTGACCGCTTACGGCGCACGCTGGCAGTTTGGCCCGCCCCGACCGGAGGCGATTGCCCGCGTGACCCTGTCGACCGCCCGCCTCAGGACTTGCGTTGACCTGCCTGACGCCACAGCGACAGGTATCGTCGCGGATTTGAATTCGCTGAAGGCGCTCTGGCCATGACCCTGTCCAAGCGCCTGCTCGACATCGTTCTGGCGCTTGTGCTGGCCCTGATTCTGGCGCTGCCCTTTGCACTTCTGCTGCTGTGGCTCTGGGCCCGCGAAGGTCGCCCGCTATTCCATCTGTCGGAGAGGATGCGGGCGCCTGACCGGCCCTTTCTGCTCTGGAAGCTGCGCACCATGACCGTCGTGTCGGCCGATCAGGGCGTCTCTGGCGGTGACAAGCGCAACCGGATCACACCCATGGGCCGAATGCTGCGTCGCAGCCGTCTGGACGAGGTTCCGCAGCTCTGGAACGTGCTGAAAGGCGACATGAGCTTTGTCGGCCCCCGCCCCCCGCTGCGGCTTTATGTCGAACGTCACCCCGAGATATACGCCAGGGTCTTGCAAAGCCGACCGGGGATCACCGGCCTCGCCACCCTTGTGTTCCACCGCCACGAAGAGCGGCTTCTGGCCAATTGCCGCTCGCCCGAAGAGACCGATGCCGTTTACTCCCGCCGCTGCGTGCCGCGCAAAGCGCGCATCGATCTGATCTATCAAAGGCGGCAAACGCTGTGGCTGGACTTTGGCGTGATGGTTTTAACGGTCAAACGTGCTGTGAAATGGTAAAATTGAACGCATATTGACGCCGGTTTAACAGTGTTCGACTTGAACAGACCGCCCGGCAGCCGTAGCCTGATCTGACTGGTTGAGTTTATGCGGTAAGCTTTGGTTCATTGTTCGGCCGGACTTCCAGCGAAACAGAAGGTGCCTTTCTTTCTCATGCCAGCATTGCGCACCCGCCTTTTTGCCTTGGTAGACCGCCTGACCCGCGTTCATAAGCGCTTCGTCTTCTTGTTGATCGACGTGGCGATCGCCCCGGCCGCCCTGCTGTTCAGCGTAATGCTGGTGCATTCGTCCTGGATGCCCGAAGCCAAGCTTTTGCAGATGCAGGGCGTGTTTCTGGCCATTCCGGTCGTCGCGGCGCTGATTTCGCTCGCGCTGGGCATACCGAACATCCGGTTGAAGGCCTTCGAATCCCTCGCCGTCCTGCGCACGGCCGGCTTTTCGTTCCTGCTGGTGCTGGCGCTCTGGCTGCTGTGCCTCGAATTCGGCGTCGTGTTTCCCGCCGTCGGAATCAGCCTGTTCGGCCTTCTGTTCTTTCTGGGTTCGGTCGGCATCCGCCTTGCGATGCTCAACTTCTACCTTCTGGTGCTGCGCTGGGGCCAGCGACGCTGGCGCGTTCTGATCTACGGCGCGGGCACCACGGGCACGCAACTGGCCGCCGCCCTGAAATCGCACGAATCGATCATGGTCGTGGCCTTCCTCGATGACGACAAAAGCCTGCACGCGATGACCGTGGCGGGCCTGCGCGTCATGTCGCCCGACAAGATCGAACAGATCGTGCGTGACAGGGAAATCGACCGCGTCCTGCTGGCCATGCCTTCGGTTTCGGCCCCCAAACAGGCCCAGATCGCCCGGCGCCTGCAGGATCTGGGCGTTGATGTCCTGGCTCTGCCGTCCTTCGCCCAATTGGTCGGGGCAGAGGCTTTGGTGAACAATCTCGCCCCGGTCTCGGCCAACAAGTTCCTCGGTCGCGAGATGGTCGAGCAAGAGGTAACCGACGGCTTTACCGCCTATTCCGGCAAGACGATTCTGGTGACCGGGGCAGGCGGCTCGATCGGCTCGGAACTCTGCCGCCAACTGCTGGGCTTCGCGCCGCGCAAGCTGGTGCTGTTTGAGGTGAGCGAACTTGCCTTGTATGAAATCGACCGCGAACTCAGCCAGCGGCCGGAGACCAGCCGGACCCAGATCGTTGCGGTTCTGGGCTCCGTCACCGATTCGCGGGCGACGCGTTCTGCCATGGCGGACCACGGAATCGAAGTCGTCGTCCACGCCGCTGCCTACAAGCACGTGCCCTTGGTCGAGTTGAATCCGGTGGCCGGAATGGTCAACAACGTGCTGGGCACCAGGACCCTGGCCGATGCGGCCGAAGAGGCCGGGGTGGAACGATTCATCCTGATCTCCACGGACAAGGCCGTGCGGCCGACCAACATGATGGGCGCCTCCAAGCGTCTGGCCGAGATGGTGGTGCAGGACCTCGCCAAACGGTCGGACAAGACCAGCTATTCCATGGTGAGGTTCGGCAATGTGCTGGGCTCGTCCGGCTCGGTCGTCCCCCTGTTCAAGGACCAGATCCGCCGGGGTGGTCCGGTCACGCTGACCCATGAAGATGTCACCCGCTATTTCATGACAATTTCCGAAGCCGCCCATCTCGTCCTGCTGGCCGGAAGCTTTTCGTGTTCCACCTCCGAAGCGGGGGGCGATGTCTTCGTGCTGGATATGGGCAAGCCGATGCGGATCCGCGATCTGGCCGAACAGATGATTGAGGCGTCGGGCTACACGGTCCGCGATGAAACCAGACCGGACGGCGATATAGAGATCCAGATGATCGGCCTGCGTCCCGGCGAGAAACTGCACGAAGAGCTGCTGATCGGTGCCGGCCTTCTGACCACGCCGCATGCCAAGATCCTGCGCGCCCGTGAAGGCAGCCTTTCCGAACTCGACATGGCAAAAGCCTTGCAAGCACTGCGCAATGCGATGGCCACAGGAGACGCGCAGGCCGCCCGCGCCGTCGCCGCCGCCTATGTCGAAGGCTTCGGCGCACAGCAGGACCGCGACGCCTTGGGATTCGGCGCGGAGACCGGTCTGAAGGGGTAAGACGTGCCCTTCCGTTGCCGCATTGCCGCATTCAGACACGGAAGGACACAAAACGGATTGATGATTCAAGGCGTTCGCCTACACTGGGGGCCCGATCGCACTAAAGTTGGGGCCCATTCGCAAAGGCTGGTTTCCGTGAAACATTCTCTCCGTTTGATCCTCTCGCGGACCTTGGTTGGATTGGTCTGCCTGATCGCGGTCTCCCCGACCCAAGCGCAAGTCCAGCCAAGCTTGAACTTCTCCGGCCAGGTCGGCCTGATTGACATCCCCTCGGGCGAACAGATGCCGGATGGTTACCTGACCCTGGACCGTTCCAAGTTCGGCCCGATCCTGCGCAACTCCCTGCGCTTTCAGCTGACGCCGCGTCTGTCGGGGGTGTTTCGCTACATCGGCATCCACAACTGGGGTGATCAGGTCTGCGCTGGCCCGGGCAGCCATCCGCTTTGCGATGGCTTTGACATCTATTATGACCGCAACTTCGACATCAGCTACCAGATCCTGACCGAAAGCCGCTACCTGCCGGCGCTGACGGTTGGCTTGCAGGATTTCGTGGGAACCGGCCTGTCTTCGGCCGAATATTTCGCCGCAACCAAGAATTTCGGCCCGCTGAAGGTGACCGCAGGCATAGGCTTTGGCCGGCTGGGCAGTTATGGCAGCCTCGGCCAGCCCTTCGGTCGGCGGCAGAAGGTCGACATCGGCTCGGGTGGCAACGTCAACTACAAGCAATGGTTCCGCGGCGATGCGGCCCCCTTCGGTGGCATCGAATACCACATCAACGACAAGTTGACCTTCAAGGCCGAGTATTCGTCAGACGCCTACACCCAAGAGGCCAAGCGCCGCGGCACCTTCGAGCGCAAGAGCCCGATGAACTATGGCTTGGAATACCAGCCCAACTCCGCGCTCCGCTTCGGTGCCTATTACATGTATGGCAGCGAATTCGGCCTCAACATGACACTTCTGCTGAATCCCGATCAGCGGTCGACCGGCGGCATCGGCGGACGCGGGCCCGAGCCCGTGCTGGTTCGCCCCGCGCGCGCCAGCGCCCCAGACGAATGGACGACCGACTGGACCGAGATTGACGACATCCATGGCATTCTTCTGGACAACCTGGCCAGCAACCTCGACGGCACCGACATCGTGGTCGAGTCCCTTGGCTTCACCGCGACCAAGGCGCAGGTCCGTTTCCGCAACAAGACTTACGACGCTGCGGCGCAGGCGGTCGGCCGCGTGGCCCGCGCCATGACCCAGTCCCTCCCGGCCTCGGTCGAACTGTTCGAAATCGTGCCGGTCGATCACGGCATCGCGGGTGCCAAGGTCGTCATCCGCCGCGTCGACATGGAAGCGCTGGAATTCGCCGAGGATGCCGGCCACGCCCTGCGCATCCGGTCCGAGATCGTCGATGCCGGGCCCGCCCTACCCGGCACCGCGCGCAACCCGGCGCTTTACCCGAATTTCAACTGGTCGCTGCTGCCCTATTCCCGCACCGTCCTGTTCAACCCCGCCAATCCGCTGGAAATCGGCGTCGGCTTGCGGTTCGCCGCGCAGTATGAACTGTCGCCCGGGCTCATCCTGTCCGGCTCGCTGACCCATATTGTCTTCAGCACGATCAAGCAACGAGACTGCACCACTTGCGAGATGCGTCACGTCCGCAGCGATGCCACGAAATATGACATCAACACGCCGGCCCTCGAAACGCTCACCGCGTCCTGGTACACGCAGCTGGCGCCCAATCTATTCGGCCGGGTGACCGTGGGCTATCTGGAACGCATGTTCGGCGGCATCTCGACCGAGGTCCTCTGGCGTCCCGTGGCACGCCCCTGGGCGCTGGGCGCAGAAGTCAACTATGTGGCGCAGCGCAACACCGATGGCGGCTTTGGGTTCGACGAATACGACTATCACGTCGCCACCGGCCATGTGTCCGGCTATTACGATTTCGGCGGCGGCTACCACATACAGGTGGACGCTGGCCGCTATCTGGCCGGCGATGTCGGCGCAACCCTCGCCCTCACGCGGGAGTTCGAGAATGGCTGGCGGATCGGCGCTTTTGCCACCAAGACCAACGTCTCGGCCAAGACCTTCGGCGAGGGCTCGTTCGACAAGGGCATCACACTCCAGATCCCCTTCAACTGGCTCACGGGAAAGCCCACGCGCACAAGCCGGACGGTGACAATCCATCCGCTTCAGCGTGACGGCGGCGCGCGGCTAGAGGTCACCGACCGTCTGTACGACGTGCTGCGCAGCTATGATCAAACGAGGATGGATGCTCAATGGGGACGGGTCTGGAAATGAAGGTCACACGCCGCGTTCTGACCGCCACGGCCCTATGCCTTTCGCTTTTGTCCGCCTGCGGCAACGATTCTCAGTCGGTCGAGAATGTGGCGGCGGTCAAAGGTGCCAAACTCTACGCCTTGCACCTGTTGACCGGCGGCAAGGTTGCCACCGTCGACAACGCCACCGTCCGCGCCGGTCTTGAAGAGGGCAATCAACCGATCTGGGGCGTGAAAGTGGATAAACTGCACTATATTAATTTCATGGCGCCCTATGGCATCAATGGTCCGGTCCAGACCTGGGCCAGCAACACCTACGAATCCATTTCGCTGAAAGACGATATCCTTATCGCCACGCGCGGCTTTGGGCCTGACATCATGTCGGCCATCGTGCCCTCGCTGAGCCAGGTCCGCTCGGCACGGGGATTGTTCCATCGCGTCTACTACTATCTCGATGGGGCAGATCAGCCGCAACGTGTTGATTTTGATTGCAGCTTCGCACCCGCGGCATCCGAGACCGTTGCGGTTCTCGACCGGACCTATGCCGCACACCGCGTCAATGAATCCTGCATCAATGCGCAATCCAGTTTCGAGAATGCCTATTGGTTTGACCCAAGCGGAAGCTTGCGGCAATCAATTCAATATGTGTCTTCGCAGGCGGCATCGATGCAATTACAGCGCGTCATCGACTGATCGTGTGACTTGGGTCTTACCAAGCGCCGTGATTCGTGCTATCTCAGAACGAATGTCCGAATATTGGAGGTTTCCATGATCAAGATTGTTACTGTGTCTGTGGCCGTGGCGTTGATTGCTTCCGCGGGATTCGCTGGCGGCGTCAAGGACACCAAGCTGAAGGTTGTCAAGAAGGGACCGGTGATTACGGTTCAGAACAAGATTCCTCCGGTTGGCTTTTTCTTCTTTGGTACCGCGGGTGCTGCCGCTCTGGCTGCTGTTTTGAACAGCTCGGGCTCCAGCACTCCGAACACCCCGCAGAGCTGATCCGTTCGGCCTGAAGAATACGCGCATATCGGGCGCGCCCCTGCGGCGGGCCCGTTTGCTTTTTGAAACCAGAGACCTGCGGAGGAACGGGGTTTGCGATTGTTGACGCTGCCTCCGAACCTGGTTGCCGCCGCACTGAGGCTGTACCGCCGGGCCGAACAAGCCGAGCTTGATCTGATTTCGGCCGGTGTCGCGTTTTTCGGCTTTCTGGCGTTGTTCCCTGCAACGGCGGCGATCATCGCCATCTATGGCACGGTGAACGACCCTTCGGTCATCCAGACCCAGGTCGATCTCCTGAAAGGCTTCCTGCCTCCCGAGGCGCTGACCCTCGTCCGCTCGCAGGTCCAGGCCTTGCTATCGGTGCGCGGCCCGCAACTGGGCTGGGCCACGGCGCTGTCGACGCTGTTTGCACTCTGGTCGGCCCGCGCGGGTGTGGCGGCGCTGATCCGCGGTTTGAACGCCATCCACCAGCTGCCCAACCGCTCGGGCGGGCATCATCAGTTGCGGGCGCTGCTGCTGACGCTTGTGCTGATCGGTTTTGCGCTGGCGGCGATGCTGGTGACCGTCGTGGCTCCCCTCATCATCGGCCTTCTGCCGCTGCCGGGCGATGACGCCGTGCTCCTGCACCGGGCCAACCTCGCGCTGGGCGTGGGGCTCGTGGTGGTTTCGGTCGGCCTCGCCTACCGCTACGGTCCGAACTATGGCAACCGCCTGCCGCCCCTGCTCAGCTGGGGCTTGCTGGTGGCCGTGGTTCTCTGGGCCTTGGCGGCGCGCGGCTTCATGCTATACCTTGCAAACTTTCCGTCCTACAACCGCATCTACGGTTCCATCGGCGCCGTCGTCGTCCTGCTGATCTGGCTTTACGTCAGTGCCTACACCGTGCTGCTCGGCGCCGCCGTCGATGCCGAGCGCCGTAAGGAATGACCGCCTCAATAGTCGCGCTTCAGATAGATCCCCACGCCGGTTTTGTTGTCGGCATCCATATGGCCTTTCAGGGTGATATGCCGCGTCACATCGTAGTTCAGGCTGATTGCGCTTTTGCCTGACTGGTCGACCGTCACCTCGCTGTAGGTTTTGTCGTTGATGTACTTGCCCGCCGTGACCGTGGTGTTGCCCGTGCCGTCCGACTGCACATCCAGGTTGTCCAGACCCGTCTTGCTGCGCAACGACCCCAGAAGCCCGCCCCCGCCCCCCGCCAAAGTCGCCACGGCCGAGGCCAATTGCGCCGCCTGAAACGCGCTGATATTGGCCAGCCCCTTGTTGAACAGAAGATGCGCCAGCACCTCCTCCTGCGGCAGATCCGGCGAGGAGACGAAGGTCACCGCCGGGCTCGTCGCATCCCCCTCGATCTGCACCGACGAGGTGATGCCATCGCTTTCGACCGCGGCCAGAACATGAATGTACGGCACCAGCGCGCCCTGCATCTGAATCTGCGCCTCGGTCAGGACCAGGCGGCGGCCCAGAATATCCAGCCGCCCCCGGATCAGGTTGAATGCGCCCGAGGGCACGATGTTGGCCGACGTGCCGCGCAACACAAGGTTGCCGCCCAATTCGGCATCCAGACCACGACCACGGATGAACACCTGATTGGGCGCGGAAATCGAGACGTCCAGCCCATAGGCCGCGCCAGAGCCGTTGCCGGCCTTGGTCCCGTCCAGGCCCGCCCGCGCCCGCGTGGCCCGCACGTCCGGGCCATCCTTGCGGTGTTTCAGACCGGGAAGCCCGCCCTCCGCACCCATTCCCGTCGACGGCACATGAAGCTCGGTCTTGCCGAGGGCTATGGAGCCTGCAATCCGCGCCCCTCCCAAGGCCGGGCCGTTGAACGTCAGGGCGCCACGCGCGGTGGTCGCATAAAGCTGCGGGTCCTTCAACACCGCCTGATCAACCTTGATCGCCAGATCGGCCGCATAGGGTGCGCCCAGCCCGACCGTGCCCTTGACGCCGATCCTACCGCCGCTCGACACGCCGCTCGTCAAGTCAAGATTGACCTGCCCGCCTGCCAAGGTCGCCGTGGCGGCCAGGTCGTTCAGTCCGAAGGTCAAGGCCGGGTCGGCCAGCCGCCCGCCGCTGATCGAGACCGGGCCGCTCAACGACGCCAGCGCGAGCGGACCCTTCAGCCGCAGATCGAACCGCAGCGCGCCCTCCACCGACCGCGGCGCAAGAAACCCATTGGCCAGCGCCGCAGTGGCGGTGCCTGTCAGCGTCAGATCGGCCCGCGTGGAATCCGGCGTCAGGGTTCCGGCCACCTTCGCGTCAATCTGCCCCGGCCCCTTGGCCGCAAGGTCCAGCTTGGTTCCGCCCGTACTTTGCACGGCACGTCCGGTCAGTATCACCGGGCCCGGAAACTGTGGGAACAGCAGGCCAAGATTGCTCAGCTTGGCCGACAGCGTCAGAGCGCGGTCATCACCCGCCACCGTGCCACTCACCTTGGCCGAAACCTGCGGGTTGCCCAGCATGGCCCGGTCGATCCGGATGCCCTCCCGCGTCAGAGAAAGCTGCGCCGAAACCTGCGACGTCCCGCGCAGCACCGCGTCCGCCTGCGCCTGCCCGATCGCCAGATTGCTGGCCGTGGCATCCAGCGTCAGCGTCCCGTCGTCCATCTTGCCCGTGAAGCTGGCCTTGCCCTCCACCCCGCCCTTGACCCCCGCGCCCAAAGGCCCAAGGTCGGGCAACGATACCGTCGCCGTCAGCGCGCTATGGTCGAGCGAAGCCGTCCCCGCCAGCGCCACCTGCGCCTGCGCGGTCGTCACCTGAGCCTTCTGAATCGTGACGATGCCACCCGCATAGGTCGCCTCCAGCGCCAGATCGCTGGTCCCGGTCAGAACCGCATCCGCTTGCTGTTGCCCGATCGCCAGATCCTGGCCCCGCACCGTGGCGTTGATCTGGCCCTTGTCCATGCTGCCGGAGAAACCCACCTGCGATGTCAGACTGCCCCGGTAGCCCTTGCCCAGGACCGAGAGGTCGGCAAAACCCAGCGTGCCCGACAGGCTGGCGCCCGCGCGCGTTACGTTGCCCATCAGATCGGCCGACAGGCTTGCCGCCCGCACCGAAAGTCGGCGCAGCGTCGTGCCCGTCTCATCCCGCTTGGCGTCGAAAGAGACAGCACTGCTGCCCTCCAGCAGCGCATCCACCTGCGCGATGCCAAGACCAAGGCCCTTGCCCTCAACCGCGCCGGTCAAATCGAAGGCCCCGCCCAAGGGCGTGAAGGACCCGTCAATGTCAAAATGCGCCGCGCCGGTCAACGCTTTGCCCGCCAGTCCGGACAGGCGCGACAGGTCGTCATACTGACCCGTCACATGACCCTGCAGGGCCGCCATCTGGCCAATCGTCCCTTGCGTCTGCAGCGAGTAGCCCGGAGCCGTCAGCGTCAGGTTCGACACCTGCAGAGCCGAAGTCGCCTGATCCAGCTTGAAATCGGCCGTCCCATCCGCGCTGTTGCCCAAGGCCCGCGCCAGTGCCGGATCCGCCGCCGCCAGCGCGCGCGCCTCGAACTTGGCCGCGCCTTCAAACACCTTGTCGCCCAACTGCCCATCCGCCGATAGCGTCAGCAACCCCGCCGCCAAACTGCCATTGTCAAAGCCGCTGACGGTGCTCGCAAAATGCCACAGCGGGCCGGTGGCCTTGTCATAGCTGAGCGTCAGATCGGCACTGTCCAGCGTGATGGGCGCTGCCGTCGCAACGGGCAAAGTCACACGGCCGGTGGCCTGCGCCAGCTTGCCCGTCAGGCTGAGGCTTTCAGGCCGATAATCCGCCGCCAGCGCCAGACGGCCCGTCAAACTCAGCGCCTGACTTTGAACCGATAGCCTGTCCACCCGCAGCGCGCCATCCAACGCCCGCTGGCCCTGCACCTGCAGCGAGACATCGTGGCCGAAGAAGCTGGCATATTCCGGCAGGAAGACCGGCGTCGGGTCCCCCGCCAGATCGGCGGCAAACCGGCGGTTGCCTGTCGCATCCGTCCCCGTCGTGATCTTGCCCGCCAGCCGCGTCGCGCCATCGGTCGACAGGTTCACCGTCGCGGCAAAATCCGACAGTGGCCCGGTCCCCTCCACCTTCACGCTCGTCGCGGGCGCCGCCGGCACATGCAGCAGCGTCGCCGCAATCCCGCCGGCATCCTCGGCGGCGTCCAGCGCCAGGCCCAGAACCTGCGTGCCATTGGAATAGCTGGCCGCCAGCGTCACATGCCCCTTCGGCCCATCCCCGGCCCGCAGCAGGTTCAGATGTGCAGACCCTTCGCCGCCCGACAGGGTCATGTCCGCCGTCAGGCTCGCCTCAACCGCCTGACCCAGAACGCTGGGCCCCAACAGCAGCTTGCCCGCCGAAATCGCATCAATCGCCACAGACACCGGCAGGTCCGGCAAGGCCCAGGGCCGCGCCTCGGCCGCAGGCAGGGCCTGTGCCGCATCGGTCACCGGCAACCGCTCCAGATCAATCTCGCCCGCCGACAGGTTGGTGATCGCGATGGCGCCGGAAAACAGCGCGGTCCGGTCCCAATCCAGCTTCACTTCCTTAAGCGTCAGCCAGACGCCCTGACTGTCGGCAATTGTCATCTGCGTCAAACTGGCTTGCGAGGAGAGCGCCCCCTGAAATCCGTCAATCGTGATGGTCCTGCCAGCGCCCGACAGATTCTCTTCCAGCCAGCTGGTCAGAAAGCCCTTATCCGCCGCCGCATCGGCCATGGCCTGCAGGGGCAAAAGGCACAGCGGTATTGCAAGCCATCTACGCATCAAAACGCCTGCCCCAATCCCACATAAATCTGAAACTTGTCCGCGGTCTTGCCATGCACCGGCACGGCGACATCCAGCCGGATCGGCCCGACCCCGGTGGCATAGCGCAGACCCAGACCCGCCCCCGCCTGCCAATCGCTGTCCGAAAAGCCGCTGAGCCCGACCGAACCCGCATCAAGGAACCCGACAATCCCGATCGCCTCCGTCACCCGCACCCGCGCCTCGAGCGAGGCCGCCACAAAGCTTGTCCCGCCGATGTCGACCGGCGTGCTGCCATCCATCACCGTCACGCCCAGCGACTGATAGGGCTGGCCCCGCACGGTACCGCCGCCGCCCGAATAAAACAGATCGGTCCGCGGCGTGCCCAAAGGTGAGGCGCCGATGATCGCGCCGCCCTGCAGCCGGGTTGCCAGAACAACGCCCTTCTCGGCCCCAAGGCGTTTGTAATAACGGCCGTCAAAGGCAATCCGCACACCATTGTCGGCGGTGCCAAAGCCAAGAAAAGGCTTGGCATTCAGGTCAATGTAGAAATCCCGAGTCGCATCCGTCTTGCTGTCGCGCCGGTCCCACGTCACGCCGAGCGGCAGGGCGAGGCTGCGATAGATGAAATCCCCATTGATGTCGCTGCCGTCGGCGTAATTGTAGCTCAACGCGGCGCGACCGGTCAGGCTGTCACTGAAGTAATGCGTGAAGCCGAATCCGGTCGACAGGACATTGGCGTTATAATCCGCGTCGTCCAGATGGCTGATCTTGAACGACAGGTTCAGCGTCGTGTCCGGCCCCGGTGTCGCCGGACGGTCCAGCGTCGCGCCCAAGGCATAATCCATCCCGCTGCCCGCCGCCGAGATATTGGTCAAAGCTCCGGTCACCTCCAGCCTCTCGCCGCCGCCCAGAAGGTTGCGGTGCAGCCAGCTTCCGTTCAGGCCCAGCCCTTCGTTGGTCGCCACTTCGGCGCCAAAAGTATAGCGGTGCGGCTTGGCCTCGACCAGATCGGCGGTCATGCCCAAAAGGTCGGGCGACGTCACCGTCGCATCCTCAGTCAGTGTGACCGATGAAAACACTCCGCTGCGCCGCAGCCGCTCCGCCACCCGCGCCTCATCCGCCGGGCTGAAACGTTGGCCCGAGGGCAAGCCGGCGATCTTGCGCACCCGCGCCGCGCGGATCGTCTTGGCCCCGTTGATCACCAGATCGCCAAAGCGCAGCACCGGACCCGGCGCCAGCTGTACTTTGGCCGACAGGGTCGAACTCGGATGATCCGCCGTCAGATCCTGTGCCGCGACACCGGCCTTGGCATGGCCCTCGGCCCGCCAACCGTCCAGACCCGCCGTGACCGCTATCCCGATGACCCCCGATTCGGCAACCTTGCCCACGGCAAAGCCAGAGGGCAGGGTCGTATGCCGGGCCAAGGGCGCAATCGTGGCCTGAGAGAAGGTGAATTGCGGTCCAGGGTCCACCGTCACCGCAATATGGCCAATGCGCGCCGGCGCATCCAAAGGCGCAATACTGGCCGCCTCCCGCCCGTCGATCAGCACATGAATGACCGGCCCGTAATGCCCCGACGCATAAAGCGCCGACAGGATCTTGCCATATTCGGCCTGCGCATCGGCGAAAAGATCCAGCGCCGCCCGATCCGCTTTGGCCCCCACCAGACCCGAGGCCGCCTTGATCTGCTTGGTCAGGGCACCGCTGGCCCCGGTCACCTGGAACTCTACCGCATCAAACGCCTGCCCGGGCAAGGCCAGCGCAACCCCGAGCGCCAAAGCCGCCGCGCCGAGCAAAAGCGTGTGTCCAACCAACCTGACCATAATGACTCGCGACCCTTCTGGACCCCTGCCGCACTATCGCAGCGACGACCGGAAAGGGCAATGCGAGAGGCCCGCTCCTGGTTCCCATCCCCGATTTCCGCTGGAATTTCCCGCGCGACCGGGCGACAAAGCCCCGGTGAACAGGAGGCCGCACATGACCTATAGTCCCGCCGAGACCCGCTACGACCGCATGATCTACAACCGCCTTGGCCGATCCGGCCTGAAGCTGCCGGCGATCTCCCTTGGCCTCTGGCACAACTTCGGCGATGACACGCCGCACCAGACCAAGCAGGCGATCCTGCGGACCGCCTTCGATCTGGGTATCACCCATTTCGACATCGCCAACAACTACGGCCCGCCGCCCGGTTCGGCCGAGACGGCCTTTGGCGAGATCATGCGGACCGATTTTCGCGATGTTCGCGACGAGCTGATCATATCCTCCAAAGCCGGTTACGAGATGTGGAACGGCCCCTATGGCGAATGGGGCAGCCGCAAATACCTCGTCGCCTCCTGTGACCAAAGCCTCAAGCGCACCGGGCTCGATTACTTCGACATCTTCTATTCCCACCGCTTCGACCCCGAAACGCCCTTGGAAGAAACCATGGGCGCGCTGGATTACATCGTCCGCTCCGGCCGCGCGCTTTATGTCGGCATTTCCAGCTATAATTCCGAACAAACCAAGGCGGCAGTGAAGATTCTGGCCGATCTGGGCACACCCTGCGTGATCCACCAACCCAGCTACAACATCTTCGACCGCTGGATCGAGCGTGACGGTCTGAAGGATCTTCTGCCGCAACTGGGCGTCGGCTGCATTCCTTTCCTGCCCTTGGCCCAGGGTGTCCTGACGACGAAGTATCTCGGCGGCATCCCCACCGACAGCCGCGCCGCCGTGGGGCATTTCCTGAAACCGTCCTCCATCACCGAGGAGGTTCTGGCCAAGGTCCGCGCCCTCAACACCATGGCCGCAGGTCGCGGCCAGACCTTGCCGCAGATGGCTTTGGCCTGGGTGCTGCGCAACGGCGGCACGACCTCGGCCCTGATCGGCGCCTCCCGGCCCGAACAGGTGACGGATTGTGTGGGCGCGCTGGACAACCTGTCCTTCACCGCCGAGGAACTGGCCAAGATCGACCAGATCAGCCTCTGACCGGCTGATTCGCGGATCATGGTTAACGGCCTTGTGTCTCTCCGCGTGTAGAGACACAAGGAAGACGCAAGGAAGACGGGTTAAAGACCGAAAAATCCGGGCCGAAGACCCGGATTACCGCCGCGTTCTCAAGCCCTTGCGCCGTCTTTCCGCGATGTCGTGACATAGTTCACCGACAGGTCCCGCACCGACAGGCTCCAGCCCCAAGACACCGGGTTGAACACCATCCCCTTGCGGTCCAGCAGCGACAGACCGGCCTTCGTGATCAACTCAGCCAATTCATCCGGCGTGATGAACTTCGCCCAGTCATGCGTGCCCTTGGGCAGCCAGCGCATCACCCATTCCGCCCCGATGATCGCCATCAGATAGCTTTTCGGGTTCCGGTTCAGCGTCGAACACAGCATGATGCCGCCCGGTTTCAGCAGGTTCTGACAGGCGGTCAGATAGCCGAGCGGGTCACTGACATGCTCTACCACCTCCATATTCAGCACGACATCGAACTGCTCCCCGGCAGCCGCGAGATCCTCCGCCGTGGTAAACCGATAGTCGATCACCAGCCCGGATTGTTCCGCGTGCACCTGTGCCACCGGTATGTTGCGGGGCGCGGCATCCGCCCCCACAACATCTGCCCCAAGCCGCGCCATCGGTTCCGACAACAGCCCGCCGCCACAGCCAATGTCGAGAATGCGCAGCCCGGCAAAAGGCTTCGGCTGCGACAGGTCGCGGCCATATTCAGCGGCGATCTGTGAGGTCAGATAGTCCAGCCGACAAGGGTTCATCAGGTGCAAAGGCTTGAACTTGCCGTTCGGGTTCCACCATTCGGCGGCCATCGCCTCGAACTTCGCGACTTCGCTGGGGTCTATGGTGGTTTGCATGTCATTCATCCTTCAAAAGCCGTGTCACTGGCCGCTGCAGACGCTATATAGGCCGGGATGGATCACAGATCAGGCCCAAAACGCGCAATTGACTACCTTTACCCGCCGGTCGAGCCTTTCGACCAGCGCGTGATTGATATGGGCGATGGACACCGCATTTATGTTGAACAATGCGGCAACCCACAAGGGGTGCCTGTTCTCGTACTGCATGGCGGCCCCGGCGGCGGCTGCAGTCCGGCGATGCGGCGCTATTTCGACCCAGCGCACTACCGCGTGGTGCTGTTCGACCAACGTGGCTGCGGCCGCTCCCGCCCGCACGCCAGTGTGGAAAACAACACGACCTGGCATCTTGTCTCCGACATAGAGGTCATCCGTCAGACGCTGGACATCGAGAAATTCATCCTGTTCGGCGGCAGCTGGGGCGCATCGCTGGCCCTGATCTATGCCATCACCCATCCCGAGCGCACCGCACACCTTGTCCTGCGCGGCATTTTTCTGATGATGCGCAAGGAGTTAATCTGGTTCTACGGCGGTGGGGCAGGGGCGTTCTACCCCGACCTCTGGGCGCGGTTCGTGGCCCCGATCCCGCCCGAAGAGCGGGCCGACATGATCGGCGCCTATCACCGCCGCCTGTTTTCAGGCGATCTGGCCGAGGAAATCCGACTTGGGCGCATTTGGTCGAATTGGGAAAACGCTCTGGCCTCCGTCGCCATCGATGCCCCCTTCGGCGAGGGTCCCGCCGACTACGCCCGCGCCTTCGCACGGCTGGAGAATCACTATTTCCAGAACGCCGGTTTCCTTACCTCCGATGGCTGGATTCTCAAGGAACGTCAAAGGATTGAGCATATCGGTGCCACCCTCGTGCAGGGCCGTCTTGACATGATCTGCCCGCCGGTCGCGGCATGGAACCTGGCGCAAGGCTGGGCCAAATGCGACCTGCGGCTGATCGCCATGGCCGGTCATGCCCTGTCTGAACCTGGAATTTCAGAGGCCCTCGTCTCGGTCATGAACGGCTTGCGTGCGGTCCGGCCTTAGGCGCGCCAAGCCAACCGCCCGCGGCTGAACACCTGGTCCACCCGACACGCGTCAGGCGAGGCTGCAAGCCCCGCAGGGTCGCCCGACAGCAAGACCAGATCAGCCGCCATCCCCACCGCAATTCGCCCGCGCTCACCCTCGGCGAAATCTGCATAGGCTCCCGCCGCGCCATAGGCCTCCAAGGCCTCGGCCAAGCTAAGCCGCTGATCTAGAACATCTTTCCTCCAGGGCTGGCGCGACAGCGCGCAATGCAGCGCGTGCAGCGGCGCGAGGGGAGAGACCGGCCAGTCGGTCCCAAAGGCCAACGGTACCCCAAGGTCCCGGATTGTTCGCCACGCGAAAGCATCAACCCAGCGATCGGGCGACATGATCGAGATCGTAGGCTCCAGCGGCAAGCCTGCCAGCCCCGGCGGATGTACCGGCTGCATCGAGGCTACCACGCCCAAGGCCTTCAGCCGAGGCAAGTCGGCGGGGTGGATCATGTCGATATGTTCAATCCGATGCCGGCTTTGGCGCGGGCCATTGGCCGCGCAGGCGGCCGCATAGCCATCGAGCGTTGCCCGCACCGCACCATCGCCCACGGCATGGACCGCGATCTGCAGCCCCATCGCATCCGCTGCGATGCAAATCGCCGCGAACTCCGCCCGGTCAAACAGCGGTGCCGCCCGAAAGCCAGGTTTTCCAGGGTAATCATCGGTGCGAAAGGCGGTCCAGGTGTCGAAAACGCCATCCATGAAGATCTTGACCCGGCCAAAGGTCAGCGGGCCAACAGGCTCTGACTTGGCCCTTTTCAGCAAGGCGCCCCGCCGTTCGTCCGTCATCTCGGGCACCAGCGTCATCGGCAAGCTGACACGCAGCGGCAGGTCTGCAGCCATCTCTGTCAGCAGATCCGCGAGGTAGAGGTTTCCGTCCATATTCACCACAGAGGTGATGCCGTGGCGCAAGCATTCCTCCATCGCGTGGTTCAGGGTTGCCTTGTCGCGGGCGCGCTGGGCTGGGGTGACGTTGGCCGGCTCTGCGGCGGTCAGGCCCAAGGTCTCGCGCCCGGCCGAAGGAGAGAGCCGGCGCACGAGGTTCATCGCCGCGAATTCCCTAAGCTCACCCGTGGCTTGGCCGCCATCGATCTCAACGCCCTCGACAGGGGAGCCGTCAAGGATCCCTGCCGCCTGCAGAGCTGCCGAATTGGCCCAAGCGCAGTGAAAATCCGTCGCCGTGATGCAGAGCGGTCGGTCTGGCAGAATCGCATCCAGGGCGAACCGGTCGGGACGAGGCCCGCCCAAAAGATCATAGTTCGCTGCATAGGCGCAGACCAGTTCCCCGCTGGGAACTGTTTTGGCGTGAGGCAGCAGCACCGCGCGCAGGGTAGAGGCATTGTGAACGGCGGCAAGGTTCAACTGCTCCAGCGCCACGCCGCCCGGGAACAGATGCGCATGGCTTTCGTGAAAGCCCGGCAAGGCCAGCAACCCCGAGCCGCCCATGGCCGTCGGAAGGATGCTTGCGATCCGCCCATCTTCCAAAGTCAGATCATGGAACCCGTCCTGACCCAACAGCCGCAGGCCTTGCAGCAAAACAGGCTCTGACACGGCCTAATCCTCCAGCAAGGTGACTTCGCGGCGGAAGGGTAGGGCGTCGCCCCAATCGGGTTCGTCCAGCTCCCTGGCATAACGGTGACCTGCAAAGGTCGCCCAGGCGATCGGGGCAGGGGCGGCGGCATCGCCGATCACTTTCACCGATCTGATCCCGGCATCGGCCCACTCCCCCTCGCGGGATTTCAGAGCAAGGTACAGACCGTCGTCCGACATGCGGGAGGTCACCAGCACCACGGCATCGCAGCCAATCCGCCCGCGCTGATCGGTATAGGTGCAATTGGTTTCCACCTCCTCCGCCCGGATCGCGGCAATGCCGGTGTTCAGGCGGATGGTCACCCCAAGCGATGCCAGCCGCCGATGGATGGCGCGTTGCTCCAGCGTGTTGGCGGTCCAGTCCGAAACGAAGGCCGAGGGTGTGACCAAGGTCACCGTACAGCCCTGTTGTGCACAAAGTTCCGCCAGCACGCCGCCCATGTAGTAGTGGTCATCGTCGAAGATTACGACGCGGCCCTTCGGCAGGCGTCCGGTCATCAGGTCATCTGGCGTGAAGATGGGCAGGGCCGGGTCCATCGGCAGTGCCACGACATGCTGGCGCGCGACGCCATCGGCCCGCCACGCAGACCCGGTGGCCACGCAGACATGCTGGAAGCCGAACTCCAGAACCTCGTCCGCCGTTAGACGCGAGCCGGGATAGAGCTGCACATTTGGTCTCTGTTTCAGCTGAAACAGCCGATAATCCGCCACACGGCCCCAAGCCGACAAGCCTGGCAACAGCCGCTCGCGCGCCACGCGGCCGCCGAACTCTTCCCGCGCCTCGGCCACCGCCACGTCATAGCCGCGCAAAGCCGCCGCCCGCGCCGCCTCCAGCCCGGCGGGGCCGGAGCCTACGATCAGGACGTTATCACTTTGCCCTTTCGTGGCGATCTTCTCCGGATGCCAGCCGCGCCGCCATTCTTCCATCCAGGTCGGGTTCTGCGTGCAGCGGCCCATGCCTTGCGTCATGTCGCCGGTGATGCAGATGTTGCAGCCGATGCATTCGCGGATGTCCTCGACCCGGCCCTCGTCGATCTTTCTGGGGATAAACGGATCGGCGATCGAGGGCCTTGCGCAGCCGATGAAATCCAGCCGCCCCGAGGTGATCATCCGCGCCATCACATCGGGCGAGGTGAACCGCCCAACCCCCACCACCGGACGCGGACTAAGCTCGCGGATGCCGGTCACCCAAGCCTCTTGCGCGGCCTCCTCCTTGAAGCGCGAGGGGCCGGAGCAATCCTCCCAAGTCCCCATGGCCAGGTCCCACAAATCCGGCAGTTCCGCATTCATAGAAATGAAATCGCGGACCTCGGCGTTGGAAAATCCCAACTCCCCGATGGTTTCGTCCAGCGACACCCGCATGGTCAGCGCCATCGTATCGCCGACGGCGTCGCGCATATCCGCCACCACCTCTCGCGCAAAGCGAGAGCGGTTCTCCAGACTGCCGCCATATTCATCCGTGCGTTGATTGGTTGCCCGGGACAAGAAATGCTGAAAAATCCCAAAGCCATGAGCGCCATAGAGGCAGATCAAATCGAAGCCGGCCCGCTTGCTTCGTTTGGCCGCATTCACGAACCAGCGGCGGAGGTTCTTGATGTCCGCCTTGTCCATCGCCCGCGCCTGCACCGGATCATTGGTGAAAGTCCGGATCGGCAGGGCCGAGGGCGCCAGAGGTACCTCCTTGGTGTACATGTTGGGCCCGTTGATGCCGGAATAAGCCAGCTGAATCCCGGCCAAGGCCCCATGCGTCTTCATCGCATCCGCCATCTTGGCGATGGAGGGAATGTCCTTGTCCTCCCACAGCCGCAACTCGATAAAGGGCGTGATTTCCGACGTATGGTGCATCTCGGTCTGTTCGGTGAAGATCACGCCCCATCCGCCCTCGGCCTTCATGCCCCGCATCGCCGCTGCTGCCGAAGGGTCACGGTAGCCGCCGCCGTTGCAATGCGGCACCTGATAGAACCGGTTCTTCGCCGTCAGCGGGCCGATGGCCAAAGGCTGGAACAGGATGTCATAGCGGGGGTTGCGCATCGAAAATCACACTCGCAGGATCAGGTCGGGCAGGATGGTTTGCAGGGTCTCGGTCGCATGGTCGATGAAGGCGCGGATGGTCAGCGAGGCGCGGCTGCCATTGGCGCACAGCAGGCCCATCCGCATCGGTTGCAGCGGGCCGGACAGGGGAACATAAGCCAAAGCCTTGCCGTCCGGTGCCCGGTTGCTTTGGGGACGGACATTGGCAATCGAATAGCCGAAATCATTGGCCACCAGCGACCGCACCACCGCCATATCCCGGCTGCGGTCCACAATCCGCGGCTTCAGAGACGCTTTTTCGAAGAACGACAGGAAATAGTCTGCCGACAAGGGCAGGTCCAGCAGGATCAGCGGGACCTCCTCCAGCTCTGAAAGCGACAGCGACGCGCGCTGACCCAACGGATGCGCCGCGGGCAGCATGACGAACGGGGGCAGCGAGGCCAGTTCGATGAACTCCAGATCGCCCGGCAAAGCCAGATCATAGGTCAGCGCTACGTCCAGCGCCGCATCGCGCAATCCGTCGATCAGCGCGGCTTGGTGGGTTTCGCTTTGGTGGAACTCCACCTCGGGATAGCGGGTGATGAAGCTGCGGCGCAATTGTGGGACAAGGATCTGGGCGAAGGTCAGCAGACACCCGATATTGAGCCGCCCCTTCACTGTGCCCCTGTACTGGGCGGCGAGTTCGGTCAAGCGGCCCGCAGCGGCCAAGGCCAGCGCCGCCTCGCGGATCATCTCGCGCCCCGATTGCGTGGGTGACATGCCGTGGGCATGTTTGCGCACGAACAGAGGCAGGCCAAACTCCGCCTCCAACTGCGCGATGGCAGTGGAGATCGAGGGGGGCGAGACATTCAGTCCCTCCGCCGCCAAGGTGATCGACCCCGCCCGGCCCACGGCCACAAGGTATTCCAACTGGCGCAGCGTGAAGCGAAACGCCACCTAAGTCTCGCCCGGCCCGACGTCACCGGGCACGCCGTAAGCCGGCGCCGCACGGGGGTCGAGGGCGCGGGTCTGGTAGGCTTCCATCTGTGGTTTGTAGACCGCCCAAGCGCGGGTGATGTGGGCAATCGGGTCACCCTGCTCCCAATCACACCGCAATTCGGCGAGCGGCCAGGGGTGGCGGCCGACAATGAGCAGACCTGCCGAATGCACCGGACCCGCTTCGCCGCCCAAGGCCAAGGCGGCCTGCATGGCGGTCAAAAGCCGGTCGCCCAGATGGCCCGGTGCGGCCTCGAAAGCCATCACCATCGCTGCGGGAATGGCTTTGTCAGCCAGCAGATTGCCGCCTGCCGCCACGTTCTCGCCCTCCGCAGCGCCCCAGATGCCGAGCGCGTTCCGGCCGGACCACGTGGCCGTCCGCCCTTCTGCATCCACGCAAAGAAGCTGTCGGTATTCGGGGAATTTCTCACGGGCGACGGCCTCCGCGACCGCGTCCGGCGCGGAAAGCCCCGAGGCCAGCAGGTCCAGCATCACATCCCCCAAGCCGGGATTGGTGATGTTCTGACTGGCCGCCGCGCCCACTCCAGCGCGCGCGTAGGCACACCGCGCCGCGACGGCGGGGGAGGAGGAGGAGATGGCCATGCCGAACTGGCGGGTTTGGGCGCAACGGGCGACGAGAGAAAAGGTCATCTCAATCGGGGATCACGGCAGTGGCGTCGATCTCGACCAGCCAATCCGGACGCGCCAAAGCCACAACCGTCAGGCCAGTGCAGACCGGGTGAACGCCTTTGATATACTCGCCCATCGTGCGGTAAACCGGTTCGCGGTGGCGGACGTCGGTCAGGTAGACCACCAGCTTGACCAGATGCTCCATCTTGCCGCCGGCTTCCTCGATGATCTGCCGGATGTTCTGCATGACCTTATGGGTCTGCTCCACCGGGTCATGGCTGCCAAGGTTTTCTGCCGTATCAAGGTCTTGCGGGCATGCGCCGCGAAACCACACTGTCGTGCCACCCCTTGTGACCACGGCGTGGCTCAGGTCATTGTCCAGCTTCTGCTCCGGGTAGGTGTCTTTGGTGTTGAACGGGCGGATGCGCTTGTGGATCATTTTGGGTCCTGAGGTTTTGAAGCCAGAATGCCGATCTTGGGACAATCCTTGCTTAATGCCAAGAACATAAATTCTCAGCCTTGATTAGCTAAGCGCTAAGACCCAGTCAGCAATCCCCTGCGGATCGGCTGGCAGCGCCTCGGCCATCTCCCCCGCGAAGGCAAGCAACTCAGGGACGTTCAGCGTATTGACGCCGATCAGCACCGGAACGCCTTTGTCCAGCGCCGCCACGATCAGCGGCACATAGCCGCGACCGGAGGCCTCCAGTTTGCCGAACTTGTTGACGATCAGCGCCTGCGCGTCCTTGGTGCGCTGCGCGACCTCCACCACAGCGTGCTCCAGCGCGCCACCGTCCAGACGGCAGCCCCTGGCCTCGCGCCCAAGGTTCTGGTTGATGCGGATCACCGGGCCATCCGGCAGGACCTGCAACTGCATGTCACAGGAGGGGTCATCGGTTTCCAAGGCAAAGGTCCCCGACAACCGCAACCCTGCCACCTGCATCAACCGCACCGCAGCGGTCAGACAGGCATCGGTCTGACCCCGGCCGGGCAAACTTACATAGCGGATGTTCAAGCCCGCTTTCCCACAACCGCCACGCCCAGGGTTTCCAGGACCTTGGCCTCGATCTGTGAGGCCTCCATGCCGGCGACGCGGTACATCGCCTCAGGCGAGGCTTGGTCGATGAAACTGTCGGGCAGGACCATGCTGCGGAATTTCAGGCCTTTGTCGAAGATGCCCTCCTCTGCCAGCAGGTGGGCGACGTGGGAAGCGAACCCGCCTATGGCGCCCTCTTCGATGGTGATCAGCGCCTCATGCGTGCGGGCGAGGTGCAGGATCAGGTCGCGGTCGAGGGGTTTGGCAAAGCGGGCATCCGCCACCGTAGGGGGCAGGCCGCGTTGGCCGAGGCTTTCGGCGGCTTTCAGGACCTCGGACAGATGGGTGCCGAAGGAGAGGAGTGCCACGCGTTTGCCCTCGCGCAGGATGCGGCCCTTGCCGATTTCGAGGGGAATGCCTTTTGCGGGCATCTCGACGCCGACGCCCTCGCCACGGGGGTAGCGGAAGGCGATTGGGCCGGAGTTGTGGGCGGCGGCGGTGGCGACCATGTGGACAAGCTCGGCCTCATCGGCGGCGGCCATCACCACAAAACCCGGGAGGTTGGACAGGAACGCGGTGTCGAATGCGCCAGCGTGGGTCGCGCCATCAGCGCCGACCAGGCCAGCGCGGTCGATGGCGAAGCGGACGGGCAGGCGCTGGATCGCCACATCATGCACAACTTGGTCGTAGCCGCGTTGCAGGAAGGTGGAGTAGATCGTGCAGAAGGGTTTCATGCCGCCCGCCGCAAGGCCCGCCGAGAAGGTGACGGCGTGTTGCTCGGCAATACCCACGTCAAACATCCGCTTTGGGAATCGGGTGGCGAACAGGTCTAGGCCTGTGCCGTCGGGCATGGCTGCGGTGATGGCAACGATCTTGCTGTCAGCCTCGGCTTCGCGGAGCAACGCCTCGGCGAAGACCTTGGTGTAGGAGGGCGCGTTGGAGGGGGCCTTCTTCTGCACGCCCGTCAGGACATCGAATTTGGCGCGGGCGTGGCCCTTGTCAGCCGCTGCCTCGGCGGGCGCGTAGCCTTTGCCCTTCTTGGTGATGACATGAATCAGCGTCGGTCCGGTGGCGCGGGCTCTCGCCGTGCGCAACACCGGAAGAAGCTGGTCAAGGTCATGGCCATCAATCGGGCCGATGTAGGAAAAGCCCAGTTCCTCAAACAGGGTACCGCCAACCGTCAGGCCCTTGAGCATCTCTTTCGCGCGACGGGCACCCTCCTGGAAGGGTTCAGGCAGCAAGCTGACCATGCCCTTTGCGGCCTGCTTGATCTCTTGGAATGGTGCTCCGGCATATAGGCGGCTCAGGTACGACGACAAAGCACCCACCGGCGGCGCAATCGACATCTCGTTGTCGTTCAGGATGACGAAGAGGCGTTTTTTCAGGTGGCCGGCGTTGTTCAAGGCCTCGAACGCCATGCCGGCGGACATGGAGCCGTCGCCGATCACCGCAATCGCATCACCCGGGTCGCCGCCCAGGTCGGCGGCCATGGCAAAGCCCAAGGCGGCCGAGATGGAGGTGGAGGAATGCGCCGCGCCGAATGGGTCATAGGGGCTTTCGGAGCGTTTGGTGAAGCCGGACAGGCCGCCTTCGGTGCGCAGGGTACGGATACGGTCGCGGCGGCCGGTCAGGATCTTGTGGGGATAGCACTGGTGGCCCACGTCCCAGATCAGCTTGTCACGCGGGGTATCGAAGACAGCGTGAAGGGCGACGGTCAGTTCCACCACACCCAAGCCCGCGCCAAGGTGTCCGCCCGTGACCGAGACGGCGGAAATCGTCTCGGCCCGCAGTTCGTTGGCCAGAACGTGCAACTCCCGGTCGGTCAGCGCCTTCATGTCGGCGGGAATGCTGACGCGGTCGAGGGTGGGGGTCGAGGGGCGGGAAGGGTCGGGCATGAAGTCCTCAGCTTTCGCGCGCAATGACGAAGCGCGCCGCCGCGATCAGTGTCGCGGCTTTGGTGCCATAGGGGGAAAGATGGGCTTCGGCCTCCGCGATCAGCGCCGCAGCCCGTGCCTCGGCGCCGTCCAGCCCAAGAAGCGAGACGAACGTGGCTTTTCCGGCTTGGGCATCCTTGCCAAGACGCTTTCCGGCTTTTGCCGGGTCGCCCTTCACGTCCAGAATGTCGTCGGCAATCTGAAAGGCAAGGCCCAAAGCCTGCGCATAGGCGTCCAGAGGTTTCGGGTCTGCGCCCGCGATGATCGCCCCGGCCTGGGCGGCAAAACGGATGAGCGCGCCGGTCTTGCCGGCTTGCAGATGGGTGATCTGGCCGAGTGTCAGCGGGCTGGAGGCGACCTCGGCGGCCATGTCCAGCGCTTGCCCCAGCACCATACCTTCGGCCCCGGACGCCCTGGCGAGGCCAAGGACCAAGCCCATCCGCACCTCGGCAGAGCCCAAGGTGGGGTCGCACAGCAGTTCGAAGGCCAGCGTTTGCAGGGCATCGCCAGCGAGAACGGCCGTAGCCTCGTCCCACTTCTTGTGAACGGTCGGCTGGCCCCGCCGCAGGTCGTCATCATCCATGCAGGGCAGGTCGTCATGGATCAGGGAATAGGCGTGCAAGGCCTCGATCGCGGCAGCGGCGCTGAGGGCGCGGTCGCCCACGCCATGCAGACGGGCGCTTTCCAGAACCAGAAAGCCACGCAGGCGTTTGCCGCCGTTCAGGGCATAGCGCATGGCGTGGATCACGGGAGCATCGGCATTGTCGGCAAGGGCTGCAGTCAGCCGAGCCTGAACAGCGGCGGCATCGGCAGCGAGAATGTCGGGGAAGCTCACAAGCCCTCCACCGCGGTCGTGCCCACGGCCTTGCCCTCTGCGGCGCGGATCAGTTCGACCTTCTCTTCGGCATCTTTCAACTTGCTTGCGCAGAGGGCTTTCAAAGCGGCCCCGCGTTCGTAGAGCTTGATCGACTGCTCCAGAGCGACATCGCCCCGTTCCAACTGGGTGACAACTTTTTCAAGCTCAGCCATGGCCTCTTCGAAGGTCAATTCTGCGACAAGTTTCTCGGCGGTTTTCTCGGTCAAAGGCCACGCTCCTGCAAGACGCCCACATGTGCCGCGACCGAGGCCGTCAGCGCAGCCAGATCATAGCCGCCTTCCAGACAGGATACCACCCGGCCCAAGGCGTGCCGGTCAGCGACATCGCACAGCCTGTGGGTCAGCCAGGCGAAATCCGCCTCATGCCAGTTCAACTGCGCGAGGGGGTCGTCGGCATGGGCGTCAAAGCCGGCCGAGATGAGGATCAGTTCGGGCTTCCAAGACTCCAAAGCCGGGAAAACGTCGGCCTCGTAGGCCGCGCGCATCGCCTTGCCGTCGGAGTGAGGGGCGAGGGGGATGTTGATGATCTGGCCATGCGCGCCTGTTTCGCTGCGATCGCCGGTGCCGGGCCAGAGCGGCATTTGCTGGCTTGTGACGAACAGGGCGCGCGGCTCGTTCCAAAGCAGGTCCTGTGTGCCGTTGCCGTGATGCACGTCGAAATCCACCACGGCCACACGGGTCAGACCGTGGTGATCCAAGGCGCGTTTGGCCGCGATGGCGACCGTGCCGAACAGGCAAAACCCCATGGGAGTGGCGCTTTCGGCATGGTGTCCCGGTGGGCGCGCCAGCACGAAGGCGGTCTTCGCCGCGCCGTCCAGAACCGCATCCACCGCCGCACAAGCTCCCCCAACGGCGCGCAGTGCGGCTTCGTACGAGCCGGGCGACATCCAGGTGTCCGGGTCAAGCTGAACGGTTCCCGTAGTCGGTTCTGAATTCCTGATGCGGTCGACATGGACTTGCGGATGGCAGCGCAGAAGGTCGGCCTCTTCGGCGAGGGGCGAATGATGGTGCGTCAGGCTCAATCGTGCCAATCCACGCTCGGCCGCCTCCACCCTGTCCACTTGTTCCGGATGGCCGGGCGGGGTGCGATGTCGGGCAGAGTCGGGATGTGAATAGATGAGCGTCATGATCTTCCCCTGTTTGGGCCGATCAAACGGGAATAAGTCGGGCAAGGCAATATGGATGCTGCCGATTGCATGGCGTCAGATCACGCAACCCCCGTGCTGCGACTTCTGCGGACCGAACCGCGTCAGCGGCGCTTTGGAAAATCACCCGATTGGTCAGATTGCTGACCGGACAGGCGTGGTTCGGGATCATCTGGACCTTCCTACCGATCTTTGGGCGGTGAAGACTGTGGCGCAGGTCGGCAAGGCCATGGCCTCGCTGGGCCGCAGATCTGAGCCTCGGCGTCATCGCGCAGCATGCCGTCGCCTCGCAGACCGATAAGCTCAGAAGTCAGCGTCTTGGACCCCGCGTCCAGAATGGCGCGGTCCGGGGCTTGGGCGGCTGACGACCGTTGTCAGGACGGTCAACGCGCAATCCGCCATCACACAAGTCTTCGGGTTGATCAGCGAGCGGTCGTTGTAAATATAGGCCTTTGCACGATTTTCTGTGATGCTGGCGGTAAATCCCGCCTTGTCCAGCGACGGCGTGTCGCTGCGGGAGATGATCTCGCAAGGGCCGGCATCCGGCGCCCAAAGGTCGCGGGCCGTTGGCAGAACGGCCTCAACGCGCTTGACGTCATCTGGGTTCGGATATGCCAGCGGCCCGCCGAACCGCAACCCTTTGGACTGTCCGATCCGGCGTGCCAGATTACGGGCGTCCTCGGGACTTGGGACGCCGCAGCGCGCCATGGCGGTATCGCGCTTGACCAGAACCCGCACCGGGCGTGGCTTCACCCGCCATTTCGGCCCACAGAGTGGCCACCGCCGCGACATTGTCGGACACACCGGTGATCTGCCCAAACTCGACCAAGACCCGCGCGGGGGATATTTTCAGAAGACAGAAGATCGTGGCGCAATAGGATGTCGCCGAACTCCGCTGCTTTCTGGACCTCGGTTTCGGAGACTTTCTGGCGGGCAATTCCCGCCGCGCCGGCCTCTACCTGAACACGGGCGAGATCAGGGATCTTGTGGGTCTTGATCTGGGGGCAAAATCGCTTTCCCAAGCCGCCGAACAGGCGCTGGGCGCGCAGGATATCGGCGTCCACCACGTCAGGATCGATCCAAACTGTTAGAGTTTCAACATCCTCCATTCGCAGATGTTTCCTCGCAAAGGCTGCCCGGCAAAGGGGCATGGCAAGCTGTCACGCGCAAGCTTTTGCAGATCAGAACATGACGACGGACCCGGGCTGCGGTTGCGGACGGGGCGGTGGAACCTCGTTCAGTTCCACCTCGTCGCTTTGCACGAACAAGAGCCTCACCTGACCAGACGTGGGTCGGAAGATCACTCGTCTCGCCAAAGTGCCCCCGACGCTTTCCGAGGCGTTGGGAATTCCTTCGTTGGCCAAAAAACTATGGGCAAAGGCGGCGTTCTGGCGCCCGATGTCGGTGAGCGTGGCAGACATGCGGGCGCCACCGAACAGTTTGGCCTGCATCCGCGCTTTGGACGCGCCGGATTTCAACAGTTCATTGATCAGTTTTTCCATGGCATTGACGCCAAACCGGATGTGGCCGGATTCCGTTCCGCGCCCGGCAGGAAGCAGGAAGTGGTTCATCCCGCCAATCGCCGCAACCGGGTCAAACAAGCAGACCGAAATGCACGATCCGAGCACCGTTGACATGGTGACCTCGGGATGTGCCGAGACATAGTAGGTGCCTTGCACCACGTAGACCAGTTTCGCTTCCGTAATTAAGGTCAAGATGCAACGCGTCCTTCTTCCGAGCTTTGCGCACAGGCCCGCAAGATGGCCCCCGCAATGTCTCCCAGGGGCAGTTGCAGACCAACTGCACCAATCTCCCAAGCGGCGCGTGGCATCCCATAGACCACGCTTGAACTTTCATCTTGCCCGAATGTGGTGGCGCCCGCCTTTCGCAGCGCCAAAAGCCCTTCTGCCCCGTCGCGCCCCATGCCGGTCAAAAGCGCGGCCACGACATGTGATGCGGCCGGAACCGCGGATCGGAACAGGGCATCTACCGAGGGAAGATGGCCCGAAACCATCGGTCCGGGCTCCACGGCGATCCGGTAGGGCTTGTTCGATTTCAGCCGCATATGGCCCGGACACCCGGCGGCCACGCTCACACGCCCGGGACGCAATTCCATTCCGTCCACCGCGGCCTCAACCCTCAGGGCGCAGCGACGATCCAGCAGGCGGATTAGGCTTTCGCTGAACCCCTGACCGGTGTGCTGCACCACCGCTATGGGCGGGCAATCGGCTGGCATCGCCGACAGAACCGCCAGCAGCGCATCGACGCCCCCCGTCGATGCGCCCAGCAAGATCAGCTTGCCCGGCTTCAACGAACCGCTGGCGCGGATCTGCGCCGGGGCCACGGTCTGCCGTCGGGGCAAGGCCTGACGCATGGCAGCCGAAATCTGGGCGCGAATGACCTCGGGCACCTGGGCCGTGTCGATCTCTGGGAAGTCTCCTGCGGTTTCACCCGCTGCGCTTGGCGGGGGGGGCGCACCCAAGAGCCCCTGGTGAACGACAGGAATCCATCTCGCATCCAAAGCGCGAAACAGCGAACGCATCAGGCTGAACTCGGGCAGGAGGGTCAGCTCGCGTGACACCAGCACAATGTCCGGCTCCATCGCCTCTGCCGAAGTGTAGGTTGCCGGCAAGTCAGAGGCATGACTGATGACCCTGAAACCAGGGGCCGCGTCCAGCGCCCTGATCAGCTTGATCCGCATTGCGGGATTTCCGCCAGCGACAATGACCGTTATGTCAGGCACAGCTTTCTCCACTTGAGGGACGGCGGAGCCAGACGACCCCGCAGGAACTGGGGTTCGTCAGAAATCCTGCCACTTTCCCTTTGCGGAGGCCTTCTGGACGCGCGAAGGTCCGGGCTCTGGCAAAGGTTCCCGGCCAAGGGTTGGCTCGACGTCAAGCTGGGAGACCGGTCGTGGGCGGACGTCCTGTTTGAGGCGTCGCTTGGGCGCAGGATGGGCGACCGGGCGCTGTGCGTGATTGGTCCGCGGTGAGGAAGACTTGCCCACCTGGAACTGCGCGACGAGTTCGGACAACCCGGCCGCCTCCTGGCTCATCGACTGGCTGGCCGCCGTGGATTCTTCCACCATTGCGGCGTTTTGCTGGGTGACTTGATCCAGTTGCGCGACGCCCACATTGATTTCCGCCAATCCGGTCGACTGTTCGGTTGCCGCCGCCGCGATGTTGGATACCAGCGTTGAGATATGCCCGACCCGATTGACGATGTTAGCAAGGGCGCCGCCGGCCCTGCCAACCTGCTCCACACCCCGCCCGACATGTTGGGTCGATGCGCTGATCAGCGATTTGATTTCCTTGGCGGCGGCCGAAGACCGCTGCGCCAGCGCCCGGACTTCCGATGCCACGACGGCAAAGCCTTTGCCAGCGTCCCCGGCCCGTGCTGCCTCGACCCCCGCGTTCAGCGCCAGAAGATTCGTCTGGAAGGCAATGTCGTCGATCACTCCGATGATCTGCGAGATCTGATCCGACGACCGCTCGATCTCGGTCATGGCGCTGACCGCACCCTGCACTACCTTGCCACTTTCTTCGGCCTCATTCCGTGCCGATCTGACGATGCCTTCGACCTCTTTCGCCCCCTCGGCGGCAGAGCGGATCGAGGCGGTCAACTCATCCAGTGCGGCGGCGGTTTCTTCGAGGGTTGCGGCCTGGGTTTCGGTTCGGGTCGACAGGTCTTCGGAGGACTGACTGATTTCCCGGGCTCGCGAGCGAATGCTTTCCGCAGTTTCGACCACAATCGAAATCGTCTCGGACAGGCGTTCCACTGTCTGATTGAAGTCCTGCCGCAGGGTCTCGTGGTCCCCGAATTCAGTGGTGATCGATTGCGTCAGATTGCCGGATGACAGGTCGCGCAACCCCGCACTCAGCGCGTCCACGATCTGGCGCTGCGCCTCGGACGCCAGGTGGCGCTCTTGTTCAAGTCCTGCTGCCACTCCCAGTTTCTCGCGCAAGGCGTCCAGCGATTTTCCGATATCCCCCACCTCGTCATTGCGGTCGGCATCCACAATTGCGGCCGTCAGATCGCCCTCTGCAATGGTTCTGATGGCACCTGACACCCGCACGATCGGTCTGGTCACGCTGCGGGCGATCCAGATGCCCAACAGGGCGGCGACGGCGGCGGCGACCAGTGTACCGAGCGCCAGAAGCTGCACGGCCGATGTCACCGGCGCGTAGGTCTCGCTGTCGTCAACCTGGACCACGGCGTACCAGTCTAGGCCGGGAAGGTCGAGATGCGTGGAAAGCGTTGTCCCGATGTTGCCGTCGCTCAGCTTCACATTGTGATGGATGGCGAATTTGTTGGGGTCGGAGGAGAGCAACCCTGCCAATCCGGGAAGCGCGTCAAGAATATGGAAGCCCCCGGAGAATCGCGAGGCGGTGCGGGCGCGGCCGTCGCTGGCCAAGATCAGCACCTCTCCCGTCTCGCCCAGATTGGTGTTGCCATCCACGGCTGCATTCAGCAGCGCGTCAGACATCTGGATGGCCATCACCCCGATGACGACACCCTTGTCATCCAGAATCGCCCGGGCGGCAAAAGCGGCTGGTGCGCCGGCGGACGGGCCATAGGGCGCAAAGTCCGAATAGTGAACGCCGCCCCTCGCGTCAGCCTTTGCCCGCGCATAAACTTGCGCCAAAGGACCGGTCTTATCGGGGCCCGTCAGCAGATTGCTGGCGAAGTCGGTCTCTTTCATGACTGTGTAGATCACATCGCCATCAAGATCGATCAGGAAGAAGTCGTAGTATTCATGCAACTCCGTCCAGCGCCGGAACGCCGGATGGAACTCACTGTGTTGCTGGCCGTAGACGCTTGTACTCTCCGGGCGGTCGAAGTCCTTGCGGTGTCCGAGCGGTTTGGGGTTGTTTGTGATGAAATCCGCGACCAGCGCGCCTGCGGGATCCGTCGGGTTGGATTTCCACCCCATCAACAGACGCCGATAGCCCGACAGGACAGCAGGTGAACTGGACATGTCAAGCATGTCGCGCTTCAACTCTGAATAGAAACCCTCGACCGAGCCCTTGCCCTCCTTGCCCAGCGAGGTGACCCGCGCCTCAAGATTTCGCAAGGCCAGGCTCGAAATTTGCATGTAGCCGATGTAGCCCACCATCGTGGCAACGATGAAGCCAATGGCCACAAAGATGGCGGGCAGCTTGGCTTTCAGCGGAATGGATGCGAAATTCAAAATTGTGTCCCTTTTGGTTCGATCCCGGGGCCGGATCGATGCCAACACTTGGTCGGCATCTTAACGGTCAGGCATTTGGGGCCGCTTTAACGATGCAGGATCTGGCAGCTCCCTGGCCCCGCATGGGCCGCCAGACGCGTTGGGCAGTTCGGAGATTCTAAAAGAGTACGGGTTCGGAAGGCATTTCTCGCTCGGATGGCCGACGCTGGCCCAGCAGCCTCAACCGCAATTCAGCAAGACGGACCCGTTTCATCGCGGCTTCCGGGGAAATCGGTCCCCCTGAGGTGTGCCGGGCCTCCTGTGCCAGATCTTCCAGCCAGAAAGACAGATCCTCCAGCGTCTGGCTCAGCAGGTCGATGTTCTGCAGTGAAACCATGTTGGTGCGATAACGCGCCGCCGAAACGGGGTCATCGCCACTGTGCGGCGTTCGGGCCAGAAGCGGAGTAATGATGTCTTCGATCTGAAACAGCAAATGAGCGCTGTCAGACAGGATTGCAGCGGTACGCTCCAGCAAAGTCGGTAAGGTGTCCTTCATGGCGTCCCCCACTTATAACGGGCCCACAACGCGCTCGATCGAAGCTTTCATCGTGGCTGTTGTGAAAGGCTTGCGGATCAGGTTGTTCAACCCCAGTTCCTGACCAATGCGCAACAACTCCGGCGTCGGCTGGCCCGTGATCAGAATGAAGCCGATGCGCGCTGTCGATTTGGTGTTGCGCAGGGCGTGCAACAATTCCAGGCCGTTCATTCCGGGCATGTTCATGTCGCAGAGCACCAGATGCACAGGCGACGAGACAAGCTTGCCCAATGCGGCTTTTCCGTCATTCTCGGTCTGATACTTGGTGATGCCCAGTTCTTCGAGGGACTGGGTGATCAAGGCCCGACTCACGGACATGTCATCGATAACCATGATGCGAATGGTGTCGCGTAGGCTCATTTTTCATGTCCTTCCGGGCGGTTGGGGAAGTTGAATTGGGTCGCTTGCTAGCCGGGCGGTCTGGACGATGTGGTGCGCGTTCGCTGCCAGACGCTGGTAGGCCGTCACGCCCACGGCGCGGAACAACTGTTCGGCTGGCCCTGCGACTCTCTCCGAATGACCGATACACAGATGTGCCTCGGGCGCCATCAACGCGCCAAAACGGGCCCAAAGCCGGGCTTGTGTCGGTTTGTCGAAGTAGATCGCGACGTTGCGGCAGAAGATCACCTGAAACGGGCCGGAAATCGGCCAGTCCTCGATCAGATTGAGCTTGCCGAAGGTGATCAGGTCGCGCGCCGCCGGGCTGATCGAGAAGCCGCCAACCTGTGCCGGTTCGATAAAACGGCGCATGGCCTCGGGAATGGCTTTGCGCTCGTCTTCCTGGTAACAACCAGCCTCGGCTCGCGCGAGGATTTCGGAATCGACATCAGTCGCCAGGATCCGGAAGTTCAGCTTCGCCGCCTCGGGGCAGAGGCTGAGCACGGTGAAGGCCAGCGAGTAGGGCTCTTGTCCGGCTGAACAGCCCGCCGACCAGATCCGCACGCGCCCCCCCTCCCGCGCCGATTTGATCAAGGATGGTAACGCCACGTCGCGCAGCAGTTGGAAATGATGGTCTTCGCGGAAGAAATGCGTGACGTTGGTTGTCAGCGCCGAAAGCATCGCCGTGCGCTCGGCTTCGCCGTGCGGACCGGTCAGAAGGCTGCAATATTCCTTGAAGTCTTCGAGACCCAGACCCCGCAGACGTTTGAGAAGCCGGGAATAGACCAGATCGCGTTTGGCCAAGGTCAAATGCAGTCCGAAGTCGCGCATGGCGAGGTCGGCGATTGTCTGAAAATCGCCATCCGAAAACGGGATGCGGTCGCGCGCAACGCTTGTCTCACGTTCCGGCGGGCCGGAGGAGGAAAACGCAGGTTTCATGCGACCGACCAGTTCGATGGGTGCAGCACGGCACCCAGATCGATGACGCGGGTCATGCCGGTTTCGATCGGGATCACCCCGGTGATGCTTTGCCGCGCCACTTCCGAGCGGATATCGGGCGTTTCCTGGATTTTCTCACGTGAGACCGACAGGATTTCGGAGACGGCTTCGACCAGAAGGCCAACCGTTTGGCCGCCATGCATGGCAACGACGATGACATTGCGCGGGTTTTCCGGGGTCTGGCCCAGACCGAACCGCGCGGCGAGGTCATAGATCGGGATGACCGAACCGCGCAGGTTCATCACACCCAGCACCTCATGCGGGGCATGGGGCAGGGCGGTCACAGGGCTCCACCGCCGGATCTCGCGAACTTGCGTGATCTCGATGCTGAAACTTTGCTCGCCCGCGGAGAATGTGACGAATTCAACCTCGGATTTTGTTGTGTCTTCAAGCGTTTGCATAGGCGGTCCTTCCCGCATTCGAGAGGATGTTGGGCATGGGATAGTTCGAGGTGGCTCGTCCGCCGGCGATGGCGTCGGGGTCCAGAATCAATGCGATCCGGCCATCCCCCAGCACGGTGGCAGCGGACACGCCGGGGACAGAGCCGAAGTTGCTTTCAAGGCTTTTGATCACCACCTGACGCTGATCCTGAACCGAATCGACCACCAAAGCGCATTCGCCGAGCTTTTCGGATTCGACCAGCAGCAGCAACGGTGCGCTGTGGGTTCCTGGGGACGGGAAGCCAAGGCTGCGGGCCACGTCGACGACGGGGATCATCCTGCCCCGGATCGACAGCAAGGTTTCGTCCGTTCCGATGCGGTGGAGGTCGGTCGGCAGCGGGCGGATGGTCTCGATGATGGAGGTGATCGGCACCACCAGGGTTTGTCCGCCGACTGTCACCACCATGCCGTCCATCACCGCAAGCGTGAGTGGCAGCATGATGGTGAATTCAGTGCCATGGCCCGGCGTCGTTGCTATGGAAATCCGACCGCCGAGCGCCTGAACGGCATTGCGTACCACATCCAGACCGACACCACGGCCCGACAGGTTCGAGATCGTGGTAGCCGTCGAAAAGCCCGCCATGAACAACAGCTGGTCGATTTCGGCGTCATTCAGTTCCGCTTCCGGCGCGATCAGGCCCTTGCGTTTGGCAATCTCCAGAATCTTTGGCCGGTTCAGGCCCGCGCCGTCATCCTTCACTGTGATGATCACACTGCCGGACCGGTGCGAGGCAGACAGGCGGATCGTCCCCATCGGCGGCTTGCCAGCGGCGCCCCGCGCCCCGCGGCTTTCCAACCCGTGGTCCACGGCGTTGCGGATCATGTGGGTCAGCGGGTCGGCCAGGCGTTCGACGACGGTCTTGTCGACCTCGGTGCCTTCGCCAGAGGTCACCAGTTCGGCCAGTTTCCCGGTGGCATCCGCAGCCTCGCGCACGATGCGGGACATGCGCTGGAACAGCGACTTCACGGGCTGGGCGCGGATTGCCATCACACCTTCCTGGATGTCGCGGGCCAGAAGCCGGTAATCCTCGATATGCATGACAAGATCGTCATCGCGGGTCGAGGTCATGTCCTGCAGGCGCTGGGCAATCATCGCCTGATTGATGATCAACTCTCCTACTGCGTTGATCAGCCGATCAACCCTGTCAAGATCGACGCGCAGCGTGGCTTTTGGGGCCTTGGCATCGGAGCCGTCATCGTTCCGTTCGGCCTTGGCCTTCGCGGCAACAACGACCGCCGGAGTTGCCGCCGTCGAAGGCGCCGCTGCCATTGCGATGGCTGCCGGGCTGGAGATATCGGCCACGACGGTGGGCGCCGGGCCTGCATCGGATTTGTTTGTCGCGCTTTTGCCTTCGGCCGAAAGCTCTGGATTGGGCGAGGGTGGTGGCCCCATCAGCGGTTTGATCCTCAGATCGCAGAGGCCATGGACGAACTCGAACACCTCCTGCACCGAGATTTCACTCTCATCGGTGCGCAGGTCGACGGTCCAGCTCAGGCGCGGCTCGGTCGGGTCGAAATCGGACCAATCGGCAAGCTTCGTCATGTCGATGCGTGATGTCATCTGACCCAGGTCGCCGAGGGCCGCGAACAGCAGGGCCGGCTCGTGACCGTTGGTAAACAGGGCGGCGTGCGGCCGGAAGTCGATCTGGAAGCCGATCTGTACCTGAGCCGTGTCCGAAGCGGCGGTCGTTTCCATCGTTGCGACGGCAGGTGCGTCGACGTTGATCGGCTCGATATCAAGGGTGACGGCGTTGAACTCGAAGTTGTCCCAGGCATCGACCGCTTCGATTTCGCCTTCACCCATGCAGGCTTGCAGGGCGGTCAGAAAGCCCGACGTCACCTCTTCCGAGATCGTGCGCCCGCTGCGTGCGGCATCGACCAGATCAGCCAGGCAATCCGCCGACCGCATCAGCGTGTGCATGATCTGCGGCGTCAGCGCCAAAGTTTCGGACCGGACGGCATCCATCACGGTTTCAAAACTATGGGCGAAGTTGACCAGTTCGGTCATCTTGAAGGCGCCGGCACCGCCCTTGATCGAATGGACGGCGCGGAAGACCGAATTCACGGTCTCCTTGTCAAACTCCGCGCCCTGCATGGACTCCAGCCCCTCGGCGAGCGATTCGAGAAGCTCCTCCGTCTCTTCGAAGAACGTGTCGAGGATCGGATTGCTCATCTCAGGCCACCATGCCTGTCACGCGGCGGATCACCGAGACCAGCGAAACATCGTCAAAAGGCTTCACGATCCAGCCTGTCGCCCCCGCATCGCGGGCGCGGGCCTTCAGCTTGTCGCCGCTTTCGGTGGTCAGCACCAGGATCGGCACCTGATTGTCGATGTCGCCCTTTCGGATCGCATCGATCACGCCATAGCCATCCATGTTCGGCATGTTGATGTCGGTGATCACCACATCCGGCCGCACTTCGGCATAGCGTTCCACCCCGTCAACGCCATCCACGGCAGATTCGAAATCAAACCCGGCCTCTTCCATGACCGAGCGCAGAAGTTCGCGGATCGTCTTGGAATCGTCGATGGCAAGCACTTTCAGCGTCATTTCAATCCACTCCAGCCAGTGTTTTCAGCGGTCAGCCCCAGACGGATGAAGTCCTGCACCAGTCGGGGCGGCAGGTCGGACACATCAAAACCCAAGTCGCGGGCCTTCCATGCGCGCGATGCGGCGAGAAGCACCTGAAGCACGCGGGAATCGGGCCGCTTCTGGTGCCGCATCGAGATGCGAACCGCTGTGGAACTGTGCCCCGTCAGGAAGGACATCAGCGGTTCGGACGACAGGATGCTGAGCCTGTCCTGTGGTTCAAAAAGCTTCCAGTCATGCGGCATGGGCATCTCTCGGATCAAATCCACGATTGTTGCATGCGATCGAGAGCCCGCTTGTTGCGGGCTTCTCAACGGATATCCTGCAGCACTTAAGAATTGGTTTCGCGAAAATAGGCCGCGCCCCGGTCAGCCGTTGAGGGCTGCCGGGGCGCGGGGTAAACTGGTTAAAAAGTTAGACTTCGGTCAGGTGCGGGTCAGTTTTACGCTGGAGATTTTGAAAGGACCCAAGGAATCTGCGAAATCAGCAGGCTCTTCCAACAGATTGACCGCCCCGTTGGTTTGCCATCCCTGGGAGGGACGAATCTGGGGCTGGACCCTTCCCCCGGCGGGTTCGTAGATCCGAAGCGTCAAACCATCGCCCGTCTCGGTTGGCTTCAGGGCCGAAAGCGCCACCGGTCCATCCACGGCCACGGCTTGCCAGACGCCCTCGGTCACCTGCCCCTGCTTGGCAAACAGCGGCTGATTGAGATCTTGTGCCTCGGTCAGAACGCCACCGTCCAGCCAGTCGCCCGCGAAGGGGAACAGGGCATAGGTGAAAGCTTGCCGGCCCTCGTCGGCCAGAAGGTCGGGGAACACGGGCGAGCGCAGAAGGCTTATCCCCAGTTCGTTGCCCAAGGCATGGTGCCCGTACTTCCCGTCGTTCAACAGCGCCACGCCGAAGCCGCGTTCGGCCAGCAGGGCGAAGCGATGCGCTGCCACCTCGAACTTTGCCTCATTCCGCACCGTGTTGCGGTGCGTGGGACGAGAGATGACCCCGCAGGCGCATTCAAACAGGGCTTCGTCTGCCTGCACCGCAAGCGGGAAGCGGGTTTTCAGCAAAACCCTGCGGTCGTGCCAGTCCAGTTCGGTATGAAACTCCAGCCGGGGCGAGTTCGACCACAGCCGCAGGTGCTGCACGATGCTGCTGGCTCCGAACCTGCGAGTGATGCGTAGCGCGGCGCGGTGCGGCCCGCTCTCGGTAACCTCGATCGTCTCGGCCAGCACTTCCTGACCTGAGGCGGCGTAATCCTCCTCGATATCCCAGGCGTCGAAGAAGCGCGGCTTGTCGACATAGGCCCAGATCTGGTTGCCCCGGCCCGCCAGACACTCGCGCCCGGTTCGTTTGTCAATCACGCTGGACAGTGTGCCATCGGCGGACAAGGTCGCTTTGAGGAAGGCATTCTCCAACCCATTCAGCGACACCGTCAGCGGCCCCGGTTCGGCCAGTGCGCCGCGCGCAGTCACCGAAAGGCCCGCAAGCGCCTCAGCCGCGCTGAGAACATGGCCTCCGTCCACCGCTTGCCCACCCGGTAGCGGTTCGCTTGAAACGATCCGAAGGGGGCGTGGCGCGATGTCGGGGTTCACGACCACAATCCCAGTCTCCGGACCCGCCATCGCCATCGCCAAAGTTTCCAGCGCTGCATCCTGAAGGGCCTTGCCCGCTGCGATGACCCCGGCCAATTCGGCCTCGGCCACCTCATAGACCTCATGGATCGAGGAGCCGGGCAGGATGTCATGAAACTCATTGCGCAGCAGCACTTGCCAGTCGGTTTCCAGCGAGGCCGGAACGGCTCCCCCCTTCAGCGCCACCATCGACCCGAGGATCTCTGCCCCGATCAAGGCGCGCTCTGCCTTGCGGTGCAGGAATTTGGTGCGGCCTTGGGTGGTCAGCGTGCCACGGTGGTATTCCAGATAGATCTCGCCCACCCATTTCGGCAGCGGAGATTGGATCCGGAAGGGAATGCTGCGGAACCAATCAGTGACGTTGACATGGGTTTGCTTCGGCACCAGCGGGAAGTCCTCCAACTGGCGGGCACGCAGGATGTGATCCTCGGTCGGGCCGCCGCCGCCATCGCCGTGCCCGTAGCAGAGCAGCGATTCTCCAAGAGCTGCCTTGTCCTGCACATTGGCCCAGGTGCCCAAGGCCGCCCTTGGCCCCAGTTCGGCGTTGTAGCCATTGGCGGGGTTTTCAAAGGTGTGCATCGTCACCTCCGACCCATCCAGACCCTGCCAGCTGAACAGGTCATGTGGCAACTTATGCAGTTCGGACCAGTTGCTTTTGATGGTGAACACCGCCCCCATTCCCGCGCCTTTCAGAAGCTGCGGCAGCACCGGAGAGAAGCCGAAGGTGTCCGGCAGCCAGCAAACCGTTGACCGCTTCTCGCGGCCGAACTGCTTGTCGAAATAGCGGATGCCATACAGCAGTTGCCGGATCAGGGATTCGCCGCAGGGCATGTTGGTGTCCGGCTCCACCCACATGCCGCCCAAAGGCTCCCACTGACCCTTGGCCACTTTCTCGGTGATCGCCTCCAGGAGAGCGGGGTCATCCTGCCCGACGAAGTCATAAAGCTGCGCTGTGGAGTGGTTGAAGCGGAACTCCGGGTATTGATCCATCAGTTGAATGACGGTGTGAAAGGTCCGCACCCCCTTGCGCCGCGTCTCCACCATCGGCCACAGCCAAGCGAGGTCGATATGCGCATGCCCCGTCAGCGCCATAACGCCCTCTTTTGGGAATCGGCTCTGCAAAGCCATCAGACCTTCGCGCAGATGATCGCGGGCAGCGAGAACTGAAGCGCGGGCCGTCTCCGGCAAGGGTTCTGCCGGGCCGTCAAAAGCCGGCAGCTTCCAGATCGAGAGGGTCTCGGTGGTGGTGGAAATGCGCTTCAGATAGGCCTGCGTCTCGGTCGGCCACTCCAGCATATGAAACGCAGCCTCTGCCAAATCGATCAGTGGGGCGCAGGCGGCATGCGGGTCGTTATGGTTCGGATGCGGGCGGCGCGGGAACCATTCCGGCACCGGCCACCCCTCGACCTCATGCCCGCCCAGAAACCGCACCATCTCCACCACTTGGCCCAGCATCATGATCAGGTCGGCAAGGTCCTTCTCGACCCATACCAGTTCCGTCCGGCCCAAGGCGGCATCCCGGTTCGGCACCCCCTGTTCCAGCCGCGCCACACAGTCGGCTTCGATGCGGAAAGATCGTTCGGTAACCCGGAAATCCATATGCGGCGGGTTGAGGCCAAAGGCGTTCACCTTCTCGCCAATCAGCCGCACCAGACCCTCGCCGCCAAGCCACAGATGCAGCCGCACCTCCTCCAGCGGCCAATGCGCCGGAACCTGTACCGCCTCATGGGCAAAGGCCAGCGGCTCCCCCTCCTCTTGCCAGCGCCCGCCCTGGACGATCGGCTCCCCTGCAAGCGTCCAGCGGTTCAGCACGACCACCTCGCGCGCCAGCCATTGCTGCAACTCGTCCAGCCGCTTGTTCATCCGGCGCAGACGCATTTCAAGGTTCAGGTAACTGGGCATGTCATCCTCGGGGGCTTGCGGTTCCGCGCCAGACAATGCTGCGGCCACCCCTTCAAGTCCACCCCCCGCACCCCCCATTCACACGGCCCAAATATCCCACGGGAGGTCCGGAGGGTGTGAAACCCTCCGGCTGCCGGCCACACGCGCGCGCTTAGTCGGGCTGCAGCATGTAGCCTTCGCCGCGCACTGTCTGCAGATACCGCGGCTGGCGCGGATCGTCCTCGATCTTGCGGCGCAGGCGGGTGATCTGCACGTCCACGGCGCGTTCCTGGCCAAGCCCCGCTTCGCGCGCCATGTCGCCAGCGAGCCGTTCGCGCGCCACGGCCACACCGGGCGCTGCCGCGAAGATGCGCATCAGCTGCGCCTCGGTGGCGGTCAGTCGGATCAACTCGTTGCCGCGCCACAACTCACCACGATCGAAATCATAGCGCACCGTGCCCAGTTGCAGGAACTTGGGTGCCGCTTCAGCCGGTTTGAGCTGCGGCACCCGGCGCAGAATGGCATTGATGCGCAGCAGCAGTTCCTTGGGTTCGAAGGGCTTCACCAGATAATCATCCGCCCCCGCCTCCAGTCCCTCGATCCGGTTGGAGGCCTCGCCGCGCGCCGTCAGCAACAACACCGGCACCGCGAGGCGCTTGCGCAGATTGCGGGTGAAGCTGATGCCATCCTCGCCCGGCATCATCACGTCCAGCACCAGAAGGTCGAACTCCAGCCCCGCCATCAGCCGCCGCGCCTGATCGGCATTGCGGGCGGTGGTCACCAGAAAGCCGCTGCGGATGAGGAATTTCTGCAACAGGCCGCGGATCCGCTCATCATCATCGACCACCAGCAGATGCGAGGTGTTGTCCGTCATGGCGCATCCTCCCGCAGGCCAAGGTATTGCCGCCGCAATTCCGGGTCCATCATCGCCTCCAGAACGGTCCGGAACCCCTGCACCGCCTGCGGCCCCGCCGCCCGGTACGCCGCCCGCATCCGCGCCCGCTGGGCATCCGACAGGGCGCGTTCCAAAGCCGCGCCCTTCTCGGTCAGATGCAACCGGCGTTCGCGCTTGTCGGTCTTGCCGACCCGCGCCTCGACCAGGCCATCCTCGAACAGGGTCCGCAGCACCCGGTTCAGGCTTTGCTTGGTCACCCCCAGAAGGGTCAGCAGGTTCGACACCGTCAGCCCCGGCGAGCGGTTGATGAAGTGGATCGCCCGATGATGCGCGCGTCCATAGTCCATGCCCTCCAGAATCCGGTCCGGGTCGGCCGTAAAGCCGCGATAGGCAAAGAACATCGCCTCGATGCCCTTGCGCAACTGTTCGTCTGTCAGGAACAGCAGGCCCTCACTGCCCGAAGCATTTTCTGCCATGGCGTCCTCCCTTCCCTGAATTTACGTCAGCCTTGTTGCCGTTCCAAGCTGCAAATTCAGCGCAGGTCTGCCGGTCAAACTACGTCAGTCTTGTTGACATTCCCGGACACAACAGGTATCCCAGCCCCGATTTCGCGCAACATTATGTCCGAAGCGGACCTAACTGGCGCAACATTCGCAAAGCAGGAGGCTGAAGTGGCAGGATATGACGATCGCGACGGGTTCATCTGGATGGATGGCAAGCTGGTGGAGTGGCGCGATGCCAAGGTCCATATCCTGTCCCATGCGCTGCATTACGCCAGCGCCGTGTTCGAAGGTGAACGCTGCTACAATGGCAAGATCTTCAAATCGACCGAGCATTCCGAGCGGCTTTTGCAGTCGGGCCAATTGCTTGACATGCCGATCCCCTACACCGCCGCTCAGATCGACGCCGCCAAGGCCGAGGTTCTTGCCGCCAACGGCCTGACCGACGCCTATGTTCGTGCCATCGCCTTCCGGGGTGCTGGCGAAGAGATGGGCGTGGCTGCCATGGCCAACCCGGTGCAACTGGCCATCGCCTGCTGGACCTGGGGCGCCTATTACGGCGACGCCAAGATGAAGGGCGCCAAGCTCGACATCTCCAAGTGGAAGCGCCCCTCGCCCGAGACGATTCCCTCCGCCGCCAAGGCCTCGGGTCTTTACATGATCTGCACCATGTCCAAGCATGCGGCGATGGCCAAGGGCTGCTCGGACGCGATGATGTATGACTATCGCGGCTATGTGGCCGAGGCGACGGGGGCCAACATCTTCTTCGTCAAGGATGGCGAAGTGCATACCCCGATGGCCGATGCCTTCCTGAACGGTATCACGCGGCAGACCGTGATCGGCATGCTGAAAGACATGCAGATCGTCGTCCACGAACGCCACATCCTGCCGGAGGAACTCTCCAGCTTCCAGCAATGCTGGCTGACCGGCACCGCTGCCGAAGTGACCCCGGTGGGCCAGATCGGCGACCATATGTTCGAGGTCGGTGACCTGACCAAACGCGTATCGACCGAATACGAGAAACTCGTCCGGGCATAAGCCGTTCTGGTAGGGTGGGGTTACGACCCCACCCTCCACACCGCCGCAGCGCGGCAAAATTTAGTAAAAATTTCTCTTTCGGACTCGCCTCTCGCGCTGCTATCCCTACGGCAACTGAGGGGGGAACATCATGACCATTCGCTGGGGGATCATCGGCCCGGGTGCCATCGCGCACAACTACGCCGACGGCTTGGCTCAATCGACATCTGGAAAACTGGTGGCCATCGCCAGTCGCGATATGGCGCGGCGCGATGCCTTTGGCGACGCCTATGCCATTCCGGCGGACAAGCGCCATGCCACCTATGCCGCCATCATGGCGGACGCCGATGTGGATGCGATCTACATCTCCACCCCCCATCCATGGCATGCCGAACTTTCCATCGCCGCCCTGCGCGCCGGCAAGCATGTGCTCTGCGAAAAGCCCGCCGGCATGAACTCCGCCGAGGTCATCGCGGTGACGGAAGTGGCCGCCCAAGAGGGCCGCTTCTTCATGGAAGCCTTCATGTACCGCTGCCACCCGCAAAT
>CANGHD010000002.1 GCA_947453525.1 Paracoccaceae bacterium | reverse complement strand
GGCTTTGACAGATCGGTAAGGCAGAGGGTGGCATGGCGGAGTCAAGACAGGGCGATATCTTCCAGCCCGGCGACCTTCTGAACAGCACATACCGAATCGACAAGGTGCTCGGCCGGGGTGGCACGTCCGAGGTATACAAGGCCCGCAACGAGATCTCGGGCCGCTTCGTCGCCATCAAGGTGCTGAAATCGGAATTCGCCGGGGACGAGGCCTTTTTGACGTTGATGCGGCGGGAAGAGGAAATCCGCGAGATCCGCCATGATGCCGTGGTGCGCTATTCCGAGAACCACCGCACGCCCGAGGGGCTGATCTATCTGGTGATGGACTATGTCGACGGGCCGCCGCTGGATGTGTTGATGAAGGCCGGTGGCCTGCCTGCCGATGATCTGGTGCAGGTCTGCCGCCGGGTGGCGGAAGGTCTGAAGGTGGCGCATGACCGCCGGATCATCCACCGCGACCTGTCGCCCGACAACATCATCCTGCGCGGTGGCAAGCCGGATCAGGCGGTGATCATCGACTTCGGCATCGCCAAGGATGCCAATCCCGGCGCTCAGACCATCGTCGGCAACGATTTCGCCGGCAAATATGCCTATGCCGCCCCCGAACAACTGGCGGGCCACACCGACACGCGCTCGGACCTCTATGCGCTTGGTGCGTTGCTCTTGTCGACGTTTCGCGGCAAGCGTCCCGATCCTGGCGCCAATCCGATGGAAGTGCTGCAGAAAAAGCAGCAGCCCCTGGATACGACCGGCGTGCCCGAGCCATTGAAAAGCCTGATCGACAAGCTGTCCCGTCCTGATCCGGCGCAACGCTTCCAGTCCGCCGATGCGGTCTTGCAGGCGATTGACCACGGCGCGCCAACCGAGGCGGCGACGGCGCTGGACGATCGCACGGTTCTGGCGCCCCGGCCCTCCGCCACGGTGGCGGCACCGCGTGCCCCGGCCAACCCCTATGTCACGACGGCCAAGCCGGCTGCGCCCCCCAAGGCGAACCCCGCTGCGGCGTCGATACCTCCGGCACCGGCCAAGACATCCTCCACCGGACTGGTCGTGGCACTTGTGGTGCTGCTGGCTTTGGGCGTTGGAGCCGGAGCCTATTTCTCGGGCCTGTTGGGCGGAGGCAAGGGCCCCGCTCCGTCATCGACCTCCGGTACGACCGCAAGCCAGACCGCGTCGACCAAGACCGCCTCCACCCAGACCGATCCGGTCAAGACGGCGGCAAATCTGCCTCCCGGCGACCTTCCCGTTGCAGACCCCTATGCGCTGATCATTGAACGTCCCGAAACCGGCGCGCCGCGTGCGGTGGGCGATGTGCCCTCCGAGGCGGTCTCGGCGGCGCTGACCCAGGCCATGGCCGCGATCGGCGGCACGACCGACCTGACCTTGGCCAAGGGCGCTATTGGCGAGACCTGGGGGCCAGATGTCCTGTCGGTCGTCAAGGCGCTGGACAAGGTGGAGACCTGGCGGCTGGCGGTTACCGGAAACGAGGCGGCGGTGACCGGGGCCACCAAGGACCCCAGCGTGCAAGCCGCTGTGATGACGGCGATCGGCACCTTGCCGGGCACGCTGAAAGGCTCGGCCAAGATCGACGTCGCACTGCAGGCCCCGCAGTTCCTGACCGCCGACGCGCTGACCCCGATCCTGACGGCAGAGGCGGATTGCGGTCCCCTGACGCTGGTCGACCCACCTTCGGTGGGCTACGGCAAGGGGCAGACCATCACCGTCTCGGGGCGTCTGGCCAAACCGGAACAGCAGGTGGCGCTGTTTGACGCGCTGAAGGCTTTGGCCCCCGATCTGAAGGTGGACCTCAAGATCGAGCTTTTGAACCCCGCCCTCTGCCAGATCGAGACCACCCTTCCCGCCGCACGGCAAGGGACCTTCTCCTTCGCCTTCGGCTATGGCGACAGCGCGGATGACAACCCATCGGGGCGTTATTTCGTCGGCGAAAATCCGGTGATCGATTTGGTGATCCCGGCCGAGGTGACCGATGGCTATGTCTCGGTCGCCATCATCGATGTGTCGGGCAATGTCTATCACCTGCTGCCCAACCTGAACCGCAAGGAAGACGCCGTGGCCGCCTTGCGCAAAGGGGCCAGCGGCTCGGTCAAGGTGCGCATCGCCTATCCGCTGTCAGACAACAAGGACGCCGCCCATATCGCCTTCACGGTGGATGCCACCAGTCTGGGCAAATCCAAGGTCGTGGTGATCCATTCGGAAAAACCGCTGTTTGCCGAACTGCGCCCCACGACCGAATCCGTGGGCGGCTTTGCAACGGCCTTGAAGGCCGAGGTTGATGCGGGAACCCTCAATATCCTGTCACTCGACAGTCGCATCCTGACCAGCATCGCGAAGTAGCGGGCCCTGCCGAAAATCTTCCGCCGAAGAAATTTGAGCTTACACCACGTCCACCACGATGACCGAGACATTGTCTGCCCCGCCGCGGTCCAGCGCCATCTGCACCAGATTGTCGGTCACCACCTCCAGCGGTACGCCGTGCAGGGCGGCGCCCAACTCGGCGATGCTCAGGTATTTGTTCAAGCCGTCCGAGCAGAGCAGGAACCGGTCGCCCGGCAGGGCATCACCGCGCACCTTGTCAAGCTCTAGCTCCTCGCCCACGCCGACCGCGCGGGTGATGGCGTTGGATTGCGGGTGATGACCGGCCTCATCCCATGTCATCTGCCCCGAGGCGACGAAGGCCGCAACCAGCGAATGATCGGTGGTCAGAAGGTCGATCTTGCCCTCCCGCAGCCGGTAGAGCCGGCTGTCTCCGGCCCAAAGTGCTCCGAAATGGCCGTCCGCCAGCACCAGCGCCACCACCGTGGCACCCATCACGGCATGACGCCGCTCGGCTTCGGCGGTGATCGTGGCATGGGCCTGTTGCAGCGCCCGGCGGATCGCCCCCAGCTTCTCGGTGGCGGGCATCGTGGGCAAGGTCGCCACCGCGTCCACCACGACCCGACTGGCATAGTCGCCGCCCTCATGCCCGCCCATCCCGTCCGAGACGATCCAGATGTTCTGATCCGGCAGCACAAGGATCGAATCCTCGTTATGTTTCCGAACACGTCCCACATGGGTGCGGGCATTGAAACGGATCGTTCCTGCAGTCATCATCCGGCTCCGGATTGGGAGAGGTCGTTCATGTCAAACAGAAAATGTGCCACATCCGCCTGCGGCAGCCCCGAGGACAGGATCAGCCGCGCCGCCCCCTCGACATCGGCGGCCCAGGCACAGGCGCGGTGCATCTCGCCCCCGGCCAGATCCAGCGCAAGATCGGCGCAGAAGGTTTCCGGCGCAGTGTTGGACAGCACCAGCGCCGAGCCGAAAGTGCCGATGCTGCTGGGCCCGCCCATCGGACGCAGGGCCAGATCCGCCAGCCGCGCCTGCAGGGCATCGCGCGTCATGCTGTCATCCAGACAATCCAGCGCCAGCCCCTCCAGCGCCTCCAGCACATCGGCCTGCCAGATCAGGTTGCGCAAGGGTGCCTGTTCCTGCGACCCGGTCTGCACCGCCAAAGTCAGCGGAAACTGTCGCCCGACTCGATCGACCGATGGCATCAGCACGCCCAACACGCCCTGCCCCCCGGCGACCGAAGGCGCCAGCGCAAAGCGCCAGACCGGGGCGGACATGTAGGAGGCCTCGAACCGCGCGCCCAACGTGGCGCGGGCGGCCAGCAGCATCTGTTGCAACCAGGCGTCCCAAGGTGTCACCACCTCGGTCCCCAGCCCGAGGCGGAAGAAGTCACCAAGGGCCGGCATCTTGCCGAAGGCACCAAAGGTCCCCATCAGAACGACGGGGGGCAAGAGAAGGTCTTCATCGCCGGCAGCGTGAAGGCGTTGATCACGGAACTGGTCTGCATCCGGAATTGCGCGAGCCTGCCGCCGATGTTGAAGCTGATCGTGAACTTGTCGGGCGAACCGGCCGACCGCAACGCGGCCGCATCGAGCAGCCGGAACCAGCTCCACGGCCCTTCCTTGCGCATCGAACTTTCCGCACCCGAGAGCGGCGGGTCCAGCAGGATCTGGGCAACCCCGACGGAACCGGGCCAGGTGATCGGCGTCGGCAAAGGCTGACCATCGGTGTTCTTGAAGACGATGTCCTTGCCGTCAATCGTCAGCGTGGCCTGCTTGACCCCCTCCCCCAGCGCGGAGGGCGTGATCTGGAAGGTGACGGCGGCGGTAGGTCCAGTGGCAAAAAAAGCCTCCTTGATGTCGCTGGCGGCTTGCAACTGCGCCAGCACGGCGGGCGAGATGCCAAGATCGGCACCGTTGACCTGTTTCCAGACCCATGGCTTTTTCGAGGTGTCGATCATGTCCTTGAGGTTGGTGGACATGAAGCTGTCGATCAGACCGCCGGGGCCGAAGAGTTTGGTGAAATCGGCCATGCCCATGTCCGCCGCCGCGCCCTTGGAGAAGGGATAGGCTTTCGCCGTGGCCTGCTGGCAGAAGGGCAGCACATCGGCGGTCCATGTCTGGTTCAGGGAGGCGCGGGTCCCCACCGCAGTGATCCCCGCACCGCCGGTGGTGATCTGGCTGGCCCAACGCGCCAGCGGTCCTGGAATCTGCGAGGCGGCCTGCTGCAGGGCCGACAGCGACTCCGCTCCGGCGTTGGGGTTGCCCGAGGCACCGTTGATCGAAATCTTGTTCATGTCATCATGCACCAGCTGCAAGGCCGCAATGATGTCATCCAGCGGCGAGGTCGCGCCCTCCGGCCGGAAGACCAAGGTGTGCAACCACGCGAACCGCTCTTCGACAAATGCGCCGGGTGGCTTGGGCGGCGGCTGACCCGCCGCCTTGGCCGCACTTTGCAAGGCGGCCAGCAGCATCCGGGTCCGGACCGAGAAGGCATCCTCGACCACGCTCTTACCCACGGTGCCGGATGCCTGATCAATCGCCACACCGGTATCGATCGGCAGTTTGGAGACGGTCAACTGGGTCTCCTTGTCGACCGCATTCAGAATGTTGACGATCGGAGACGTGGCCCCCGACAGGATATTGGTCACCTCGACCGCCTGTTTCAGGCTGGACAACGGCACCACGTCGATGTCACCCAGAAGCTCCTCGTAGCGTGCAATATAGTCGTTGTAATACAGGTCCAAGACGTCGCGGGTGATGGCCACGAGGGCTGCGGGCGATTGGTCGGTCTTGACCTTCGGCCCCAGAACCCAACTGTCTTTCTGAATATTCTCCGCCACGCCAAGGGCTTGTTCCTTGAAGACCTTGTTGAAGCCGTCATAGGTGTAAATCCCCTCGATCCCATCCGACATCTTCTTGCCAGAGGTGCGCACGAAGGCCTTGGGCAGGTTCGGACCGCCGATTTCCGACAGACGGAAGGCCGGAATGGCCTCTGCCTCGGCAGAGTGGATGATGCCGTTGTAGACCCGTTGCGCGATGGGCAGTTGCGCCAGAACGTCCTGCACCTGCGCGACCAAGGGACCGTTCAGCGAGACCTCTTGCATGGGCTGGCTGATCAGCGCGTTGAGGTGGAACATCAGGTCATCGCGCAGAGCCTTGTTCTCATCGCCGGTATAGGTCAGCTGCCACTCCGCCGCTTCAAAGGTGCGCACCTCGTCGGCGTTCATCGGTCCCTGAAGACCCAGCATGAGATAGACTTTCAGCGTGTCGTACAACAGCTCGGGGTTGTTGATGTTGCTTTGCATCGACTGTTCCAGCCGCAGCAGAAGGCGCGGCAGGAAGATGGTGTTCAGCGCCGCCCGATAGCTCATCCCCGTCTGGTTGGCGAGGCTTGACCCGGTGTAAAGCCCCCATGTCAGACGATATTCCGGCGAGAAGGGACTGGCCGCGGCAGGATCGATGCTGGGAGGAATCGGGTTGACTGGCACGGTCCGCAGGATGTTCAGCGCCGGTACGGCGATCGAGGCATCGGTGTCGGCGATCGGATTGCCGGGAACCTGCGCTGCCGCCGCCTGATAATCGGTGATCGACTTTTCCACACCGGCCATCAGGTCAAGGTTGCCCAGATAGCTGCGTCCCCACAGCGTCCCCATCGTCAGCGCGATCACCGCCGTCAGCGCAATCGCCCCGCGCTTCATCCAGCGGTAGCGGCGTTCAACCTTGTCATCGGCCGAGACCAGACCGGCCTCGGGGAACAGAACCTCGTTGAAGAGACGGGTCAGAAAGAAGCTGCGCCCGGTGCCGCGCCCGGTGCCAAGCGCCTGACGGCCAATGCCGAAGGTGCGTGCCATGCCCATCATCAGACGGTCAATCGGCGTGCCTTCCTGTGTGCCCGAGGTGAAGTAGATGCCGCGCAGCATCTGACGGTCGTCATAGCGGTTTTCCTGAAACACCTCGGTCAGAAAGGCCTGCGCCACCCCGCGCACGGATGCCACCTGAGCCGGAAACCCCGCAATCAGGCTGCGGCGCTGGTGGTCGGTTTCCGATTGCATCCGATCCAGCAGTTGCGCGTTCAACTGCGTGATCAGCGCGGAAAACTCGCCATCAAAGCCCGCAATGGGCGAGGCTTCCGACTTGCCCTTGGGCAGGGGCAGCGTGAAACCCCAGACCTGCTCGCGCTCTTCCTTGCCGAGGTTGTCGAAATATTCAGAAAAGCCGGCGATCATGTCGGCCTTGGTGAACAGGACATAGACCGGAAAGCGCACGCCCAGCTTTTCGCGCAATTCCGCCAGACGGCGCTTGACGGCGCGGGCATGGCCTTTCTGAGTCGTCTCGTCCTGCATCGACAGATCAGAGAGTGAAATCGCAATCATCGCCCCGTTGATCGGTTGGCGGATGCGATGCTTTTTCAAGAGGTTGAGGAAGCCCAGCCAAGCGGCATTGTCAGCTTCTGCATCCGATTCCTGGGTGGTATAGCGGCCTGCCGTGTCGATCAGCACGGCATTGTCCGTAAACCACCAGTCGCAGTTGCGCGTGCCGCCCACGCCGCCGATGGCCTCTTTGCCAAACTCGTCCGCCAAGGGGAATTGCAGGCCGGAATTGACGATGGCCGTGGTCTTGCCCGCGCCGGGCGGGCCGATCATCACGTACCATGGCAGTTCATAAAGGCTGCGCCGACCGCCCTTTGACTTTTTCAGCTTGGCAATCGCCCGGCGCATCTTGTCGCGCAACTCGGTCATCTCTTGGGAGACAACTTCGTTTTCCGGGGTCTTCTCATCCACGCCTTTGACGATGTCGTCTTCCATCACCTTGGCATCGTGCCGCCGGACGATCCAGACGATCAGCAGCGTCACAAGACAGATCACCCACAACACCAGAATGAACATCCAGCGGCCGAAGGGCTCGTCGAAGGGACGGAAGGCATCGGTGCCGATATAGGGTGAGAAGTACCACACGCAGATCGAAAGGATCAGCGTCACCAGGGGCAGGATGAACCAGATCGAGATCAGGAAACGGCCGAAGGCCTTGAGAAACTTCATGATTATGCTCCTTCGCCCTTCACCACCAGAATTTCGATCCGGCGGTTTTGTGCGCGGCCTTCCTTTGTCGCATTGTCGGCAATCGGTTCCTTGGCGCCATGACCCTCCGCGATGATCCGCGTGGGGTCTCCGACGACCGGGGCAATCATGGCCATCACCGCATCGGCGCGGGCCTGACTGAGCGCCTCGTTGGTTTTGAAGCGGCCAGAGCCGACCGGGGAACTGTCGGAATGGCCCGCCACGACGATATGGCCCTTTTCATCCTTCAGCGCCTCGGCGACGCGGGCGATGATCGGCAGGAACTCCGGCTTCAGCTTGTCAGAGCCCGAGGCAAACATGCCCACCCCGGCCAGACGCACCACCACGGTGTTGTCCTTGGTCAGAACCGTCACCACGCCCTCTTTCACCTCCGGCGCAAGGAAGGTCGAAAGCACGGCGAGCTTGTCGACCTCTTCTTTCGGTGGCGGCGGGGGTGGCGGCGGCGGGGCACGGCGCAAGAGAGTGGGCGCGACGCCGGTGTTCAGCGCGGAAATCTCGGACAGCACGACAGTGCCCCTTGTGTCGAGCAGATAGCTGAAGGCGGCAAATGTCAGCGCCAGAATGGCTGCCGTGGCCCCCACGGCGATCCAGACCGGCTTCCAGACCGACAGCACCCTGTAGGGGCGCACGACGCCTTTCCAATGCGGCGACAGGTCGCGCTCGAACTCTCCCCTTTGGCCCCGGATGATGCGGGCCAGCGCATTCCTGATCTGCAGATGCCGGTCCTGCCCGCCGTTTTCCACGCGCAAGCGGCCTTCAAAGCCCAGGGACAGGCACATATACAGGAATTCCAGCAGGTCAATGTTGGTGCCAGGGTCCTGCTCGAGACGGGCCAGCAGGTCAAAGAAGCGGTCGCCGCCGACGGTCTCACGGTGGAAGGTGCCGACCATCGACTGCATGGCCCAGGACGATTGCTCGCCCCAGGGCGTGTTCAAGACCACATCATCCAGAGTGGCACAAAGCGCATAGCGGGCGACCTTGACCTTCTGGGCATCCTCGCCCGCTTTGAGCGCGGCATTCTCGAAGGCCCGCACCTCGGCCATCACCGACTGGCGCAGCTTTTCGGGGTCCATGTGTTGCGCCCGGTTGCGGATGCGGCTGACCAGCGACAGCAGAGGCGTGGCAATCGCCACCAACTGGTTCACCCCGGTCATCGCAATCGCATTGGCATCGGCAGCGCCGCGCGGCGTGGAACTGCCGGGCACTCCCAGCGCCTGACTGGGCTCTGCCGCCTGCGCCGGGGTCGCCGTGCCGTAAGCCTGCCCGCCATAGGCCTGCCCCGTACCTCCGAAACTGGGCTGCGGCGCGGCCGGAGCGGCCACGGGGCGCTTGCCGCCCGGATTGGGACGGATCACCGTGCGCTCGTTGTCATCGGGCTCGGCAAAGGGGTCCTTGTTCGACATAGTTTCCTCCCGAACGTCTTAGCCTTGGCGAATTGCCCACAGTTCCATCGACAGGCCGGGGTAATCCCCCGACACATGCACCGCGATCCCGCCAGAGGTGGTCATCTTGGCCCAATAGGGGCTGCCCTCCTCAAGCTGGAAATACACCACCCCGGCGTGATAGGGGATTTGCCGGGGCGCCACCGGCAAGGGCCGCAGGCCGATGCCCGGCAGGGCCGAGTTGACCAGCGGCCTGATCTCCTCCACCGGGCCGATCTTGACCTGTCCGGCGAAATGTCGCCGCACCGTCTCATCCGCAATGTCTGCCTTGACCGCCAGCACGAAGCCCGCCGTCGACAACAGCTTGCGGTCCGCGATCAGGCCAACCGAGATTCCGTACTTGCGCGGCTCCAGCGGGATCGAGACGGCATTCTGTTCCAGAACCGAAGAAAGATACTGCCGCAGCACGCGGATCAGCGGCGCGAAGGTGCCCTTCAGATCATCGTGGCGGTAGGCCGGGATTTCCGGGGCCCGTTTGTCGGGGGCCATGAAGGTGGCCAACTCGCCGGCCAGCTTCACGCATTCGGCAAAGAAATCCACCGGGTGCACATTCTCGATGGTGCCCAGATGCTTGATCATCGGCAGCACGCGGTTGCAGACCATCAGCAGAAGGAAATCCTGAATCTCCGCCACACCCCGCGTCGCACCGCCATCCGACAGACGGCCTGCCAATGCGGTGACGCGGTGGCTGATCAGCCCCTCCAGTTCCCGCATGAAGGACGCCAGCGGGAAGGCCGCGCGCACGTCAAGACAAGACGGGATGAAGCCCGTGTCCAGCACCACCTCGCGGTCGGGCCGCACCTCGATGATGCGGGCGATGGGGATGGCCAGCTTGTCGGCCATGTCATCGACGGCCAAAGCGAATTGCAGGCGCATCTTGCCTACACCCAGCGTCACGGCCTTGCGGTCAAGGCTCATGGTGTCGGTCACCTCCACTTCAGCTGGACGCAGGCGGCTGGCGGACAGTTCGGCGCCGGTCAGGTCAACCTCCTGCGCGCCCTGACGGCGTTGCGGCACGGTCAGCATCACCACGCAGTCCTTGATGTTGGGCGGCACTTCCAAGGCAGGCGGGTGTTCATCGGCCTGCGGCACCCGGAACACCGTACCATCCTGCGTCAACCCCGACACCGTCTTCAGCGCAATCTGCCCCACCTTCAGCGCAGCCTCGTCCAGTTCCAGCGCCGAGACGCCCCAGGCATAGGACGTCACCCGTCGCGCCAGCCCGGCGATCAGCGCCTCGTGGTAGCGGTCGGCTTGCTGAAAGTGGTGAGGCTGCAGAAACAGCCCCTCCGTCCACAATACCTTGCTGTCCCAGGACAATGCAGTCTCCTTCGTTCTTCCGTCTTCGCCCTTGGCCTCAGCCGCGGGATTTGGCTTCCTTCAACCGGGCAAGCTGGGCCCGGTAGGCTTGGGCGAATTCCTTGGCAAAGAGCTCATGGAAGTCGTTTTCGGCCTGATCGCTGATTTCGGCATACATCGTTTCGTAGGTTTCCCAATACTGCGCCTTGCGGTTCGAGAAGAACCCGCCGAAGCCACCCTTGGCTTCGATCTTGGAGGTCAGGATGGCGGGGTCGAGCTTGGCCAGAACGCCTTTCAGCGCGGCCTCCATCCCGGTCATCATGGCGATTTCATGGGCCTTGACATCCTCCAGCGCCTGGGTCGCCGCCGCTTCGGCGGGCAGATAGCCGCGTGCGGTGGGTTTCACCATCGCCTCAATCGCCTGTTCGGGGGTGACCGAGAACTTGAGGGGGTTATTGCCGCCCACATTGACCATGGTCTGCTCGATGCGGAACTCCGACTTGATCGAGGTTCGCGTCATCAGAATCTCGCGCAGGCCGGTGATCATCGACTTCAGCGTGCGGCCCAGACGCGCCATTGTGTCGGGCAGTTCGGCGTCGGTGATCCGGACCTCTTCGGCCCCGACAGCGGCAAGGAAGGCACGCGCCGCGTCCACGCCCGAAACCGGCCCCGACGCAGCGGGCGGCTGGAGGACCGGGGGTGGCATAACCGGCGGCGGCATGACAGGGGGGTGAACCGCCGCAGGGATTGCCGGCGCTGCCGAGAACCTGTCCAGAACCGGGTCCAGCACGGCCGATTGTGCCGGGACCGGCTGACTGGGCATCTTTTGGTTGGGGTCGGTCACGAAAGGATCGAAAGGCGGGGCCGAAGTTGCAAAGGGGTCGAAGGCCGCAGGCCGGGCCTGCCCAGCAGTCGGCGGTTCCGCCACGGCAGGCGGTGGAGGCAGGTCTTGTTCGGTCTCGGCCGTGGGGGGAGGCGGTGCCGGATTGGAGGCCGGTGGCGCGGCGGGCGGCGGCGCAAGATCAAGGAAGTCATCGTCGGGCAGCGCCGCCATGGGCAGAACGGCAGGGGGCGGGGGGGCAGCGCGGGGCGGAGGAGCAACCGGGCCACCAAAGATGTCGTCGTCCGGCAAGGCCGGCGTGCGCGGGGCCGGTGCGGCGTGGCTGAAGATATCCGCCCCGGGTGCCAAGGCCTGCTGCACACTGCGCGGGCGGCTTGGGGCGGGGGTCGGGGCCAGAAGATCGTCCCAGTCATCCGGGATCACCGATTTGGACGTGGCCGTCTGCGCGGGCAGGAAACTGTCGGTCACCGCCGCCGAATGATTGCGCATCGCGGGTTGCGAGGGCATCACCGGGGCCGGTCCCAGCAAGGGGCCATCATCGCCGATCGGTGGCAGCAGGTCGACGTGTTCCTGCTCCTTGCGGAACTGCCCCGGCCCCTTGGGCTTGTCGGACGCGCCCAAGAGGCTGTCCAGAAAATCGCCTCCGGGTCCGGCATCGTCCAGCAGTTTGTATGGGTCGGGTGCGGCACGTGCATTGCCGAACGAGGCGCGCTCGTCCGCCAAGGGTGCCAGAGGCTCGGCATGGCTGGTGGCGGAGGTGATCTGCACCACCAGTTCATAGCCGCCCATGATCAGCACATCGCCGTCATTGATCGGCGTGGCCGTGCGGCCCAGGGCCACTTTGCCATAGTTCAGGAAGGTGCCATTGGTCGAGAAATCAACCACCACCACGCTGCCATTGTGATTTTCCACCACGCAATGCGTCTTGGAGATCATGCGGTCGGGATCGGGCAGGACCACGTCATTTTCCGGGCCCCGTCCGATGGTCAGGCTTGGGCCGCGCATGACGATGGGATGCCCATCGCCCGGCACCGCACCCGAAGACTGAAACCGCAGCGTCACCGGCATGATTGGTTCATCCCCCGATCATCACGGTGGGGGCAAAACCCACGATGCTGCCGCCATGCGCGGTCGAATCCCCCATTCGCGCGGCAGGCTTGCCGCACGCCGTCACCGAAGAGGACCCCTTGACGATCGAATCTGGCGGACCGACGCAGACACACATGTCGCCGACCACGGCCTGAAACACGCCACAGGTCATCACGGTAGGCGCACCCGGTCCCGAGATCGGGCCGCCCACATGCGGAATGGGCGGTAAGCCCGGCGTCACCATCGGGCAGACATGCATGTCGCCAACTCGGGCTGCGAATGGCATGGTCAGGCTCCCTCCGTGGTTGTCTGCGCTTCGATCCGGCCCGATCCGCCGCGCGCAATGTCCAGAGCGCGGTCGATCAGCAATTTGGCGGCCACTTCCAGCGTCTTGCCGCTTTTGGCAATCGCCACGATGTTCATCGAAAAGGCCGAAACCTCGGACCCGCCGGGCGGAGCCGCATGCTGCGCCAGATCACCGGGCCCAAGCGTGCCATCGTGGAACTGCACCGCCAGCGCGCAATGCTTGGTGTCGTCCTTCTGGCTGGCGTGTTGGACGGCATGATGGGCCACGGCACGGTTTTCCTCGCTGGGTTTGAAGACCCAAGCCTCTGCCGCCGCCAACGGAGGCGGCACCTTGGCGCCCGGTTTCAGCGTGTCGCGCGCGGCCAGACAGGCCCACCAGACCCGCTCGCGGGCAGGCAAGGCCACCGCCAACAGATGCAGCATGTCGATCAGCGCGCCCTTCTGTTCCAGCTCCGCCAGAACCACCTCGACCGGGGCGCTGGCCGGGGCCTCCAGTTCAGTGTGCAATTCGGCATTGGCATGCGACAGCAGGCGCGCGGCTGGCTGCTTGGGCACCTTGATCAGTCCGGTGAAACGGTCGCTCATGACTTTGCCCTCAATTGATCGCCACCATTCCGCCCTTGATGATGGTCGAAGGGCCACCATCAATCTGGACCATGCCACCGGCTTGAACGCTGATCTGCCCGTCGGCATCGAGCGAGATCATGGCGGCCTTTATGGAAACACCCGTCGTGTCGATGGTGATCGTGTTGCTTCCCACCTTCAGCGTGATGGACGCCCCAGCCTCGATCTCGATCTTGCCGGCGGTGGCCTTGACCGAGATGTTCCCCTTGTCCACCAAGACCGCCTGGTTGCCCCCCGACACCTCGGTCGACATGTTGCCGTGCTTGACGGACTCGGTGAGATTGCCTTCGGAAATTTCAACCGTGGTGTCACCGGTGATCGTTGTGCTCGACTTGCCGAGGATCGTCGTGGTGTCGTCGGTGTTGATATGGGTGATCCGGCTGCCGGTTTCGATCGTCTGGCTGACGTCACCGGTCTTGATGACCTCGGTGAAGTTGTGGAAGATCGTCTGGGTCAGATCACCGGGATCTTTCTTTTCCATGCCGATGGTGATTTCGGCATTGTTCTTGATGATCTGCTTGTAGTCCTTTTCCGACTGGAAGAACACACTTTCGCTGCCCTTGGTGTCGTCCATCGTCAGTTCGTGAAAGCCGCCGCCGCCTTTGGTCGAGTTGGTGCGCCAGCCCATCTTGTTCATCTGGCCGGGCACATCATAGGGCGGCTTGTTGTCGCCGTTATAGACCATGCCGGTACAGATCGGCCGGTCGATATTGCCACGCTCGAACTGGATGATCACTTCCATCCCGATGCGCGGCACCGCCAGAAAGCCCCATTTGTTGCCGGTCCACGGCATGACCGAGCGCACGAAGCAGGTCGAGGTGTCATCCTTCTTGCCAATCCGGTCCCAGGGGAACTGCACCTTGATGCGGCCATACATGTCGGTGTGGATCTCGTCCCCGGCCGGACCGGTGACCACAGCGGTCAACAGGCTCGGCACTTCGGGCCACGGCGTTTCTTTCTGCGGCTTGAAGGGCACGGCACTGGGCTGCACCTCGAACTCGGCGTCATACAGCGCCATGTCGGTCGGATACTGGATCTGTTCCACCGCCCGGTTCAGGCGATCAGCCTCGGTGCCCGAGGTCTGATCATCGAAGCGGATGAAATGGGTCGAGGCCACGACCAGATAATTGCCATCCACCGCCGGGCGTTCGTGATGTTTGAAGGCGAACTTGACGCCGGTGCGCACAAGCACCGTGTTGCACAGGCCCGTGGCGCGGGCGAAATTGGCGGCGTGGGCCTCGGCGATGTTCTTGGCGAACAGATTCTCGCCCTTGTCGGCAGTCTTGTAGTGCGCGCCGGACTGATAGCGTTCGATCTTGGCGTGGCTGTGGCTGCCGACGCCATTGGCAAGGCTGGACACCAGAAGCGGCGTTCTGGGCTGGGTGAAATCATAGTCCCACAGCGAGACCTTGCCAGACACCACCTTGCCCACCTCGGCCCATTCATAGATCGTGTCGGCATCGGCACGGACCTTGCGCATGATGTTGCTTTTGGTGAAGCCGATCTCGCCCACGTCGGGATGGGCCGAAGCATCGTTGGCAAGGATCATCTTTTCGGTCGCACCCGAGTGGTCAAATCCGTAATAGATCCCCTCCTCCTCCATCAGACGGCTGATGAAGTCGAAATTGCTTTCGCCGTATTGCACGCAATACTCGCGCTGTTCGGGCTTGCCGGTGACCTTGCTTTGAAAATCGCTGATGCCCATCTTGTCAAAGACATCCGAAATGATCTCCAGCGCATCCATCTTCTGATAGATCCGGTTCTCCTCGCCCAGCGTGGCCAGCCAGAGCCAACCGCGCAATTCGGCGGCATAGACATCCACGCCCTTCTCAAGACCGACATCCTCAACCGAAACGACAAGGCCTGACCACTGGAACCCTTGCTTGGTCTTCAGGGTGATCCGCTTGCCCAGAATGGATTTGGGTTCGAAGTTCGTGGTCTTGGCGGTGAATTCCATCCGCATTTCCGGGATCGTCGAAAACCGCTCGCGCACCCGCGCGCCAATGCAGATAAGGTCCGTGGCGCCTTCGCCACTGAGTTCGATGAAAAGGTTTTCCGTCTGTCGCAGATCTGTCATCACTATCAACCTTCGTTCAGGCCGGCCTTCGTTAACCCGATATCGCGCGTCAGGAAGATATGACGCAAGACCCCAGCGCGCTCATTGTCCTACACCTTTATGCGACAGACCAACGGTGTTTTGTCGCCCCTTGTCACATAACACCCCACACAGCCGCCGAATGACTTGGCCGATTTGGCCGAATTGATCCGCCACCCATCCTAGCCTGTTCAAAGGCTTGCCAAAAGGGCTGCCAGATCAGCGTCCATATCTTCTTCGGTCGCCGCAGGCGCCTCGTCCTTGGCCGGCTCGCTGGAGCCGAAATCGTCCCCGAAACTGGCCAGCAGCGCATCCAGATCGGCGTCGATGCTCTCCACCGGGGCTTCGGCCGCCGCCGGTTGCACTGGAGCCGCAACCGGAGCCTTGGCCGCAGCCCGTTCGACCGGCGCGCGCGGCTTGGGCGGCGGCACGTCGGACCAGAAGCCCAGAATCGTCTCGCCGTTCAGCGCCTGAAATGACCCCAGCCGCACCTCGTCGCGCCCCTTGACCGAAATCACCGGCATATAGCCGCGCCCGATGGTGGCTTGCGTTCTGGCCTGGCTCAGGTTGCGTTCGGTGCAGGGCAAGGCCACCTGATCGCCGTGGCGGTCCTTGACGTAGTGATAGGGCATGCCCCCCAAAGACATGACCTGACCCAGCCCCAGCGAGGGCCCGTTCTTGCGGAAACTGCGGGCCAAAAGGATCGCTACAAGCGCCACCGGATTGGCCCAGAGCATGCCCGACAGGCCTTCGCTTTCGGTGAACTCCTCGAAATCGAACTCCGAAATCGGATCCGATTTCGCGCCATAGGGCCTGCGCAGCAAAAAGCGCGGCGAGACGAGGCCGACATAGCCGGCCTCGGGCATCTCGCGCAGCGCATCCCAGGCCGACGCAACCAGCGGGTGGCGGTCCTTGATGTCGGTGTCGAGAAAGGTCGGCGTGATGGCGGCAAAGACCGCCGCGCGGACATGGGCCGCCACTTGGGCGATCCGCCCGACCAGTTCGGCATGGGTCGGGGTTTCTTCGAACGTGTAAAGCCCGCACACCGCACTGAACGGCCCACGCCCGTCGGGCGTGCTTTCGGCCAGCAACTGGCACAGGCCCGATTGCGAGAGGTCATCGACCGCCGCCAGATCCGCCGCCAGTTCCTCGGCCGAGATGTCATAGACCACCAGATCCAGCTTCTGATCCGTCTCCACATTGCGGGTGATCAGGTCCAGCATCCGCCACTGCGCCTCGACCGACTGGAATTCCGGGTGATGCAGCACCAGCCGCATCGCCCCGGCCAAAGCCTCCTCCGCCGCGTCCTGCAAGGCCGAGGCATCCGGATCGGGCAGCGCCTGCACATAGGGCCCGACAATCCGCTGCAATAGATCATCGGTCGAGGACGCCTCGGCCTTGCGCGCGACACCGCCCCCGACCAGTGCGGCAAAATCCGTCAGCTTGCGGTCCGACGGCACCGCGTTGCCCGCCGATTTCTTCGCGGGAGGGTTGATCTTGCGGCCAAACTCCTCGCCCCACCCTTTCAATTCAGTCACCGCACCGGCCGCCGTCTTGCCCAAAGACAGCCGCCGTTTCAGCGCGACCAGTTCGGCAAACATCTCGACATTGCCGAACAATTCATCCGGATGCAGGTCATCGACCGAAGCCAGTGATACCTCGATCCCCGCGCCATCGCGCCCTATGGGCAGGATCAGTTCGGCGGCAAAGCCCTTGATGACTTTGTCCAGCGTGTCGACATCCAGCTTGATCGGGCGCCGCGCCGCCAGATCGGCACCGATCTCGACCTCGCCCCGCGCGGCACGTCCGGAAAAATCGCCCAGGATGGCGATGCGGAACCGGGTCGGTTTGGCAGACCCCATGGGGGCTGCGCTGATCGTTCCAAAAGACATCGAGAAATTCAGTTCGGCAGATCCGGCCATCTTCAGGCTCCATCAGTGCAGGCTTGTGGGTTCAATTCGGCAATCTTCGGGGTTGCGCGAGGCGCGGCGGACCGGGGAATCCGCCGCACCAAGCGTGTTATTCAAAACTATAGGTGAAGTTGGCATCGGCCACGTCGATGGCCACCTTCTTCACCTCGCCGCCCGCGATCATCCGGCGCAGGAATTCGCCCGAGATGTCGGGCAACATTGTATTGGTCACGATGGCGTCGATCATGCGACCGCCGCTTTCCACCTCGGCGCAGCGCGCGACGATCTGGTCGACCACGGCATCGCTATATTCGAACGGCACGCCATGCGCCGTCTCGACCCGCTTCTTGATGCGGTTGAGCTGCAGCCGGGTGATCTTGCCGATCATCTCGGGCGAAAGCGGATAATAGGGGATCACCACCAGACGGCCCAGGAGTGCCGGTGGGAAGATCTTCAGCAAGGGCTCGCGCAGTTCCTTGGCGATGGCGTCCGGTTCCGGCATCAGGTCCGGGTCGGCGCAAAGGTCCATGATCTTTTCCGTGCCCGCGTTGGTTGTGAGCAAAATCATGCAGTTGCGGAAGTCGATGGAGCGGCCTTCGCCATCCTCCATGATGCCCTTGTCGAAGACCTGAAAGAAAATCTCATGCACATCCGGGTGGGCCTTTTCCACCTCGTCGAGCAGAACCACCGAATAGGGCTTGCGCCGCACCGCCTCGGTCAGCACGCCACCCTCGCCATAGCCGACATAGCCGGGAGGCGCGCCCTTCAGGCTCGAGACGGTATGCGCCTCCTGATATTCGCTCATGTTAATGGTGATGACATTCTGCTCGCCGCCATACATGACCTCGGCCAGCGCCAGCGCGGTTTCGGTCTTGCCGACGCCCGAAGTGCCCGCCAGCATGAAGACGCCAATCGGCTTGGACGGATTGTCCAAGCCAGCACGAGAGGTCTGGATGCGCTTCGCGATCATCTTCATCGCGTGGTCCTGGCCGATGACGCGCTTGCCAAGATGCTCGGCCAGATCGATCACGGTCTGCAACTCGTCCTTCAGCATCCGGCCGACCGGAATGCCGGTCCAGTCGCCCACCACCGTGCCCACGGCCAAGGCGTCGACAATTGGCAGGATCAGCGGGTGCTCGCCCTGCAATTCGGTCAGTTCCGCATTCTTTGCCCGCAATTCCGTCGTCAGCGCGGCGCGCTGTTCGTCGGTCAGCGGAGAGTTCCCCTCCGGCAAAGCCGCCTCCGACCCCGTCGCCGCCGCAGGCTTGGTGTCCACCGGAGCCCCGCCCTCGCGCAGCTTGGCGCGCAAGTCGAGGATGGCTTCCACGATCACCTTTTCCGCATCCCAACGGGCGGTCAGGCCCTCCAGCCGCTTTTCCTCCTCAGCCTTGATGCCCGTGATGGCAGCGCGGCGTTCGGTGACGTCATAGCCTGCGGTTTCATCGCGGGTGATGATGCCAAGCTCGGTATCCAAAGCCTCGATCCGGCGGCGGCTGTCGTCCACTTCGGCAGGTACGGCGTGCTGGCTGACAGCGACACGGGCACAGGCGGTGTCGAGCACGGATACGGATTTGTCCGGCAATTGACGGGCCGGGATATAGCGGGCCGACAGGTTGACGGCGGCGGCAATCGCCTCATCCAAGACCTGCACGCGGTGGTGTTTTTCCAGCATCGACGCAATGCCGCGCATCATCAGGATGGCCTTGGTCGGGCTGGGTTCTTCGACGACAACCGTCTGGAAGCGGCGCGTCAGCGCCGGGTCTTTCTCGATATGCTTCTTGTACTCGGCCCACGTGGTGGCGCCGATGGTCCGCAGGGTACCCCGCGCCAAAGCCGGTTTCAACAGGTTCGCCGCGTCGCCCGTGCCTGCCGCGCCCCCTGCTCCAACCAGCGTATGCGTCTCGTCAATGAACATGATGATCGGCGTGGTGGAGGCTTGCACCTCTTCAATCACCGACTTCAGGCGGTTCTCGAACTCGCCCTTCATCGAGGCGCCCGCCTGCAACAGCCCCACATCCAGCGCCAGAATCCGGGCATCTTTCAACGCGGGCGGCACGTCACCCCGCGCGATGCGCAGCGCGAAACCTTCCACTACGGCGGTCTTGCCCACCCCGGCCTCTCCGGTCAGGATCGGATTGTTCTGCCGCCGCCGCATCAGGATATCGACGACCTGCCGGATTTCCTCATCGCGCCCGACGATCGGGTCCATCTTGCCGTCGCGCGCCTGTTGCGTCAGGTCGGTGGTGAACTTCTTCAGCGCCTCCTCTTTGCCCATCGCCGCAGGGGCCACCGCGCCAGACTCCTCACCCGGCGCGCCAGAGCCCACCGCACTACCGTCCGTCGCCCCCTGCCCTTCTTCGGGGCTGCCATTTACGGCGGCGGCGAAGTTCTCGGCCAGATCATCCGGCTTGATCTTCTTGAACTCGGGCGAGATCGCGAACAGGATGTTGCGCAAGGCGGGCGTCTTGACAATGCCGAGGATCAGATAGCCGGTCCGCACCTGCGACGCCGAAAACAGCAAGGATCCCCAGACCCAGCCGCGCTCCGTCGCGTCTTCAAGATGTTCTGACAGGTCCTGAATCGACGAAGCCCCGCGTGGCAAGGCGTCCAGCGCGCGCTGCATGTCGGCCACCAGCTTGGCGGGGTCCAGTTTGTAATATTCGGCCAGCCGATGCAGGTCAGAGTTCTGGTTCTGCAGGATCTGATGCAGCCAGTGCACCAGTTCGACATAAGGATTGCCGCGCAGCTTGCAAAAGACCGTGGCCCCTTCGACGGCCTGATAGGCCAGTCGGTTCAACTTGCCGAACAAGGCGACGCGGCTGATTTCGCTCATTTCTTGGCTCCAGTCTTTTGGGGGGCAATGGGGCGCTGACGGCGCAGCGCATGGGGTGGGGAAAGGTAAAGGTCATTGGCATCCCGACCGGTGGCGCGGCGCACGCCAACCCAGGTCGTCTGCCCAAGGGCGGCATTGGCCCCGCCCAAAGCCATGCGCGGCACTTCATTGGCCCGCAGGATCACATTCACATCCCAGTCGAGCGCATCACCGACAAAGTTACGCACAATCGCCTCCAGCCGCTCCAAAGCGCCCTGACCGGGCAAGAAGCGGCGGTACTCAGCCAAGGACAGGGGACCCACCAGAATGCGGAATTTGGACGCCCGCGACCAGACGCGGGTCCCGATCGAGGTGCTTTGGCCCAGACGCGCAGGCCTGCCCAATTGCCAGCGGTCGTCGGGTTCCAGCTCCAGCCAAGTCCCGATGAACTGCTGCAGATGCACCTCGGCATCGAAGAAGCTTTGCAAAAGCGAGACCAGCCCCTCTGCCGTCTTTGTGCCCGATGCCAACTGACCCGCGAAATAGCGTTTGGCCATGTCGGGCATCAGATCGCGCTTGGCCAGACCCTTGCCGTAATAGCCCGAAATCGCCGCCACCTTGCGCTCGAACGGATCCTGCTCGGGCCGGTCGAACGAAGCCGCAGGCTGGCCGGCCGCCCAAGCCCGGTAAAACAGGCTCATCAGACGGTGGGTGAAGGTGTTGGCGAAGGCGATGAACGTCGTGTCGCGGTGGTTGCGGCGGCGTTCGCGGGCATATTCGGTCAGGTGCAGGGGCAACGGCCCCATCGGGCCGAACAGGCCAAAGGCCCGGTTGGTCAGGACGGCCTTGCCATCCTCCACCTTGAAATCAGCGATGGTCGAGGTCGGAAACGCCAGTTCCGCCTCTTGCCCAAGCCGCACCGGGTCCTGTGCCGCCCGGCGTGAGGTGCCCAAGCGCGGCAGGCTCATGTGATGCGCCTCGATCACGCGCAGCGCTTGAAACAGGTGGTATTTGGTCGGATCGGCCTGAAGCTGCGCGTAATGCGTCAGATCATCCGGCCGAGCCCGCTTTCCGGTCGCCATCGGGTGATCTCTCCGCGTTGTTGGGTGGTCAGCACAGTCTCGGTAAACGAGTTGATCGTCACGTATTTGCGGAAGAACCGCTCCAGCACCGAGGCCAGCACGAAGACGCCAGAGCCATCGAAGAAGCTTTCATCGAAGTCGATCTTGATCTCCAACCCTCTGACGGCGGTGGACAAAACCTCATCCGTGATGCGCCGCACGATGGGCCGGGTCGACACGCCCCTGACACCTTCCAGCTGCTTGGAAATCACCCGGTCACCGCTGGGCGCATAAAGCCCGATCAACTCGCGCAGCGCCTCCGCCCCGCCTTGGCTCCCCTCACGGTCGGTGATCGACAGGTAGTTCAGAGACAGATGGCTGATCAGCCGCCACGCGGTCTCCCCCTGCGCGATGGTCGGGCGCGGACGGGTCGGCGAGACGATGCAGGTCACCGACAGGATCGGGCCGCCGTCCGGCAAGTGGAACGCATCCTTGCCAGCCGTGGACAACAGCAGGGGCAGATCGCGGTTTGTGCATAGCCCGCTCACCGTCAACTGGTTCAGATCCGCCGCATAGGGCGCCTGCTTACTATCAACAAGGCTTAGATAAACCTCGGAGCCCAAATAAGAGGTCCTGACCCCGCGCAGCCGTTCCTTCTCGTTCCGCTGCCGCATCCGGCGGTGGATCGTGTAATAGGCCGGATGGCTTTCCCCGGCCGAGGTGATGTCGGACGCCGAGTAGAACGGCCGGAACTCGGTCTCCTCGCCGGTCTTGGACGAATTGCCGGTGACGCGCGAGATCGAGAAGACCTCGTAATCCAACGGCGCGGTGCGGTTTGGCGTTATGTACTGTTCGGTATCGGCGTTGGTCAGGTGGATGCGGTCGAAGGCGCGCTCGAACAGGTTGATCGCGGGAACGGCGTTGATCACAAAGGTTTCCTTGCGCACGCAGGCACCATTGTCGGGCAAGGTCTCGCCCAGAAGCAGATAGATGTCGACATCCGCCCCTTCGGCACGGGCCAGCGCCGGGCGCATGCCCGACAGTTCCACGAAGTGGAAACGTTCGGGCATGGCGAAATATTCCTGCAACAGGCGGTAGCCGTCGAACGACCGGCGCGGGGTGGGAAGCAGGGCCTCTTCGCGGGCAAAGCCTTTCGGTAGGCTTTTCGCACCGGGCAGACTTTGCGTCCAATCCGCCCGCCGGTCGGTGGAGCGGCCGACCATGCCGGTCACCCGCGTGCACAACGCCTCGTGCAGGGTCCAAGGCTCTGCGGCTTGGCCGGTCAGGTGCAGGGTCAGCGCGTTCATCGGCAATTCGCTGATCTTGCCACCATCCAGCCGGCGTAACCGCAGCCGGATGCCCGCCCGCGCCGGCGTATCCCGGCTGACCCCTGCGGCGACCAAGCCGCCCCGGCTGTCGATATACTCCACCTCCGACACTTCCACCGGCCACAGCGTCACATCCGCCGCCGTCCGGAAGATGCAGGCCGTCTGTTCGCCGTCAATCTGACGCGACCGCAGCCGCGCGCCACGGGCCAGAAGGTAACCTTCCTTGACCCCGGCATTGGTCAGATCGGGCTCCAGCCCCACGATCATCATCGAGGGCGTCGGCGCCAGAAAATGCGGGAAGACGATTTCCAAGAGGTTCGAGGTGAAGGCCGGAAACTGCATGTCCAAGGCAAGCTGGACCCGGGCCGACAGGAAGGCCGTCCCCTCCAGCAGGCGCTCGACATAAGGGTCCAGCACCTCCATCCCCTCCATCCCCAGCCGCGCGGCGATCTTGGGATAGGCTTGGGCAAACTCGGCCCCCATGTCGCGCAGGAAGGCCAGTTCGCTTTCGTAATGCGCCAGCAGCCGTGTGTCCATCAGCCGCTCCGTTCCACCGAAACCTCACCCGTCGTCACATCCACCGAGGTGCGCAGGTAAAGCTCGATCGGGATCGGTTCGGCCCACATATCCGCCCGGATGTTGAAATTGATGATCGTCTGGCGCGAGACATTGTCGGTGCGGATTTCGACATGGGCCGACCCCTTGCGGATGCGGCTTTCGAAATTGTCGATGGCCGAGGCGATGGATTTGCGGATCAGCGCCACGCGGTCTTGGGTCGAGAAATCCCCGGCCACTTCGCGCACCCCGAAGTTGATGACGGATTTCGCGGCCAAGGGATAACGCGTCGCGTCCAGCCAAGTCTCGCCGTTGTTGGTGTTGAGCAGCCATGACAGATCGCGCTGCACGATGTCGCGCAGGCGGCGGATGTCGATCACCCGCGCATCACGGCTTTCGGTCGGGTTGGTCGGGTCGTCATCGGTCAGCCGGTCCAGAAGCGAGGGTTGCAGCCGCTCGGACATCATCTTGTCCGCCATGGCGCACCTATTCCGAAACAGGCGCGGCGGGCGCTGGACTGTCGAACTTGATCAACCGTGCATCAAGCAGCGCCACATCGCCCTGATCGGTCGACAACAGGCGCTGACCCAAGCCGGTGAAGGTCTCGGCCCCGGCATCGGTCCAGCTTGTGGCCCGGCTCAGCTTTTCGGCCGCATCGCCCTTCTGCCCCGAGAAGGGATAGCGTGTGGGAATGAAAGCGACGACCTGCCCCTCGTTGGCCAGGGTCAGATTGGCCGCCGTCCAGACCGCATCACGCAGGTCGGTCGGCGGGTCGAAGGTGATGGAGCGGATCTGGGCGAAGGGCAGCCAGAAATAGCGGCCGTTCACGATGGCCTCCAGCACCGGGCCAAAGCGCATGTCGGCATCAGCGATCCAGTCGAAGCGCTGGCCGTCAATGTCGCCCGCCGTGGCGGGGGCGGCCTCGAAGGCCTTGGCGCGCAATTCGGCAGCGGCCTGCGGCTGACCGGCGGCCAGCAGCTTTTGCGCCTCCATCAGCCAGGCCAGCCATTCCTGCGGCTCGCCAAAGACCAAAGGCGCTTTGGTGCCTGCGAAAACCTTTTCGCGGTACACCTCGCAGATAATCGCCTCGCGGTAGGCCTGCGCCATCTGCAAGGCGGCTGGCGACAACTCGCCGCAAACCTTCAACTGGCGGATCGCGCGATCCCATTGGCCCAGAACGCACAGCAATTGAAACAGGAAAATCCGCAGCTTGGCGTCGCCTGGCTTGGCCTTGACCAAAACCGACAGCGCTTCAAGGGCGCCCGCCGGATCGCCGGCTTTCAAATGGTCTTCGGGCGTCATCGCGCAGGTGCTCCAGCAACAAAAGGGGCCGCTTCGGCATCGGGACAGATCCCGGTGCCGAAGCGAAGATCAGCAGGATCAGGACATTGAGCCCATGCCGATGTTCCACTTGAACTCGGCGTACTTCTTCAGCTTGCCCTTGCCGCCTTCCGGATAGAGGTAGTCGATCTGGATTTCGGCCGCACGCACGGTCCAGCTTTCCTTCGGGATTTCTTCCGAACCCGAGGTGATCGAATAGGTGCCGACCTGGCTGTCTTTCAGAGACCAGATCACATAGGGCTCCAGCGCGGTGTTGTCGTCTTCGTTGGCCTTGCACTGGTGAATGGTAATTTCCGGCAGGCGCTTGCCGCCGGCCACCTGGAACATCAGCTTCATCGAGTGGCGACCCAGTTCCGACGAGAAGGACACGTCGTTGAACACGGCCTTACCGAAACCGCGGGTTACCGCACCGCCTTCCGCGTCGGACTGGTGGCGTTCCAGACCGAATTCGACCGATTCCACGACGATCCAGTCCTTGTGGTTCTTTTCAACAGCATCGCCGGTGAAATCCTTGAGCGGGTCGATCTTGACGAATAATGTTGCAGCCATTTTTCAGGTCCTTCCTAGTTTGGTGCCATAAGGCAGGGTTGAATTCTCGCACGCTTGCGCAAGCGCGGGATCAGCCGCCCTTCTCGGACGGCAGTTTGGAGACAAGGCGCAGCGAAATCGACAGGCCTTCCAGCTGGTAGTGCGGGCGCAGGAAGAATTTGGACGAGTAGTAGCCCGGGTTGCCTTCGACTTCTTCGACGACCACCTCTGCAGCGGCCAGAGGCTTGCGGGCCTTCTCGCCTTCGCTGGAGATTTCGGCATTGAAATCAACGTAGTTGTTGATCCAGTCCTGCAGCCAGGACTGCATGGCGGTCCGGCTTTTGAACGAGCCAACCTTGTCGCGTACCATGCACTTCAGGTAGTGGGCGAAGCGGCAGGTGGCGAAAAGATAGGGCAGACGGGCGGCGAGGTTGGCGTTGGACGTGGCATCCGGGTCGTCGTATTCGGCCGGTTTGTGCAACGATTGCGCGCCGATGAAGGCCGCCACGTCGGTGTTCTTGCGGTGGATCAGCGGCATCATGCCGTTCTTGGCCAGTTCCGCCTCGCGCCGGTCGGAAATCGCGATTTCGGTCGGACATTTCTGGTCGATGCCGCCGTCATCGGACGGGAAGGTGTGCGATGGCAGGTTCTGCACCGCGCCACCCGATTCCACGCCGCGGATCCGGCTGCACCAGCCGTATTCCTTGAAGCTGCGGTTGATGTTCACCGCCATGCCGTAAGCCGCATTCACCCAACCATAGGCATTGTGATCAGACCCATCGACCTCTTCCTCGAAAGCGAAAGCCTCCACCGGGTCGGTCTTCGAGCCATAGGGCAGACGGCCAAGGAAGCGCGGCATTGCCAGACCTATGTATTTGGAGTCCTCGGACTCACGCAGCGAGGTCCAGGCGGCGTATTCCGGCGTCTGGAAAATCTTGGTCAGGTCGCGCGGGTTGGCAAGTTCCGTCCACGAATCCATCTGGAACAGCGTCGGCTGCGCCCCGGTGATCAAGGGCGCATGGGCTGCGGCGGCGATCTTGGCCATCTCGCCCAACAATTCGACGTCCGGGGGCGAGTGGTCGAAGTAATAGTCAGCGATCAGGGTGCCATAGGGTTGACCACCCAGTTGGCCGAATTCCTCTTCGTACAGCTTCTTGAAGATCGGCGACTGGTCCCAAGCCGTACCCTTGAACTTGCGCAGCGTCTTGGACATGTCCTTCTTGGAGATGTTCATGACGCGGATCTTCAGATTCTCGTCGGTCTCGGTGTTGTTGACCAGATAGTGCAACCCGCGCCATGCGCTTTCCAGCGCCTGAAAATCGGGGTGGTGCAGCACCTGGTTGACCTGCTCGGTCAGCTTCTTGTCGATCTCGGCGATCATGCCCTGGATCGACTTCAAGGCGTCGTCGGAAATCAGCGCTGTGTTGGCCAGCGCCTGTTCGGCCAGCGTCTTGACCGCTGATTCAACGGCAGATTTCGCAGCGTCCGATTTCGGCCGGAACTCCTTGTTCAGGAGCGAGGAGAAATCGGAAAGTTCGGTCGTCTGTACGCCGGCCTGTGCGCCGGATTGGGAAGCCTCAGCCATCTGTTACTCCTCCGCTTCGCCTTTGGGGGCGGCTGCCAGTGATTTCAGCAGCGCCGGATCCTTCATGACCTGACCGATCAGCTCTTCGGCCCCGGTCTTGCCGTCCATATAGGTCATCAGGTTGGACAATTGCGTGCGCGCTTCCAACAACTTGCGCAGCGGCTCGACCTTTTTGGCGATTGCGGCGGGGCTGAAATCGTCCATCGATTCGAAGGTGATGTCGACAGCAAGATTGCCTTGGCCGGTCAATGTGTTGGGCACCGAAAATGCCGCACGCGGCTTCATCGACTTCATCCGGTCGTCGAAGTTGTCCACATCGATTTCAAGGAACTTGCGGTCCGCCACGGCCGGCAGCGGCTCTTCGGATTTGCCGGACAGATCGGACATGACGCCCATCACGAAGGGCAACTGCACCTTCTTCTCGGCGCCGTAAAGCTCGACATCATATTCGATCTGGACCCGGGGCGCCCGGTTCCGCGCGATGAACTTCTGCGAACTGGTGCTCATGAAACGCTCCTTGATGTGGGTTTCTGGGATCTGGGTTTAAGTCTGCAATACTCGGGGTTGGGCAGAGGCGCGGCTGGATCAATCATCATCTGGGATTCCGCCGATCATTCTCACGTTTTCAAGGCCCTGCGGTGCCATGTCTTTCATGATCGCCATGAAATCAGCCCCCACCAGCCGTTTGGCGCGTTCCAGAATGATCGGCACCGGGCTGGAGGGTTCGTAGCGCTTGAAGTAATCGATCACCCGGTCCAGCGCGGCGCGCGCATCCGCCGCCGTCTCGACCGCGCCGGACAGGCCGCCGCCGCCCGCGCGCCGGGGGGCCGTCGCCGCCGCACCGCCACCCGCCGCCGCGCCCGGCTCCTCTTCGAGGGCTTCTTCGACGACCGACTCGCCGGCCACATGTTCGCCGATATGGCGGACCATGACCTGTGCGATCTTGATCGTGTCATCAATCGAGAAGTCGACGCCCGTGGCTTTCTTGCCAATCAGACGGTCAATCGTGTTCAGATCCGACAGGATCTGCTTGGCGGCGGCCAAAGTGGCCGACAGAACGTCCGGGCTGGTGTCGGCGAAGGCGGCGTTGACGCCCGCCCGGTCGTATTCGGCACTTTGTCCCTCGGCCAGAGGCACTTCGCCGTAACCCTGCTGGATGTTCAGAAGGTTCAACCGCCCAAAGGTCCGGCTTTGGGTCAGGGGTGTGCGGCGCAGGTAGCGCAGCGTGGTCGTGGCCCCGGCCAGCCCGCGCACAGCATTGCAGCGCATCGTCGGGTCGTTGTCATCATCGGCATCAAGGATCGGATGGCAGGTGTCCCAATACTCTTCCAGGCAACGGCGGATATAGGCCAAGGCATCGGCAAATCCGGTCAGGCCCTTGGTGTTCAGCCGCGCATCGGCCAGCAGCACGGCGGCGCGGATATCATGGCTGCGTTCCAGGATGGACAGGGCCCGCGTTTCAACGTCCCGAAAATCAGGCTCTTCGCCGGCAATAATGTCATTTCCGGCCTGACGCTCTTCCCCCGGGGCTGCAACACGTTGCAACTCCATGAAGTCAAAGTCGTATTCCAGATCTTCCCCGCTCGCACCGTCGCTCTCGCGGGCGGCAAGAAGCGCGTCCAAATCCATTCAGGCCTCCCGACCCGGTTCGCGCCGGGCTCTCAATGCATTTTCCAGCGGCGCTAAAAAAGTCCCTTCCGATGACGCTGGATCCAACGGAGGGTCACTCGCATAAAATCCCCCCTTCACAGTTGGGGAGCCGACCAAACTGCCGACACTATGACGACAGGAGGTCCCCTCCTGTCAATCGTCTCGTACAAGTCTCGGCATTTCCCTTGCACAGGCGCAGGTTTAGCAGGGATCAGCCGAATATGCGCGTGAAAGTTCCGTGAAATAGCTGTGGGCTTTTCGTCAGACTGCCGTCTTTGGCCCATGGTGCCTTTTTACACGCCCGGCACCGGACAATAGCCAGTTGACGGAATCAGGGCGGCGGCGTTCACTCTGCCCCAAGGCGACGCAAGTGCGCCGAAAGACTGATCTGCATTTTGGGAGGGTCGCAGATGTACGGACGGCTTTTGAAGCAGGCGACGGCGGCGGGACTTGCGACGGCCCTGCTGACGGCCGAGGCCCTTCCGCTTCGGGCGGAAACGCCGGTGGCGGGCGGCAAACTTTCCATCGAACTGAACAAGTTCGAGGAGATTGCGGGCGGTGGCTGCCGGGCCTATTTCCTGTTCAAGAACGACACCGGGGCCAGCTTCGAAGGCTTTCAGATGTCGTTGGCGATTTTCAACAAGGACGCGGTGATTGACCGGCTGCTGTCGATCGACGCCTCTCCGCTGCCCGTCGCGCGCACCACGCTGAAGCTGTTCGAAATCCCGCAGATCGCCTGCACCGACATCGGGCAGGTTCTGTTGCATGACATCCCGGTCTGCAAACCGCAGAACGGCACGCAAACCGACTGCTTCCCGCTGATCGACCTGAAAAGCCGCACCTCCGCTCCCTTGGTGGAATGATGGGCGGCGTTCTGGCGCAGATCCCCGCCGCCAGCTGGCCGGTGATCATCATCCTCTTGTGCCTGTCGCTGCTGAGCCTGATGCTGATCGTGGCCAAGATCATCCAGTTGCTGCCCGCCACCGGCGGAGCCAAGACGCGCGATGCCACGATTGACACCTTCCTGTCCGGCAACCGCGATGCCGCGATGTCGGCCGCCAGCGCAGGCCGCGCCCCCGCCGACCGGGTGCTGCTGACGGCCATGCAGGGTCTCGCCGCAGGCTTGCCGCTGGCGGCGGTGGAGGCCGAAACCACCCGGCGCGGCAATGAAGAGGTGGCGGCCATGTCGACATGGCTGCGGCTTCTGGACCTGATCTCGATGATCGCGCCGCTTCTGGGCCTTCTGGGCACCGTGCTGGGGATGATCAAAAGCTTTCAGGACCTGTCAGCGGCGCAGGGTTCGGCCAATGCCTCGGTTCTGGCCGGCGGCATCTGGGAGGCGCTGATCACCACCGCCGGCGGCCTGATCGTCGCCATCCCCGCCGCCGTGGCCGCCAACCTGCTGGCGGGCCGGGTGGAAACGGCGGCGCTGCGGATCGAAAGCGCCGTGGGCCGCCTTCTCGCCCTCAGCCACAGGTCCTGACATGGCCCTGACGCTTCGCCGCCCGCCTCCGCGACGCAGCGCCCTGTCGGTTGTCTCAATGATCGACGTGATGATGATCCTCTTGTTTTTCTTCATGATCACCTCCAGCTACCTCAATCTCGACATGGTCCCCGCGCTGCAAAAGTCGTCCGAGGCCCCGGCGGCCACCATCAGCGCGGCGCCTTCGACCACCCTCTTGATCCGCATCAATGCCCAAGGCCAGCCGCAGATCGCGGGCAATGTCCTGACCCAACCCGACCTTGCCGCCCTCGTCGCCGCCCGCATCGCCGTCGACCCTCTGACCCCGGTCGTCCTTTTCCCCTCGGGTGCGGCCGATCTGCAAAGCCTGATCACCGTGATGGACACCGTCACTGCCGCAGGGGCCACCCGCGTCAAGGTGATAAGGGTCGAGGCGCAACCATGAAGCTGCGCCGCCCGCCGCCCAAGACCGAGCGCGAATCCGTGGTGGCGCTGATCGATGTGACCTTCTTTCTGCTGATCTTTTTCATGATGGTCGGCCGGCTTGACGCCACCGCCCCCTTCGCCGTCCTGCCGCCACATGGCCAGACCGGCAAGGACCTGCCCGGCGGCGGTCTGACCCTGTCGGTCGCCGCGGACGGCAACCTCGCGCTCGACGGCGCGCCCCTGACCGCCGAGGCCTTGCCCGCCATGATCAAACAGCGCCTTTCCGCCACGCCCGATGCGCTGGTGCGGATCAACTCCGACCGCACCACCCCCCTGCGCATCATCCTCAGCCTCGTGAACCGTCTTGAAGATGCCGGGGCCAAGGATGTGGCCATCATCGTCTCGCCGGAGGTGCAATGACCCTGTCCGAAGCGCCCGGCACGCCTTTGACCGGCTATGGCGCGGGACTTGTCCTGTCGGCGGCGGCCCATGTCGGCGTGGCGGCGCTGGTGGTGGCGCTGTTGCAGCCGGGGCCGGTGACGGATCAGCCGCTGCCGAAATCGGAACTGCGGATCGAGACGCAGGCGGTGCAGCAATCACAGGCCAAGCCGCAGGCATCAGAGGGACAAAAGGCCGCAGCCGCCTCGGCGGCAGGTGCCGCCGCAGCCCAAGGCACGGTCCGGCAAAGTCAGGCCCGCCCCGCAGCGCTGCCGCAGACGGTGGCCAAAGCCGAAGCCCCCGCCGCCCCGGCCGCCGTGCAGACCGCAGGTCCGGCCCCGGTCAAGGCGGCAGCCCTCCGTGCCCCCGCAGCCGCCCAAACCGCCGCCCCCGCCCCGGTTCAGGCTTTGGCACCGCCCGCCGAGACCGTCAGCGCCGCCACACCACAAGCCCAACCCCTGGCACCAACAGCCCCACCGGCGCAGGTCGCGGCCATCTTGGCCCCGCCGCCGCCCGTGGAGGCCATCGCCACACCTGAAACAGACCTCACCGCAACCGCACCCGCCGGGGCGACCGTGCTTGCGGCTGCGCCAACGGCGCAAACCCTGACCGCCAGCGCCGCCACCGGTGCCGTGGCCCTCGCAGCCGCTCCGGCGACCCAGACCATCGCCGCAGCCTCGGCTCCGGCGCAACCCCTGTCTGCGACCGTTCCGACCGGCGAGGTGGCCGGATCTGCCACGCCGCAGGCCGAAACCGTTGCGGCAGCTCCCGCAACCGGCGAACAGATGACCGCCACGCTGGCATGGAGCGGAGCGGGGGCTGCGCTGGACCCGGTCTCGCTGAAGGCCATCGCCTCGTTCATGCGGCCCGGCGATGCGGCGGCGCAGGCCGATGACGTGCATGACGGTCTCGCCGCCCTCCTCAGTGCAGCACCCTGCTCGCGCCTGCAGGCCGAGTTCAACCCCGCGACCGGCAGTCTGGACCTGCGCGGCCATGTGCCCGACGCGGCGATGAAAGGCCCGATCCTCGCGGCCCTGCAAGCGCAACTGGGCGGCGGGATCCCGGTGAACGACGCGCTGATGATCCTGCCCCGCCCGCAATGCGGCGCCCTGTCCGGGATTGCCGACGTCGGTCTGCCGCAAAGTCAGGATCAATTGACCAACCCCAAACTGATCGGCGCGGATGCGCAGGCCCGCACCTTCAACTACGTGCAGGGCCAGAAGATGGAGTTGGAACTCGCAGCCCCCGATTACGATGCCTTCGTCTATGTCGATTTCTTCGACGCCGATGGCAACGTCATCCACCTGATCCCGAATGACCGGGTGCCGCTGAAGGCGCGCACCGCAAACTCTACCTTCTTCGTCGGCAGGAAAGAAGGCGACGAACCGGCGCTCGACATCACCATAGGCCCACCCTACGGCCAGGAAATCGCCGCCGCTTTCGCAGCCTCCGCCCCATTGTACGACGGCGTCCGCCCCTTGTCGGAACCGGCCGGCTCCTATCTGGAGTGGCTCAAGACCCGCGTGGCAGAGGCGCGGGCCAAGGACCCGGGGTTCAAGGGCGAATGGGTCTATTTCATGGTTTCGACCAAGGCACAGTAGGCCTTCCGTCGCGAAAGCTCGGTGGGTTCACACACCAAGCCCGGCCAATGGCCGGGCGTTCGGCGCGGAGCTCTTCCACTGGAGGATGTCTGATCGCTCATCCCCCTTGGGGAGTTTGGGCCTCAGGGAACCGGAAAAGCAGCGTCGAGGGGGCGGCCCCTTTTGCAGCCCGTTGCGGCCCAAGCTTTCAGGGTCAGCTTGAAGGCGCCGCCCAGGGGGTGCTGGGTCAGTTTTGCGGAGGGGGCGGCTTCCTTGACATAGAACTTGGCCTGATCGCAGAGTGCGGGCTTGGTCCATTTGTGGCAGGTCGCACAGGCTTGACCGGCCCATGCCTCTTTCGGCAGACCTTCGATCGGGGCGAAGAGCGGCTGGCCGGCGATCAGATGTTCAATGGACTGGCCCTTGATGGCATCGTCCCCTTCCGTCAAGGCGCCCGTGAAGGTCACCGGTGCGGCCGCGATCGCGGCGGCAAGCTCGGCCGGGACTTCGCCCGCCGCCGCATCGGCGGGCGGAGCAGCAGGCTGCGGCACGGCGGTGGACGCGATGGGTTTGTCGAGGGCCGCGATCTCGGCCTGAACGGCAGCGGCGAAGGTCGACTGGGGATGGACCGTCAGGAAATCCGCCAGCGCCTGCCGCGTCCCCGCCTTCTGGGCCCCCTCGAAGGCCGTCACCTCGTCGGCCGCCACGCCCGCCGCCGGGGGTCCGGTCACAGGTGCCGGTGTGGGCTTACCCTGGCCCTTGACCTCGTCCTGCATCACCGAGGCCAGCAGTTGCCGCGCCGCCTTCTCATGCCCCGATTGCGGATAGGCCCGCAGGAACAGCATGATCTGCACCGGATCGCCCGAGGCCGAGACCGAGGCCCACAGATGTTCCTCATCGCTGCCCGCCGCGTCCGGGGTGAAGATGAAATCCCCGGTCAGGCTGGAGGTGTCCCACGGCGTCTGCTTGCCGCCGGTCTTGTCCAGAACCTCGACCCGAACATCCTTGAAGGCCTGTTCGATCGCCAGACCCGGCGTGACGACCTTGGCGGCCAAGGCCTTGGTGAAGGGGCTGTTGCCATCCAGCCCGTCCAGCGCCACGGCGCCGGGGGCGGTGGCATAGGCCAGAAAGGTGCCGGTTGGCGCGGACATTTCGGCCAGACCATTGTCGGTCAGGTCACGCACCTGCGCAAAGGGATTGTTCCGGCAGGCGTCCAGAATGACGATGTTGGTGCGGTTGTGGGCCGACGCCATCTGGCGCAGCACCGATTGCGCATCCAGCGCCACCAGCGACAGATCGGCCGCATTGGTCAGCCGCGCATCGACCGGCACGAGGTAATTCTGCCCGAAGCTTTGCACGCCATGGCCCGCGTAAAAAAAGAGGCCCGTCGCCTCGGCCCCGGCATCGCGCAGTTCTTTGCCGAACTGCGTCACCGCCGCCCCCATCGTGACCAGATCGCCGTCCTGCACCAAGGTCACGGAAAAGCCCGCCGTCTTGAGCGCCTCGGCCATCAGCACGGCGTCATGCGGCGGATTGGGCAGGGCGTTGACCGATCTGTAGCCGCCATTGCCGATCACCAGCGCGATGCGCGGCTCGGCTTGCGCCAGATCGGCGGTCAGAACTGCGACGCACAGAGAAAGCATCCAAAGCCAGAACCGTATCACGAAATCCCTCCGCCTGCGTTGCGCGTGCCGACCCTTACCCATTCCGCCGTGCCTGACAATGGGAGTGTCGTTCCGATGGAAGATCCGATCACAATTGCCTGACGCTGTTGCTTTCTTCCCGCGAAAGCGCATTATCGCGCCTGCCTTGAACGACGCCTCCGGACAGATTCCGTCCGGTCCGGCCCGATTTGGAGATGTGCTGATGCGTTTGTTCGCTGGGCTGACGGCCCTTTGTCTGGCCCTGCTTCTGGCGCTGTCCTGCCCGGCTTTGGCGCAACCCGATGCCTTCGCCAAAGGCTGGGTGCTGCAGCCCGAGGGCTCGGTTCTGGGCTTCCAGTCTGTCAAGAATGACACCAAGGTCGAGATGAATTCCATCGCCACCTTCACCGGCAGCATCTCGCCACAGGGCGATGCAGAGGTGCATGTCGCGCTTGATTCCATCGACACTCATATCGACCTGCGCAATGTGCGGATGCGGTTCCTGTTCTTTGAAACCTTCAAATTCCCCGAGGCGGTGATCACGACCACCCTTGACCCCGCCCTGCTGGCCGAGCTTCCGGCCAAGCACCGGATCATCGCCAACATCCCCTTCACGTTGACCCTGCATGGCGTGGCCAAGCAGATGACGGCGGATGTGGCCGTCACGCTGGTCTCGCCCGACATGGTCACGGTGGCCTCGGTCGGCGTCATTCCGGTGTCTGCGGCGGATTTCAACCTGACAGAGGGCGTGAGCAAGCTGCAGGACGCGGCAAGTGTCAAGCTGGTGCCGGTCGGCTCGGTCTCGTTCGACTGGGTCTTCGTCCGCAACGGCTCCACCACCGCCAACGGGACGGCCACGCCTGCTATCGGGGCGGCCACAGCCAAGGAAACCCAAGGAGACTTTGATCCGGCGGCCTGCAAGGACCGGTTCGACACGCTCAGCCATGCCGGAAACATCACCTTCGCCTCGGCCTCCGCCCGGCTGGATGTGGCGGATTCGGCGGTGCTGGATACGCTTCTGGACGTCGTGAACCGCTGCCCGGCGCTGCGGGTCGAGATTGGCGGCCACACGGATGACGTAGGCCCCGATGCCGCCAACCTGACCCTGTCGGAACGGCGGGCAGCGGCGGTTGCGGCCTATCTGGCGGGCAAAGGGGTTGCAGCCGACCGTCTTGTGGCCAAGGGCTATGGCGAGACGACACCTCTGGTCGCCAATAACAGCGACGAGAATCGCAACCGCAACCGCCGGATCGAATTCAAAGTGCTGGACTGACCCAAGTCCTGCGACCTGACGCCTGTCTTTGAGGAACCCATGCTGCGCAAGACCCTGCTGGCCCTGATCCTGTTGATCCTCGTCCCCTTCCCCGCGCTGGCCGAGAAGGTGGCGCTGGTGATCGGCATGGGCGCCTATCAGCATGTGGTCCAGCTGAAGAACACGATCAACGATGCCCGCAATGTGGGCGCCACGCTGGAAAAGGCCGGGTTCAAGGTCACCTATGCCATCGACGCGAGCCAGACCGAACTGCTGGACACGATGCAGACCTTCTCCTTCGATGCCGAAACGGCCGACATCGCGCTGATCTACTATGCCGGCCACGGGGTGGAGGCGAGCGGCGAGAATTACCTGATCCCGGTCGATGCGCAGGTGAAATCCAACAAGGATGTGCAGCGGGTCGGCGTATCGTTGGCGCAGATGCTGAAGGCCGTGGAGGCGGCGCGCAAGATGCGGGTGGTCATTCTGGACGCCTGCCGCAACAACCCGTTCGGCGATCTGATCGACACGACGGTGAAGGCCGATCCGGCCAAGGCGGGCACCGACAGCCGCTCGACCGGGCCCTCCGGGCTGGCGCCGGTCAATCCCGACCAGGGAACAATGGTGGCCTTTGCCGCCAAGGAGGGTCAGGTGGCACTGGACGGTGTGGGCGGTGACAGCCCCTATGCCACGGCGCTGATGGATGTGCTGGGCCAGCCCGATCTGGAAATCAGCCTGATGTTCCGCAAGGTGCGTGACGAGGTGCTGAAGGCGACGCAAAACCTGCAGGAGCCCTATACCTACGGTTCCTTGTCCGGCGAACCCTTCTTTCTGGCGGGCGGCGCGGATGCGGCCGCTGCGGCCCCGGTCGATCCCAACAACCGTGTGGCGCAATGGTCGGCGGCCTTCGCCAAACCCGATGCCGAGGCCGCGCTGCGCACCGCAGCCGATCAGGGCGACACGCGCTCGATGATGGGCGTGGCCTATCTGCACCAGGACGCTTCGGACAAACGCTTCGACCCGGTTCTGGCCTTCACCTATTTCAAGCGCGCCGCCGAGGCGGGTTCGGCCGAGGGCCAGTTCGAACTGGCCAAGTCCTATGAAAAGGGCGTGGGTGTCGCCCCCGACCCCGCACAGGCGCTGCACTGGTACGAGGAATCGGCCAAGCAGGGCTTCCCCGATGCCCTGAACGACATGGGTTTCCTGTACTTTCAGGGCGAGTTGGGCCTGCCCAAGGATGCCGCCAAGGGCATCGACTATTTCCGCCAGGCCGCCGACCTGCGCCACCCCGAGGCGATGTTCAACTATGCCCGCATGATCGACCTTGGCCAGATCAAGGGACAAGGCCCGAAAGACGCCGCCCGCTACATCTATTCCTCGATCCGGATCGGCGCGCAGGTCGTGATCGACCAGGTGACGACCAATTCGGAGTCCTTCACCAAAAAGACCCGCATCGAGCTGCAGAAGCTGTTGAAAGACCACCAGTTCTTCGATGGCAAGACCGATGGCAAATTCGGACCCGGCACGGTGGCCGCCATCAACCTCGCGGCGGGTCTGAAGAGTTAATGCGTGGCCCGGGTTTCGGGCCGGCGCGCAGCAAATCGTGAAGGCCCCGTGATTCACCATTGAATTTCGCACCGATCGCTCGCAAAACTTCGCGCGTCCGGACCCCGTGCTTGCAAAGCCCCAACCGAAAGCCTCGTCATGCGTAAGCGAATCCTTGTCCTCATGTCGGCGCTTTTCGCCACAGCCTTTTCGCTGTTCAGTGGTGCGGGCACAGCCCAGACCACAACCGCGACCCCCGACGCCACGGCCACCACGGTCCCCACCACCGGAGTTGTCGCAGATGCCACGGCTGTGGTCACCAGCCACACCGACGTGGCCGTGGGAGCCTATATCCTGCGCCTGTCCAACGTCTCGCCGCAGAACGGCACCTTCGATGTCGACATGTGGCTCTGGTTCAAGTGGAAGGGCGCCGACGTGCACCCCGACCAGACCTTCGAGATCGTCAATGGCGGCAATGTGCAAAAGGGCACGCCCAGCGTGGTCGACGACAACGGCGTGAACTATTCGCAAGTGCGGGTGCAGGCGACGATCTTCCACGATTTCGACGTCCGCCGCTTCCCGCTCGACAACCACATCATCACGATCGAACTGGAAGACGCCAACCTGAACGGCGCCCAATTGACCTATAAGGTGGACGAAGGCATGGCGCTGGACCCCTCCGTGCGCGTCTCGGGCTGGAAGGTCGCGTTGCAGCCGACGCAAGTGGTGGACCATGTCTATGCCACCGACTACGGCCTGCACAGTGCCGGGCCCGATGCCTCGAAATACTCGCGCCTCACGCTGGCCGTCTCGCTGGACCGCACCAGCTATGGCCCGCTGTTCAAAAGCTTCTGGATCTCGGCACTGGCGGTTCTGCTGGGCCTTCTGGCCTTCCTGATCAAGTCCGACGACCTTGACGCCCGCTTCGGCATGGGGGTCGGCTCGATCTTCGCGGCCTCGGCCAACGCCTTCGTCATCACCGGGGCCTTGCCTCCCACCACCGCCGTCACCCTGGCCGAGCAGATCAACCTGATCGCGGTGGGGGTGATCTTCATTGCGGTCTTCCTGTCGATCTTCTCGCTGCGCCTGCGCTATCAGGACCGCGAAGAGGCCAGCCTGAAACTCGACTGGTATGCCATGTGGACGCTGGGGATCATCTATCTGATTCTGAACATGCTGGCGCTGATGTTCGACTTCTCGGGCGGCAACGGCTGATGCTGATTGGCATCGACTGGGGCGGCACCAAGATCGAAGGTGTCGCAATGGACCCTGATGGGCGCGAGCTTTTGCGCATCCGTCAGGACACGCCACGCCACGACTACAAGGGCTGTCTGCAGGCCGTCAAAGCCGTGATCGATCGGCTGGAGGCCGAAACGGGGCAACGGGGCTCGATCGGCATCGGCATCCCCGGATCGCTGGAGCCGGTCAGCCGTCTGGGCAAGGGCGCGTCGTCGACCTGGCTGCTGGGCCAGCCGGTCGAGGCGGACCTGCAAGCCGTGATCCAGCGCCCGATCAGGGTCGAAAATGACGCAGATTGCTTTGCCGCCTCCGAGGCGGTGGATGGCGCAGGCAAGGGCCATAATGTGGTCTTCGCGGTCATCCTCGGGTCCGGAGCCGGTGCGGGCATCGCCGTGTGCGGCCGCGCGCATCATGGGCCGAACAATTCCGGCGGCGAATGGGGCCACAACCCCCTGCCCTTCCCCGACACAACCGAAATTCCGGGTGCCGCCTGCTACTGCGGCCGCTTTGGCTGCATGGAAACCTGGGTCTCGGGCCGCGCTTTCGAGGCGCAGTACGCGCTGCATACTGGGCAGGAGTTGAAGGCCCGGCAAATCATGGACCTTAAGCGCAACGGCGACCGGCTGGCTGGCATGCTCTGGGACCGCTACATCGACCGCGTCGCCCGCGGCCTTGCCACCGTCGTCAACTCGCTTGACCCCGACGTCTTCGTCATGGGCGGCGGCATGTCCAATGTCGACGAACTTTACGAAGACCTGCCCCCGGCACTCGCCAATCGCACCTTCTCAACCGTGTTTCACACGCCGATCCTGCGCAATGTCCATGGCGATGCCTCGGGTGTGCGTGGCGCGGCCTGGTTATGGAAAGACTGATGGACCTCACCTCGCGCTACGACCTGTGCCACGCCCTGATCCAGGAGGCCGGGGCCTTGGCCACAGGTTATTTCAACGATCTGGCCTCGCTGACGATCAAGTCAAAAGGGCCGCAAGACATGGTGTCGGAAGCTGACCTCAACACCGAACTGCTGATCAAGAAGCGCATCTTCGAAGCGTTTCCGGAAGATGCCTTCCTCGGCGAGGAAACCGGTGTGACCGCCTTCGCCCCCGGCCAGGGCCTCTGGGTGGTCGATCCGATCGACGGCACGCAGCCTTTCATCTCGGGCATGGGCAACTGGTGCGTCTCGATCGCCTTCGTCTGCGAAGGGGTGATCCAGTTCGGCATGGTCTACGCGCCGGTGCGGAATGAACTTTTCGCCGGAGGCAAAGGCTACCCCGCCACCCTGAACGGGGCGCCCGTCAAACGCCACCCCGGCAAAAGCCTGAAGGACGGCATCACCGGCATGGGCTATTCCACCCGCCTCAAACCGGAAGCCTTCCTGCGCCCTTTCGAGGGCCTGCTGCGCGAGGGCGGTATGTTCTTCCGCGACGGCTCGGGCGCTTTGAACCTGTCTTACGTCGCCGCAGGCCGCCTGCTCGGCTACTTTGAGCCGCATATCAACTCCTGGGACTGCCTCGGTGCCATCGCGGTGATCGAAGCGGCTGGCCTGAAGGTCAACGACTTTCTGGCAGGGGACGGCCTCACCAAAGGCAACCCGATCATCGCCGGCGTGCCGGAAGTCTACGACGACCTCCTCCGCCTCTCCAAACTCTGACCGGGCAAGGCCCGCCGCCGCCGGACGCTGGCGCGCCCGTCTTCGGCGGGCGGAAGCCGCGATAAATCGCGGCGGAAGGGGGGGCTCGCCCCCCCTCGCGCTGCCGCGCTCACCCCCTGAGGATATTTGGGCCAAGGTGAAAGGGCAAAGGAGTGCCTTTGCCTTGGCTCATTACCCAAATAGGCCCCGCGGAGCGACTTCGTCCGAGCCGGTTGGCGCTTTTGCCAAAGGCGGGACAACAGGAATGCGCGGCAGGCGCTCATTTTAACAAGAGGTTAACAGAAATCGCAGGTGTTATGTATTTCAAACGGTTAGGCGGGATTGCACGCGTGCAATCCCACCCTGTTCAGGACTTAGAAGAAGGCCTGCAGCCCCGTGATGGCCCTTCCGAGGATCAGGGCGTGCACGTCATGGGTGCCTTCGTAGGTGTTCACAGTCTCAAGATTGACCATGTGGCGCATGATCTGGAAATCTTCCGAAATCCCGTTGCCGCCATGCATGTCGCGCGCCATCCGTGCCGCGTCAAGCGCCTTGCCGCAGTTGTTGCGCTTGATGATCGAGATCATCTCGGGCGCGGCATTCGCCTCGTCCATCAGGCGGCCGACGCGCAGGCAGGCCTGCAGGCCGAGCGACACCTCGGTCATCATGTTGGCCAGCTTCAACTGGAACAGCTGGGTCTGCGCCAGGGGCTTGCCGAACTGCTTGCGGTCCAGCCCATATTGCCGGGCCGCCCCCATGCAGAACTCCGCCGCCCCCATCACCCCCCACGCGATGCCATAGCGGGCGCGGTTCAGGCAGCCGAAGGGTCCCTTCAGACCCTCGACGAAGGGCAGCAGCGCGTCCTCGCCGACTTCGACGTCCTTCATCACGATCTCGCCGGTGATCGAGGCTCGCAAGGACAGTTTGCCGCCGATCTTGGGGGCCGTGAGGCCTTGGGTGCCCTTGTCCAGCACGAAGCCACGGATCTTGCCGCCATGCGCCTCGGACTTGGCCCAGACCACGAAAACATCTGCGATGGGCGCATTGGAGATCCACATTTTGGAGCCATTCAGCACGTAGCCGTTCGCGGTTTTCTTCGCATGCGTCTTCATGCCGGCCGGGTCCGATCCGGCATCCGGCTCGGTCAGGCCAAAGCAGCCGATCCACGCGCCCGAGGCGAGTTTCGGCAGGTATTTCTGGCGCTGCGCTTCTGATCCATAGGCGTAGATCGGGTACATGACCAAGGACGACTGCACCGACATCATGGAGCGGTAGCCCGAATCCACCCGCTCCACTTCGCGGGCAATCAGGCCGTAGGCGACGTAGGAGGAGCCCAGACCACCGTATTCTTCGGGAATCGTGGCGCCCAGAAGGCCCATCTCGCCCATCTCACGGAAAATCGCGGGGTCGGTGCTTTCCTCGCGGTAGGCGGCGATCACGCGGGGTTGCAGCTTTTCCTGCGCATAGGTGCGGGCGGCGTCAGCCAGCATCCGCTCTTCCTCGGTCAGCTGGTCGGCCAGACGGAAGGGATCCTGCCAGTCGAAGCGGCCAAGATCGGGGGCATCCTTGGCTTTAAGTTTCGGGCGGGCCGGCATTTGATCGGACATGGCGTTCTCCATCATTCGGTCCTGACTTCTGCCACAAACTGGGTCAGAATACCACCGAAACGACCTCACCAAACCATGAGGAAAGCTCATATGCTGGCGCGCCGCTATCTGCCCTCCATCCCCTCGTTGCTGGCCCTGGAGGCGGTGGACCGGCTTGGTTCGGCCTCGGCGGCGGCGGAGGAGCTGAACCTGACGCAAGGTGCCATCAGCCGCCAGTTGCAGGTGCTGGAGGGGCAGTTGGGCGTCACCCTGCTGATCCGCGACAAGCAGCGCCTGCGGCTGACAGCTGCCGCGACCGACTTCGTGGCCGAGGCGCGGCGCAGCCTGCATCGGCTGGCCGCAGCCTCGCTGGCCCTGCGCGCCAACCCGACCGGAGGTGCCCTCAACCTTGCCATCCTGCCGGCCTTCGGCATGCATTGGCTCGCGCCACGGCTCGCGAAATTCGCAGGCCTGCATCCGGAGGTCACGGTCAACCTGTCCACGCGGCTGAAACCCTTCGACTTCACCGACAGCGCTTTTGATGCGGCGATCCACTACGGGCGGCAGGATTGGCCCGGGGTCGAATATCTCAAGCTGATGGAGGAAGAGATCCTCGCCGTCGCGGCCCCCTCGTTCGCGCCGTTGGGTGAGGCGAAGGAGGTGCTTGCGCTGCCGCTTCTGCAACTGGAAAGCCGCAGCGGCGATTGGGGGCGGTGGCTGGCGCATCACGGGGCTGCGGGCATCAGGCCGCCGGCGATGCTGTTCGACCAATTCGCCACCATGAGCCAAGCCGCCGTGCACGGCATGGGGGCCGCACTGTTGCCGCTGTTCCTGATCGGCCGCGATCTGGCCGAGGGCCGTCTGGTGCCGCTATACGGCTCTGCGATCCGGTCCTTGGGCAGCTATTACCTCGTCTGGCCCAAGGATCGACCTCGGCGGGCGCCTTTGGCCTCTTTCACCGCATGGCTCACCTCCGAGCAGGGCTGAAGCCTTGACCTTCGGGCATGGACAACGCACCGGGGCCGCGCCACTATGCTGCCATGACCGATACGCTCATCATAGGGGGCGGCCTTGCCGGGACGGCGGCAGCGCTTTGGCTGGCGGACCTTGGCCGCAGCAGCATCATCGTCGAGGCGCGTGCGCGTCTGGGCGGGCGCGCGCATTCGCGCGCCTGGGGCAATTCGGGCGGGCCCGTGGAATATGGCGGCGGCTGGATCCGGGCGGATCATGCCGAGATGATCGGCCTGACCAAAAGGCTGGGCATCGGGTTGGTGCCGCGGGCTGACATCATCGGACACAGCTATTTTCGCGACGGCACGTGGCAGGCAAATCCCGCCGAGGACATGGCCCAGTATGAGGCCGGCATTGCCACTTTGCTGACCGATGCGGCGCAGATGAACGATGACACGCCGACGGCGCGGGCAATCCATGGCATGACGCTGCGGGCCTATCTGGACCACCGCGGCTTTCCGGCCTCGGTTGTGCGCGAGATCATGGCGTGGTGGGCGATTTCAGGCTCCGGCGCGCCGGATCTGATCGGGGCGAATGAATATGTGACGGCGAAGTTGGCCAAGGGGTTGATGGTCAAGGTCGAGGAACTGGCTTTCACCGCCGAAACCGGCGTGGCCAGCATCGCGCAGCAAGCGGTCGCGGCCAGCGGCGCCGAGACGATACTGGGCGATGCGGTGGAGCGGCTGGAGGATTGCGGCAGCCACGTGCGCGCCACCTTGGGCTCTGGCCGGGTGGTGGAGGCTGCAACGGCGCTGGTTGCCTTGCCGATCAATGCCTTGGCACAGATCCGCTTTTTGCCCGCGCTGTCGCCAGCACAAGACAACTTGCGCCGCCGGGGCCATGAAGGACGGGCGCTGAAACTGCTGATCCGGGCCAAGGGACCCAAGCCCGGTCATCTTGCGACGGGCGAGACGCTGGGTATCCGCTGGATCTTTGCCGACCGGAGCCTGCCCGATGGCTCCACCCTGCTGATCGCCTTCGGCTTGCGGGATGAGACGGGCGAGCCTGACCCCGCGATGGTCGCGACCGTGCTGGCTGCAGCGTTTCCGGATGCGGACCTGCTCGGCTTTGACTGGCACGACTGGGTCAACGATCCCTTCGCGCGCGGCACCTGGGTTGGGGCGACGCTGGCATCGCTGCCCGATTTTGCGGCCGAACATTGGGGTCGGCGCGGCCGGATCGCCTTTGCCGGGTCCGATCTGTCCAGCGCAGAACAGGGCTGGATGGAGGGGGCCTTGCTGACCGCCCGCGCTGCCGCCGCAGCCCTTCAAACCCGCCTGAACCAGAACCCCTGACAAGATGAAGATGACAAGATGAAGATTGGCGACGTGTCTTTCTGGTATGCCGACATCGGCCTGCCTGCCAACCGCCGCCCTGCGCTGGCGGGCGATGCAACAGCGGATGTGGCGATCATCGGGGCCGGTTTCACCGGGCTGTGGGCCGCATGGTATCTGATGCAGGCCAACCCGAGCTTGAAGGTGCTGGTCCTGGAGCGCGAGTTTGCCGGTTTCGGCGCCTCGGGGCGCAATGGCGGCTGGTGCATGGGGACGCTGGCCTGGGACCATGACCGCTATGCCAAGACGCATGGGAAGCCGGCGGTGGTCGAGATGGCAAGGCATCTGGAAGGCACGGTCGAGGAGATCATCAAGGTCTGTGAGGATGAGGGGATCGAGGCCGACATCCTGCGGACCGAGGTGCTGATGTTCGCCCAGAACAAGGCGCAGCAGGAACGGGTGGAGGCGGATGTGGCGCATCAGGCCGCATGGGGTCAGGCGCATCGCTATCGGTCCTTGACGCCGGCACAGGTGGCCCAGCGAATTTCGGTGCCCGGTGCCATGGGCGGCATGGCGATTTCCGGTGTGGCGCGCATCCAGCCCGCCAAGCTGGTGCGGGGTCTGGCGGAAGCGGTGGAACGCGCCGGGGCCGTGATCCACGAGGGAACCGCCGTGCTGTCCTATGGCAAGGGTGAGGTCATCACCGACAAGGGCCGGGTGACGGCGCCGATCATCCTGCGCTGCACCGAAGGCTTCACGCCGGGCTTTCCCGGCCACGAACGCGACTGGATACCGCTCAACTCGGCCCAGATCGCGACACCCGTGCTGCCGCCCGAGGTCTGGGCCAAGATCGGCTGGGACAACAATGAACTGATCGAGGATGCCGCGAATTCCTACTGTTACTGTCAGCGCACGCGCGAGGGCCGCATCACGGTGGGCGCGCGCGGCGTGCCCTACAAGTTCGGCTCAAAGATGGACAAGAACGGCGCGCCCGACCCTGAGACCATCCGCCGCCTGACCGACACCCTGCACCGCCATTTCCCCGCAGCCGCCCCCTACGGTGTGGAACATGCCTGGTGCGGTGTCATCGGCGTGCCGCGCGACTGGTGCGCGACCGTGGGGCTGGACCGCGACACGGGCCTGGGCTGGGCGGGCGGTTATGTCGGGGTGGGGGTTTCGACCGCCAACCTGGCCGGGCGCACGCTGGCCGATCTGGCGCTCGGCAAGCAGACCGCGCTCACCACGCTGCCTTGGGTCAACCGCATGGTCCGCAAATGGGAGCCCGAACCCTTCCGCTGGCTGGGCGTGCATCTGATGTATGCGCTGCTGCGCGTGGCCGATCAACGAGAGGATCGGCTTGGAATCGGCCCGTCGAACTTCGCAAAATTCGGCAGCTGGCTGACCGGGCGTCACTAGGCCAATGATTTTCATTGAAGGCCCGCGCGCTCAGCGGTGCCGGAAATCGGCGGACCGGTCGCCAAAGTGGCCTCGACCGCGCTCTGAAAGGATAGTCGATCTGAGGCAATGCCGCAGCGACGACCCGCGCAATCACCGGCCCGGGATTGGGGAGGAGGTCAACGCAGGACACCCTCCTCGCAGACCTTGCCCGGACGGGAACTTCGACGGCCCCGGTGGTGCCAAATGCCAAGGCATCCAAGGGGCCCAGAAGGTTGAGGTAGCCCAGACAGAAATTCCAAGCCCTTGCCCCGCCGCAGCTTCCGGCGGCGGATTGGCCTTGGACAGAAGGTCAGTGCAGCCGGGGTGGCACACGAAGGTCCGGCCGTCGCGCGGGATCGTCGTCACATGGGTACGGGCGGTCATCACCAGGTCGGTCGAGACGCGCCAGCGCAGGTCGTCCCTGGAACCCGCCAAGGCCGTTCGGCGGGTCGCGCCAAGCTCGTCTTGGCCGACAGGCCCCAGGGCGTGAAGCGGCGCATCGACGCCGAAGGCGTCCAGCGCCAGAAGGACGCGGGGAAGCGCGGGGTCTGGCCGAGGTCTTCCGTGCCCCAGGCCTGCGCGCCGTCCGGCGAGAAGGGCCTGCGGCTCCACTGACGCGGGGACTTGATCGAGCAGCAGCGCGCGAAGACCTTGGGGGCGGCAATGCCGCCTTGATCACGCGGTTCTGCGCCAAAATATCCATGCCGAAGGGTTTTTGGTTTAAAAAACGCCTTCTGGCGGCGAGAAGGGCCGGAGAGATCTCGGCGTGCAGCAAAGGAGGGCAAGGCACAAAAGACGACGTCGGCCTCGCGCAGGGCGAGGGTTTCGCGGTCGTCGGTGGCGCACCGAAGCGGGCCTCAGGCGGTGGGGAACCAGTCTATCAGAGCCGGGTTGGTGTCCAAAAGGCGAAGATCCACGGGCGCATCTTCTGCCCCGTCAGATGCATCCAGCGCGCTGCGGCGGGGGCGAATTCGCGCGCCATCCATCCGAAGCCGATGATGGCGCCATCAAATCAAGGCCCCGAGGGCGCGAAACGGCGGTTCAGACGCACTCGCTTCATGACGATTCCCGGCGAACGCGTGTTCTGCGGAGACGGCTTTGCCGCAACACCGACCCGATCGGCACCTTGCGTCATCCGCAGTACCCGGACCATCGGTGATCCTGGGCTCAGCGCCCCAGAACGGCCCCCTGCACGTCGACGGACCTCTGCACATCGCGCAGGGTCAGGCTTTCGATCAGCACAAGGTAGGACCAGAACACGTCGGCAAAGACTTTGCGGATGCGGCAGCTTTCCTCGTCGACACAATCTTCGCAACGTTGGTAGGCCCGCCGCGACAGGCATGGCAGGGGCGCAATCGGCCCGTCGATCATCCGCAACAACTCCGAGATCGAGACGGTTTCCGGAGCCTTGATCAACTGATAGCCGCCCGACCGCCCCCGGGTCGAGGCGATGATCCCCGCGTTGCGGATTTCCAGCAGGATATGTTCCAGAAATCGCTTGGGCGCGCCAGACCGCTTGGCGATCTCCTCGATCGTCAAAGCTTGCGGCGCGGGCATGGCCGCTTCATCCGCCAGGGTCAGCAGAGCCTTCAGTGCATATTTCATCTTTTGCGTGATCATGCCTCAGACCTAGACGGAAGCCACCGGAGAATCAACGCGCCAAGCATCGTTTGGCGGCAGATTTCTGCCCTTGTCGGCTTACGGCGGCAGGGCCCCGGCGATGCCAAACGGGCGGCATACGGGCACGCGGGCTGGCTGCTTTTACGGCAGTTTCCCGCAGCCCGTGGCACGATAAATGTGGCCACGCGCCATAATCTGGTCGCAGTTGTTTCGAATTCACCAAAGGCCCGTCCAATTTCCGCCCAAACGCGAGTTTAGGCAGGACTCCGAATTTCTGTGTCCGGCGCCTGCCGGAGCCCCAAAATTGGAGAATTGCAATGACGACATATACCGGTGGTACGGGCAATGACACCCTGACAGGGTTGACTGGCAATGATCTGCTGCAGGGGCTGGCGGGCAACGACACTCTCTATGGCGGGGCGGGCGACGACACGCTGCAGGGCGGTACCGGCAGCGACTCGATGGATGGCGGAGTCGGGTTCGACTGGGTCGATTATTCGGCTTCGGGTTCGGCGGTGACGGTGAACCTTGCGACCGGCGTGGGCTCGGGCGGCGATGCGGCGGGCGATGTGATCACGCTGGGCACGGTCGAGGCGATCCTCGGGTCGGGCTCTGCCGACATGCTGACGGGCGACGGATTTGACAACCTGCTGAGCGGTGGTCTGGGCAATGACACGCTGCTCGGCGGCGCGGGAAATGATACGCTGATCGGCGGCGGCAGCAGCGACAGCATCGATGGCGGCGCGGGCTTTGACTGGGTGGATTACACCGCATCGGGCGCGGCGGTTTCGATCAACCTTGCCGGCAGCAACTCGGGCGGCGATGCGGCAACGGATGTGATCGTGGCACTGTCGGTCGAAGGGGTGATCGGTTCGGCGTTGAACGACACGCTGGCGGGCGACGCCAATGCCAACTGGCTGAAAGGCGCAGCCGGCAACGACAGCCTGTCGGGCGCAGGCGGCGATGACACGCTGACGGGTGGGTCGGGCAACGATATCATCGACGGCGGCGCAGGCAATGACACGGTCGATTACGCGACCTCAGCCACGGCCGTGAACGTCACTGTAAACGGAAACTCCAACACTGGCGGCGACGCGGCGGGCGACGTGCTGACCACGGTCGAGAACCTGATCGGTTCGGCCAACAATGACACGCTTACCGGAGATTCGGGCAACAACGTCCTGTCGGGCGGGACGGGCAACGACAGCATCAGCGGCGGGACCGGCAATGACACGTTGGTCGGTGGCACTGGCAACGACGTGATCGATGGCGGCTCGGGCAATGACACGGTGGATTACTCCGCCTCCAGCGCCGCAGTGAACGTCACGGTCAACGGCGCCTCCAACTCTGGCGGCGACGCGGCGGGCGATGTGCTGACCAACGTCGAGTTCCTGACCGGTTCGGCGTTCAACGACTCGCTGACGGGGGACATCGGGGCCAACGTACTGTCGGGTGCTGGGGGTGACGATCTTCTGAAGGGTCTCGCCGGGGCCGATACGATTGACGGCGGCGCGGGCAACGATACGGTCGATTACACGGGGTCGAGCTTGGCGGTGAACGTCACCGTCAACGGCGCCTCCAACACCGGCGGCGATGCGGCGGGAGATGTGCTGAGCAACGTCGAGAACCTGACCGGCTCGGCCAACAATGACACGCTTACGGGCGATACCGGGGCCAATGTGATGTCGGGCGCTGCGGGCGATGATCTGCTGAAGGGTCTGGCCGGGGCCGACACGATTGACGGTGGCGCGGGCAATGACACAGTGGACTACACGGGGTCGAGCGTGGCGGTGAACGCCACGGTCAACGGCGCCACCAACACCGGCGGCGACGCGGCGGGGGACGTGCTGACCAACGTCGAGAACCTGACCGGCTCGGCCTTGAACGACACGCTGACCGGCGACACCGGCGCGAACGTGCTGTCGGGCGCTGCGGGCGATGATCTGCTGAAGGGTCTGTCCGGCGCTGACACGATCGACGGGGGTGCAGGCAACGATACGGTGGATTACTCGGCCTCGGGCACTGCGGTGAACGTCACCGTCAACGGCAATGCCAACACCGGCGGCGATGCCCAGGGAGACGTGCTGACCACCGTCGAGAACCTGACAGGTTCGGCCTTCAACGACAGCCTGACCGGCGACACCGGGGCGAACGTACTGTCGGGCGCTGCGGGCGATGACCTGCTGAAAGGTCTGGCCGGGGCCGACACGATCGACGGTGGTGCTGGCAATGACACGGTCGACTATTCGGCCTCCAGCGTCGCCGTAAACGTCGCGGTCAACGGCGCCCCCAACACCGGCGGTGATGCCGCGGGCGATGTGCTGACCAATGTCGAGAACCTGACCGGCTCGGCCAACAATGACACGCTGACCGGCGACGGCGGCGCCAACCAGCTGCTGGGCGGCAGCGGCAACGACAGCATCGCTGGTGGCGCGGGGGCTGATACGATCGACGGCGGCACCGGGACGCTGGACGTGGTCAGCTATGCCACCTCCACAGCGGCGGTCAACGTGACCATCGGCGGCGCCTATAGCGGCGGCGATGCGGCGGGCGACAGTGTCACCAACGTCGAGGGCGTGACGGGTTCGGCGCAGAACGACACGCTGGCGGGCGATGCGGCGGCCAACATTCTGTCGGGCGGCACTGGCGACGACACACTTCGCGGGCTTGGCGGGGCCGATACGATCGATGGCGGGGCCGGCAATGACACGGTCGATTACTCCGCGTCCGCTGCCGGGATCAACATCACCATCGGCACGGGGTCGGGCCTGGGCGGCGATGCTGCGGGCGACGTCCTGACCACGGTCGAATATGTGATCGGGACCGGCTATGCCGACACTCTGGGTGGCGACGCCGCCAACAACCAACTTTACGGCGGCGCCTTGGGAGACAGCCTGAACGGCGGCGCGGGCAATGACAGCCTGTATGGCGGGACCGAGAACGACACGCTGATCGGGGCTGCCGGCAATGACGTTCTGGACGGCGGCGCGGGGGTGGACACGGTTGACTACTCGGCCTCGGGCGCTGCGGTCAACATCACCATCGGCGGTAGCGCCGGTGTAGGCGGCGATGCGGCGGGCGACCTTGTCAGCAATGCCGAGATCCTGATCGGTTCGGCCTACAACGACACCCTGTCCGGCGATGCGGGCAACAACGCGCTCTATGGCGGCATCGGCAACGACAGCCTTGCGGGCGGTGTGGGCGCGGACACCATTGACGGCGGCACTGGCATCGACACGGTGGATTATTCCACCTCGGCCTCCGCTGTTTCTGTCACCATCGGCGGCGGCTCGGGCACCGGCGGCGACGCGGTGGGCGACGTTCTGACCAATATCGAGGGCCTGACCGGCTCGGCCTACAACGACAGCCTCGGCGGCGATGCCAATGCCAACTACCTGTATGGCGGCAACGGCGACGACAACCTGAACGGCGGGGCGGGGGCCGACACGATTGATGGCGGTGCGGGAACCGATACGGTCGACTATTCCGGATCGACCAGCGCCATCACGATCACGGTGGGCTCGGGTTCGGGCCTGGGCGGCGATGCGGTCGGCGACGTGCTGACCAATATCGAGGGTGTCTATGGCACGGGCTTTGCCGACGGTATCACCGGCGACGGGTCCAACAACGTGCTGGGCGGCAATGGCGGGGCGGACCTGCTGTCGGGTGCGGCGGGCAATGACAGCATCTATGGCGGAACCGAGAACGACACGCTGATCGGCGGCGCGGGCAATGACGTGCTGAACGGTGGCGATGGCAGCGACACGGCGGATTATTCTGCCTCAGCCAGTGCCATCACGGTCAATCTGCTGGCCGGCACCGCCAGTGGCGGTGACGCCGCAGGCGATACCTTGACCCAGATCGAGAACATCATCGGCACGACCGGCGCAGACAACATCACCGGCGACACCAACGACAACACGCTGACCGGTGGCGTTGGGGCCGACAGTCTTTATGGCGGCGACGGCAACGACTGGCTGATCGGCGGCACCGGCAACGACATCATCAGCGGCGGCAATGGCAACGACACCTATGACCTGAGTGCAGCGACCTCAGCCATCACGGCCAACCTCGCAACCGGAACCTTCTCGTCCAGTTCCGAAGGCACCGACACCGTCACCTCGGTCGAGAACATTGCGACCGGCGCTTACAATGACCTGCTGACAGGTTCGTCCGGGGACAACATCTTCCGCGGCGGGGCGGGGGCAGACACGATCTACGGCGGCGGCGGCAATGATACGCTGGATTACACCACCTCGACCACCGGCGTCGTGATCAATCTGGCCTTGGGTACGGCCTCGAGCGGGGATGCGGCGGGCGATGTCTTCACCGGGATCGAGAACCTCACCGGCTCGGGCCAGGGGGACAGCCTGACGGGCGACAATTTTGACAACGTCTTCATCGGTGGCGCGGGGGCCGATTCCATCGACGGCGGCGGCGGCAATGACATGCTGTCCTATGCCAGCTCGACCTCGGGGGTCATCATGGACCTCAACCTCAACGGCTTTGGTTATGGCGGCGAGGCGGCGGGCGACAATGTCACCGGAATCGAAAATCTGACAGGCTCTGGCTACAACGACACCCTTGTCGGCAATGACTCCGGCAACCTGATCTATGGCGGCGCGGGCAATGACTCGCTTTCGGGAGGCGGCGCCACGGCCGCCGATGCGCCCGGCGACACGCTTTATGGTGGCTTGGGCAACGACACCTATGTCGTCGACAGCGCGAATGACTCGGTCACGGAGAGCGCGGGCCAGGGCACAGATCTGGTGCAAAGCAACATCGACTGGACGCTGGGTGCCAATTTCGAGAACATCACGCTGACCGGTATCCTCGGCGTCTCGGCGACCGGCAACGAGTTGAACAATGTCATCACGGGAAACTCCGTAGGCGGCGGTCTGCTGCCCGATGCGGGCGACAACCTGCTGGCGGGTCTGGCAGGCAACGACACACTGATCGGTCTCAGCGGCGATGACACGCTGGATGGCGGCACGGGCAACGACAGCATGACCGGCGGGATCGGCAACGACGTCTATGTCGTCGACAGCCTGACCGATGTCGTCGTGGAAAAGGCCCTCGAAGGCACCGACACGATCCAGACCAACCTGACCCTCTCGCTGGTGACCTACGCCAATATCGAGAACCTTGCCCTGACCGACATGGGGGCCATCAACGGCACCGGCAACACGCTGAACAACTCGATCTGGGGCAATGGCGCCGCAAACATCTTGAGCGGCAACGAAGGCGCCGACACGATCTATGGCGGCGGCGGCAACGATACGATCGACGGCGGCGCCGGGGCGGACTCGATGCTGGGCGGGGCGGGCGACGACACTTACTCCATTGACATGACCACCGACACGGTTTCGGAGGATTTGAACGACGGCACCGACACGGTGATCTCGTCCTTGACCAAGGCCCTGTGGCTCAATGTCGAAAACCTGACCCTGACCGGCAACGCCGCGCTGAACGGCACCGGCAACATCAGTGACAACGTGCTGACCGGCAATGCCGGGGCCAATATCCTACTCGGTCTGGAGGGGGCGGACAGTCTTTATGGCGGAGACGGCAACGACTCGCTCGACGGCGGCACGGGCATCGATTTGCTCACCGGCGGGGCTGGCAACGATATCTTCGTCGTCAACATGGTGGGCGACCAGACGGTTGAGGCGCTGAACGGGGGCACGGATCAGGTCAATGCCAGCCTCTCCTGGACCCTGGCCAGCAACATCGAGAACCTGCTGCTGACCGGCTCCAGTTCGACCGACGGCACCGGCAACGAACTGGCCAACATCATCACCGGCAATACCGGCAACAACACGCTGTATGGGCTTATGGGCAACGACACCCTCTACGGCGGCTTCGGCGCGGACACGCTGGACGGCGGGGCGGGCAATGACAGTCTGGTCGGCGGCGCCGGCAACGACACCTTCATCATCGACTCGGCCAGCGACGTCGTGGTCGAGGCGTCCGGCGGCGGGACCGATACGATGGTCACCTCCTCCAACATCTCGCTGTTTGCCAATGTCGAGAATTTGCTGATGACCGGCACCGCCGATCTGGTCGGCAACGGCACCGATGCGGCCAACGTCCTGACAGGCAACGGCAGCAGCAACGGACTCTATGGCGGCTTGGGCGACGACTGGCTTGTCGGGGGTGCGGGGAATGACACGCTTGATGGCGGCGCGGGGTCCGACACGATGGACGGCGGTGCCGACAACGACACCTACTACGTCGACTCGGTCAACGACAATGTGAACGAGTTCCTGACCGGCGGCACCGACACGGTCTATGCCTCGGTCAACTTCACGCTGTCGGCCAATGTGGAGAACCTGAACCTGACCGGTGCGGCCCTGACGGGCACGGGTGGGGCGGGTGCCAACACGCTGACCGGCAACCTTTTGGACAACCTCCTGGATGGTGCTGCGGGCAATGACACGCTGAACGGCGGCGCCGGCAATGACACGCTGATCGGTGGGGCGGATGATGACAGTCTGGTCGGCGGGACGGGGGACGACACCTATTTCCTCGACAGCGCCGGAGATACCGTGGTCGAAGTGGCGGGTCAGGGTTATGATACGGTCAACGTGGTGGGCTTCACCTTCACCCTGACCGACACTCTCGAGGCGCTGGTGCTTGGCGGCGCGGCGGCCTTGAATGGCACCGGTTCCGCCCTTGCCAACCGCATGACCGGCAATGCCGGGGTCAACCTCCTGGCTGGGATGGGCGGCAATGACACGATCGACGGCGGCGCCGGGGCCGACACGCTGGACGGCGGCACCGGGGACGACAGCCTGATCGGGGGTCTGGGCAACGACACCTACGATGTCGACAGCCTTGGAGACACGCTGGTCGAGGACGCGGCCCTTGGCAGCGGCACCGACCTCGTGCTTGCCGCGATCAACTGGACACTGGGCAGCAATCTGGAAAACCTGACGCTTGACGGTCTGACCAACCTGACCGGCACCGGCAACGAACTTGCCAACCTCTTGACCGGCAATGCGGGCAACAACGTGTTGAACGGTCTGGCGGGCATCGACACGCTGAACGGAGGTGCCGGCGACGACTCGCTGTTTGGCGGTCTGAGCGCCGACGTGCTGTCGGGCGAGGCCGGCAACGACTCGCTGGATGGCGGGGCCGGGGTCGATACGATGTCGGGCGGGGTGGGCGATGACACCTATGCAGTCGATGCCGCGACCGATGTCATCACCGAAGCCATCGGTGAGGGCACCGACTCGGTCCAGGCCTCGGTCAGCTATGTCCTGACCGCCAATGTCGAGAACCTGACCCTGAGTGGCGTCCTGGCCATTGACGCGACCGGCAACGCCTCGGCCAACATCCTGACCGGCAATGGTGCCAACAACGTTCTGACGGGCAACAACGGCAATGACACGCTCTATGGCGGTCTGGGCAATGACAGTCTGATCGGCGGTCTGGGCGATGACAGCATGGTCGGCGGCGGTGGTGATGACAGCTATGTCGTCAACGTGGTCACCGACGTCGTGGTCGAGAATGCGGGCGAGGGCACCGATACGGTCACCAGTTCCGTCAGCCTGACGCTGGCGGCCAATGTCGAGAACCTGATCCTCTCGGGCACTCTGGCCATCAACGGCACCGGCAACGGTCTGAGCAACGTGCTGACCGGCAACAGCGGGGCCAACAGGTTGTCCGGACTTGGCGGGGATGACCGGCTGACGGGCAACGCGGGGGCGGATACACTGACCGGTGGCGCGGGGGCGGATCACTTCATCTTCACGACGGCCACCGGAAACGGCACGGACACCATCACTGACTTCAACGCTTTGGTCGGCGGCGCGGGTCAGAACGACGTGCTGGAGTTGCACGGGCTTCTGGTCGGTACCTTTGCTTACGTGGGAGCCGGGGCCTTCACGGGCGGGCTGGACAATTCGGAAGCCCGTGTCGTGGGAGCACAGGTGCAGATCGACGTGAACGGCGATGCGGTGGCGGATATCCTGATCAACATGACCGGGCTGACCACTGCCTCACAGTTGAGTGCGATCGATTTCCAGTGGAACTGACGGGCGAATAGCGCTGGGTACTGCCCTGCGGACTGGGCCCTGCAGGCCCGGTAGGGGGGACACACCCGCCGGCCGGGCCACGGGCCTGGCGTTCTTAGCGGAAATCCTCCACCGGGGGATTTCCGGTCGCTCAGCACCCTGTGGGGTATTTTCATCTCGGCAAATGGCCGGGGGAGATTTCCCGGCCACTTGCCTTGGCGCCGTCAGGCTTTGAGGAGCGCCTCAATCTCGGCGCGCGCGGGCATCGAAGGGGCGGTGCCGGAACGTGTCACCGAAATCCCCGCGGTGGCGGAGCCGAAGCGGACGGCGTCCACCGGGTCTTGCCCCTCGGCCAGAGCCGCGGCGAAACCGCCGTTGAAGGCATCGCCCGCGCCGGTGGTTTCCACCACCGGACCCGCCTTGAAGGGCGGGACATGGACGGTGCGGGTGCCGTCGTGGAACAGGGCACCCTTGTCGCCCAAGGTGATGATGGCGGCCCCTGCGCCCAAGGCGATGAGGGCCCTGGCGGCAATCTCGGCCTCGGCCACCGAGGTGACCGGCAGGCCGGTCAGCGCCTCGGCCTCGGACTCGTTGGGCGTGACAAAGTCGCACAGCGCCAGCATGCCTTCGGGAAGTGCTGCTGCGGGGGCCGGGTTCAGGATCGTGGTGACCCCTGCCGCCCTTGCCAGCGCCAACGCATGGACAGCCACCGGGATCGGCTGTTCCAACTGGGTGACAAAGACCTTTGCGCCAGAAATCAGACCGGCATTGGCGTCGACATCGGCATTGGAAATATCCGCCGCAGCGCCCGGCGAGATGATGATGGCATTGTTGCCGGTGCTGTCTTCAATGAAGATATAGGCGGCACCGGTGTAACTCCCGGGGTCTTGCGTGATGGCCGGCGTTACGCCCGCCTTGGCCCAGGTGGCCAAGGCCATGTCCGCGAAGGGGTCCAGCCCCAAACGGCTGACAAAATGCGTCTCGGCCCCGGCCATGGCCGCGGCGACGGCCTGGTTGGAGCCTTTGCCGCCCGGCCCGAGCACGAAGCTTTTGCCAAGGATCGTCTCGCCCATCTTGGGCTGGCGCGGGGCGCGGTAGGCGGTGTCGGCGACAAAGACGCCGAGGATGACGACGCGCCCCATCTTAGTGGACCGAGCCCACGGCGTCCGGCGGGATCACGCCCTTGCGGAAGATGAAGCAGCCATAGAAGCGGCGCTCGCCGGTCTGGATCACCGCATAGGCTTCCTTGGCGCGGTCGTAGAACTCGAACCGTTCGATCGAGATCATCTCGCGCACCCGGCCCTCGGCGGCGTTGATCTTGGCCTGAACCTCGGCCATCACCGGTTCGATCTTGTCGGGGGCGCCCACCACTTCCATGCGGCCGGCGAAGTCATCGACGAACGTGTCGAGCGGCAGGACCGACAGAACCGCTTCGACCGCCTCGGCGCAGGTCAGGTTGTCCATCCGCAGCAGTTCGCCCAGCACGGTCTGGCGCGCGATGGCGTCGGAGGGGAAGTTGGTGTCGGCGATCACCAGCGTGTCGCCATGGCCCATGGCGCGCAGGGCATAGAGCACTTCGGCATTGAGCCGGTTGTCGAGGTTCTTGAGCATCATTCCTCCCGGAGGTTTTCCTGCCAGCCGCCGGGGGTTTTGCACCCCCGGACCCCCGCAGGATATTTGAGCCAAAATGAAAGGCGAAAGCGGTAGGCCGTTCAGGTCAGATGGTCGCGCAGCGCCTCTGCCATGGCAAGGCCCAAAGCGGACTGGGCTTCCGCCTCGTAGTGGATGCCGTCGACGGAGCTTACCGCGACCACTTGGCCGGCGTCGAAGAAACCGGCCTTGAGGCGCGTGGCCATGGCTTTTATGGCGGTCGCGAGGCCCAGCGATTTCACGGCACCGCCGGCGAACATCTCGGCCAGACAGCCCGTCTCGAGGATCGGCGGCGGGGCTATGACAAACACGTCGGGCGCTTGACCGTCAGGGCCTGCGCCAGAAGCGCGGATCATGCGGACAAGACGATCCAGGCAGAAAGCGATGTCGGCGGCGCTGACGTGGAAGCAGTTCTTCAGGTCGTTGGTGCCGAGTTTTACAATCACCAGATCCAGCGGTTTGTGGCTTTCAAGTAGCGCAGGAAGGATGCGGACGCCGTTGCGGAAATCGCCCTCCATCGGGTCGTCGTGCACCGTGGTGCGGCCGGGGTGCCCTTCGGCGATGACGTCGAACTCCGGGCCAAGGGCGCTTGCCATGACCGAGGGCCAGCGCGCCTCGTGGCCAAAACGTCCGGCCCCGTCCAAGTCGGGCATGGGCTTGGTGCCATGGGTGTTGCTGTCACCATAACACAGGATCGTGCGGGTCATCCGATGCGCTCTCCGGTCTCGTCAAACAGATGAATCATCTCGGGCATGGGCTCAAGATGCAGGGTCTGACCGGGGGCGAAGGCCTGACGTTCGCGCACCACCACGGTCAGTTCCAGGTCCCCGGCGCGCACCACGAGGTGGATTTCCGCGCCGGTGGGTTCGACCACGACAACCGAGACTTTCAGGCCGCTTTCAGCCAGCTTCAGATGCTCGGGTCGGATGCCGTAGGTGATCTTGCGCCCCCCCGCCACACCTGAGACCAGCGGCAACGGCAGGTCGATGCCGCGCGCCACGAACCTTCCGCCCTGCACGACGCCGTCGATCAGGTTCATCGACGGCGAGCCGATGAAGCCCGCCACAAAGGTATTGGTCGGGCGGTCGTAGAGTTCCAGGGGTGCTCCAACCTGGCTGATCCTGCCATCGCGCATCACGACGATGCGGTCGGCCATGGTCATCGCCTCGATCTGGTCATGGGTGACATAGACGGTGGTGGTGCCAAGCCGCTGGTGCAATTCGCGGATTTCGGAGCGCATCTGGACACGCAGCTTGGCGTCAAGGTTCGACAGCGGCTCGTCGAACAGGAAGACCTGCGGATCGCGGACGATGGCGCGGCCCATGGCGACGCGCTGGCGCTGGCCGCCCGACATGGCGCGGGGGTAGCGGCCGAGGTAGGGCGTCAGACCAAGGATCTCGGCGGCGCGGTTCACGCGGCGGTCGATCTCGGCCTTGTCCATCCGCGCCATTTTCAGCGGGAAGCCCATGTTGGCCCCCACCGTCTTGTGCGGATACAAAGCGTAGTTCTGGAACACCATGGCGATGTCCCGCTCGGCGGGCGGCAGGTTGTTCACCACGCGGTCGCCGATCGAGATCGTGCCGCCGGATATCCCTTCCAGCCCGGCGATCATCCGCAACAGGGTGGATTTGCCACAGCCCGAGGGACCCACCAGCACGACGAACTGACCGTCCTGAATATCGACGCTGACCCCGTGCACGACTTGCATGGCACCATAGGATTTCGTCAGATCGCGGATCCTGACCTCGGCCATTTTTCCTCCAAGACAGCGGTTTCTTGCGGGGTCAAAGCCCCGAGCCCGCAAATTCGTACCCCAGCCAAACGGCGGTGTCCATCATCTAGCACGCTAACATGTTAGATGGCTTGACTTGAGGCGCGGGCCAAGGGAAAGCTAGGACAAGTCCGGATGAGTCCGGACCTGCGATGCGGAAAGCCGGACGAAAAGAACGCCATTCAGGGCGCAGGCTTCCCGAAACAAGAACCTGCCGCGAATGGCAGAACCAATTCGGAGGAACGAATGAAAGTAGGACACTACAACTACCTCGTCCAGCACGGGCTCACCCGTCGTGGCGTGCTCAAGGGCGCGGCATCGGTCGGTGCCTTGTCGATGATGGGCGGCATCACGGGTTTTGTGAAGCCCGCCATGGCCGATGACGCGCTGCGTCAACAGATCCTCGCCATTCCGGGCGTGGGCAAGGGTTCGCCCACTGACGCCGACTGGCAGAAGGTTGGCGAACTGTGCCTTGGCGCGACCAAGGCCAACGTCAAGGAAGGCGAGTTTGCCGGGGTTGAGCTGACCTTCATGGGTCTGAACAACCAGAACCTGCACAACCTTCTGTTCCGCGGCTTCCTGACCTCGTGGGAAAAGTACACCGGCGCCAAGATCAACTGGATCGATCTGGCTCAGGCCGACTATAACCCGCGCCTGCAGCAAGCGATTGCCACCGGCACGGTTGACTTCGACATCATCGAGATGGGCGCCCCCTTCGAAGGCGACACCGCCGGCAAGGGCCTGCTGGACGAGATGCCCGACTGGGTCAAGACCCAGATCGAGATGGACGACTATGTGAACTACCTGAAGGCGCCGGTTGGCACCTGGGCTGGCAAGACCTACCGCATCACCATCGACGGCGACAGCCACACCTTCGCTTACCGCAAGGACTACTTCGGCGATGGCTCCATTTCGGGCCTGAAGGACGCTCCGACCAAATGGTCGCAGATTGCGGACTACTCCAAAGCCGTCAAAGGCAAGAAAGACCCGCTGACCGGCCAGGACGCCGTGGGCTTCCTGGACCCGCTGAAGGGCTGGGGTGGTTTCGGCTTCTACTTCCTGGAAGACCGCGCCACCGCCTACGTCAAGTACCCCGGCAACCCGGCTTGGCTGTTCGAACCGGAAACCATGAAGCCGATGGTCAACAACCCCGGCTGGGTGCAAGCGATCCAGGACGTGATGGACAACATCCCGAACCTGCCCGCCGACCAGATCAACGCCGACCCCGGCACGACCGCGTTCCAGCAGTTCCTCGCTGGCACGGGCTCGTCGATCTGCTGGTGGGGCGACGTGGGCTCCAACGCCAAGACCTCGGACTCCTCCGTCGTGGGCGACGTCGTGGGCTTCTCGATCAACCCCGGTGCGGACAAGGTCTACAACCCGACCACCGCCGCTTGGGAAGAAAAAGAGAACTTCGCGCCGAACATGGCCTATCTGGGCTGGGGCATCTACGTCACCAACCGCGTGTCGAAGGACGAAGTGAAGCGCAAGGCGGCTTGGTCGGCGGCGGCACACCTTGGCGGGAAAGACATCTCGCTGTGGACCACCGCTTACCCGTCGGGCTTCCAGCCCTACCGCAACAGCCACTTCAACTACGACGAGTGGGCTGCAGCAGGCTACGACAAGGCCTATATCGCCGACTATCTGGGTTCGCAGGGCGACAGCTACAACCACCCGAACGCTGCGATCGAACCGCGCATCCCCGGCATCTTCCAGTACTACTCGGTCGCCGAGGACGAACTGGCCAAGGGCTACGCCGGTCAATACAAATCGGCACAAGAGACCGCCGACGCGATTGCCGCCGCTTGGGAGAAGATCACCGACCAGATCGGTCGCGATGGTCAGATCAAACTCTACAAGGCCTCGCTGGGCATGTGATTTGACGTAGGATGGGCAAAATGCCCATGCTGCGCATAGACTGGGGCGCGCCGGGAGACCGGCGCGCCTTTTTCGTCAGGCCTTGGTGATGACAACTTCCAGATAGGCGCTCTCGACCACCATCGTGCCATCCTGCGCCCGGTTCATCCGCCCGATCAGATCCAGGAGGTCCTGTTCGAGGGCGGCCTGGCCCGTCGCGTGCAAGGTGGCAAAGGCTTTCAGCATGGGGCCATACCAGGTTCTGAAAACATCGAGGAAATGCGCGGCCGACCGATAGCGAAAGGCGAAACTACGCTCGTCCACCCGCATGGCAGCCTGCGCGCCGAACAGACTGTCCAGATGCGCCCTTGTCCCCCAAAGTGCTGGCGATTTCGCCCCCGGCGCGGTCGGCACATGGCGGCCGAGCACTTTGAACACCTGACCGATGAAGCCCTCGGGCGTCCAGTTCGCCAGCCCGATCCGCCCGCCCCTGCGACAGACTCGCAGCAATTCGCGCGCCGCTGCGGCGTGATCGGCGGTGAACATCACGCCGAAGGTCGACAAGACCACGTCGAATTCTCCCGCACTGAACGGCAGCGCCTCGGCATCAGCGGGTTGAAAGGTCACCTCCAGCCCCTCGGCCGCAGCCCGTGCCTGTCCGCGGTCCAGAAGGGCCGGAACATAGTCCGTCGAGATCACCCTTCCCCAGCGCCGCCCCGCAGCCAGCGTGGCATTGCCATTGCCCGCCGCCACATCCAGCACACGCTCCCCGGCGTGCAGGTCAAGCGCCTCGCACAGCGTCTCGCCCACGATCTGCAACGTCGTGCCCACCACGGCATAGTCGCCGGAGGACCACGCCGCCTGTTGCTTTTGCTTCAGCGCCGCAAGATCGGGGACCACCGGCGCGGCGGTGTCTGTTGAACTCTGCATCATGTCACGTCTCCATGGATCACCGGGCATTTGGCCGGCACCGCCTGCGGCTTGGTCCGCATGACCCAAGAGTAGCGCCTGGCCTCATGGTCCGTTCAGTGTGGCGAAGATAGCAAAGCGCTACAGGTTCTGAAGCGCCCTCAGGCGGCGGCATAGACCGTGGGCACGAACCAGTCCGACATGCTGGCGGCCAGACGGCGTTCGCCCGTCAGGCTGATCTTGCCCCGTTCCACTTCGCCCAGAAGTTTGGTGTAGCCCAGAAACACCGAAGTCATGGCCCGCAGATCGGCATGGATGAACAGGTCGACATCCTGCCCCGGATCCAACGTGCACAGATCGGTCGGCAGCCCGCGCTTGGCCACCAGCCAGAAATCGCGCTCGTCGGGCTTGCCCTCGGTAAAGCTGAACTGGATGACCCATTGCCGGGCCGGCGGCATCAGAGTGACATCGGCTTTGCGCCGCACGTTCCACATCAAAAGCCGCGCATCCAGATGATCCAGCGTCAGATCACGGTCGACATTTCGATGCGCCCATTTGCCCAATGCCAGCACCACCGGTTTCAACTCCTCGGCCATCGCGGTCAGGGCATAGGTGATCTCACCGCGCGGTTGCTTGACGCTGCGGATCACAAGGCCATTGGCCTCCATTTCCTTCAGACGACGCGACAAAAGGCTGGGCGACATGCCGGGCACGCCGCGGTGAATTTCGTTGAACCGCGAGGCACCGACGAACAACTCGCACAGAACCAGCAACGTCCAGCGGGGTTCCAGCACTTCGCAGGCTTTGGCGACGGGGCAAAAGCTCAAATAGCAATCGTTGGACATGGCACACCTCCGAATTCAGGCTAGCCCGGCAGCGGCTTACCCGACCAGTCCAGAAACTGTAGTGCCTTGCCACGATTTTGTCGCCGCGTCACTTGCCGCATGTCATGACGGCTGTAGTGACGATGGGTCAAACAGATATACCACCCGGCGCGCAAGCCCTTGCACGCCGGGTGCTTTGAACCCGATAAATCCGGTCTCCCGTGGCAGATCAGCGGTGATAGATCGTCCCAATCCCGAAGATCGAGGACATCAGTTTGCCGCCGTGAATCGCCGAGGTGCTCGTGCGCCCGGTCGAGACCAGCTTCATTGGCCAGAACATCTTTGACATATAGGCCCCGCCCCGGATGGCCGAGGTTTTGGTCTTGCCATGGATGATCGGATCGTTGCCGAAGATATGGCCATGCGGCAGCCGGACATAGCTGTTGGTCAGGAGGAGCGGATTGCCCTTCATGACCGACTTCGCATAGGCCGGATCCAAGGTTTCCTGAACGTAATTGTCCTCGCTGGCCAGACCCACGTTGATCGAGGGCGTGCGGCCGACGATCTGCATGGCTTTGCGGGCCGCACCCTGCGGGTTGAAGCCTGCTTCGACCACCACCAGCGCCCGGCCGCCCGTCAGGCCGGCAGCATAGGCAGCCGCGGATGCGCTATCGACGCGGGTTGCTTTCAGGGCATCGGCGGACCCGATCACCTGAATCGAGTCTTCATCAATGCCCTTGGCAACAAGGGCGGCCACAACGGAATGCGCCGTGGCGGTGTCAGCATAAAGTCGTGTGATGATGGTGGTCATGTGGCACCCTTTTTCCTTTTGGCCCAGAGTCTCGTGCTGTGTCTCGTGCTTCGTGCGGCGTGATCATAATCTATGGTGAGCGTTGTCCGTCAACTGGCATTGCTTTCGGCAAACCCATCCTGTGCGGTCTTGGGTTCTTCCGGCGCGGCAACCTTGCGACCGAACATCGGAAGTGCCAGCAGAAGCGCCAGAACCAGAAGCCCGACCTCAAGCAGGAACACCGGGGTATAGGCCTCGGCCGGCGATCCGCCCACCGCCATGCGCGACAGCACGATGTCTCGCATCACGCCACCCATCGCAAAACCGACCCCGGCCGCCGTGGCCTGCACGGCGCCCCAGGCCCCGAGCGACAACCCGATCTGCTCGCGCGGCGCCGAGCGCATCGTGGCCGTCAGCGTGCCATGCCCGAAGAGGCCCGAGCCGAAGCCTGCCGCGAGTGTCGCCAGCGTCAACACCAGCACCGACAAGAGATGGGCCGAAACCACGAAGAACGCCAAGGCCGGCACGCCGATCATCGCGCCATAGATCGCGACATTCAGCGGCAAGGCACCGCGGCTCAGGACGCGGGACGCCAGCGCGAAGCCCAGCAGATTGCCAAAGGCCAGATAAATGGTCAGCCGCGTCGTCTGCGCCACCGTCATCGCCAGGACCTGCCCGCCGAACGGCTCCATCAGCACATCCGCCATGCCAAAGCCCGCCGTCCCAAGCGCAATCACCGCCAGCAGCCGGATGATGCCCGGCCGCTCGGACAGCTTGGCCCAGGCCTGACCGAATTTCTCGTCCGGACCGCGCTTGGCATTGCCGCGCACACGGTTGCGGGCCTCTTGCTTCCACATCGCATAGAAGTTCAGCACCACGGTCGTCACAGCCGAGCCCTGAATGACCTGAATGAGCCGCAGCGGCGTGTAATGTTCCAGAAGCGCTCCATAGGCCAGCGCGCTGACGATCATGCCCGCCAAAAGGCTGACATACATCAGACCGACGACCTTGGGCTGGTCCTTCTCCTCGACCAGATCGGTGGCCAGTGCCAGACCCACGGTCTGCACCGTATGGATGCCCGCCCCCACCAGCAGGAAGGACAGCGCCGCCGCCACCTGCCCGATCCAATGCGGCGCCTGCGCGGCCTTGCCGAAGCCCGACAGGACCAGCAGCGCGAAAGGCATGATGGCGAAGCCGCCGAATTGCAGGATCGTACCCTTGAAGATGAAGGGCAGACGGCGCAAGCCAAGCGCCGATTTGAAATTGTCCGATTTGAAGCCGATCAGCGCCCGGAATGGTGCAAAGACCAAGGGCAGCGCCAGCATCCCGCCGACCAATGCCGCAGGCACGCCAAGTTCCACGATCATCACGCGGTTCAGCGTGCCGATCATCAGAACCAGCGCCATGCCGACGGTCACCTGAAACAGCGATAGCCGCAGCAGGCGCGACAAGGGCACAGCCTCGGTCGCGGCATCCGCGAAGGGCAGATATGTCAGGCCAAAGGCCGTGATCTTCCGGATAGAGAACGCTTTGATGTCAACCATCGCCCCGGACCATTCCTACTCAATCTGGATGAGGCGCCGCATGTTGGGGCGCCAGAAGACATGCGATATGGGTGGGGCCCACGTGCCGAAGGACACGAGGCCCCACGCCTAGCGCTGCGCCGCCCCCGATATAGGGGCAATGCAGCTAGTTCAGAACGCCCGCCTTGCGGGGGGCCTGCAGGACCGCATGTGCGGTGGTGCCATCCGGCATCACGATCAGCACGTCCTGAGAGCCCGGAGCGATGTAGGCTGCATTCGCAGGCTCCGTGCTCGGGACCGCCAGCATTGCGGTGGTTCCCAGCGGTTTGCCCGACGCGAAGTCTTCAAACCAATGGGTCTTGCTCAGCACCATCACGTGGACGGCGAAAGAGCCAACGGCCACTGCCCCGAGGAACAGCGGAACGCCGACGTTCGGGCTGACCACGAGCCACATCTTTGCGTTGTTCATGATGTGCCTCCTAGCCGAGCCAAGGCGTGGAAACGGCAACCAGAATGTGCGCGATCAGAGCGATCACGCCAAACACGCGGGTGCCGTCGATGAGGTAGCTGTGCACTTCTTCAGCTTCGCTCAAAGTCAGGCCGGTCGGCCAGACCTTGTTAGGATCGTTGGTGGACATTGAAGTTCCTCCGTGCCCTCGTCGTCATTGTCGTGTGGGGCGGAATGACGACCTTCTCTCCGCCCGGCACGGCGGCCTTTGGAAATGCATTCCTCAGTGTCGCTTTGCCTGAGATCAGTCTGTCACTAAATATGTACACTGGCAACTGTAAGTTTTGATTTACACAAGCTTCCCTTCAACCCAAGACGAGCCTGCACATTTCAATTATTTACTATTTTTATCAATATTATGCCTAACTTGCGGACACCAGAGCGAAAATGAAAATGCCGAAATACCCAGACAGCGTGCGGCAGAACATCGGCAAGGCCTCGGGATCCCGGCAAAGGATTTGCGGCTGATTCCGCCCGCTTCTGCAACGGAGGCCGGCACGTCGGGTCGCAGTTCCCCCTTTCCTCACGGGCGGGCTTTCGCTAACATGCTAGTATGACAACTCGGGTGGATTTTGGATGAGCGAAGGCGATCTTCTTCACGTCGTGGCGACAGACCACATAGGCCCGACCCGGCGCGGGATCGGCTTGCTGATGATCTGGGGCTCGCCTGCCGTGCTGGCCTTGGTGGCCTTGGCGCAGGTGATGCAGACCTGGGGCGGGCAGGATTTCGGCTTCACCAATTGGCGGCCCACGCTTTATGCCTATGTGCTCTACGCCGTCTGCCTGTGCTGGGGTCAGGTTCTGGTGAAAGGAGAGCAAGGCAAGCGCATCCTCTTCGTCCTGCCGGCCGCGCTTTTCGTCGTCTCGCTGACCGTGTTTCCGCTGCTGTTCGGCCTGATCATCGCCTTTTCGAACTGGAACCTGTCCAGCCCGGATGGCCGCCAGTTCAACGGCGTCGATAACCTGATCCAGATGTGGCACGACCCCTTCTACTGGAACGCCCTGACCAACATGATCTGGTATGTGCTGGCGATCCTGCCGGAATATGTCGTGGCATTCGGTCTTGCCCTGATGTTGAATGCCGAGATCAAAGGCCGCAAGTTCTTCCGCGTGGCGTTCCTGATGCCCTTGATGCTGTCGCCCGTGGCCGTGTCCTGGATGATCGGCAAGTCGATGATGGAGACGCGCTTTGGCCCTCTGGCCACGCTGATGAAGCATCTGGGCTGGGAGAACCCCTCGTTCTTCTCGTCGCCTTGGGTCGCAAAGTCGACGATCATGCTGATGGACGCCTGGACCTTCATCCCGTTCATGATGATCATGATTCTTGCAGGGCTGCAGGCCATACCGAAAGAGTTGCAGGAAGCCGCCCGCGTCGACGGCGCCACCGGCTGGCGTGCCTTCTGGGAGGTGACCTTCCCGCTGATGCTGCCCGTCTCGATCACCTCGGTTCTCATCCGGCTGATCTTCAAGTTGAAGCTGGCCGACATCGTGATCAACGTCACCTCCGGCGGCCCTGGGGGTGCGACCGACACCGTGACTTCCTTCATCTTTCGCGAGTATCGCGACCGGTCCAACGTCGGCTACGGCACCATGCTGGCGATGTTCTATCTGGTGATCATCATCGTGGTGATGACCCTTCTGATGAAAGCCGCAGACCGTTTCATGAAGTCGAGCTATTGATATGACCACACAGATCACAAGCGGCCAGATCTTCCGCGACGCCCCCGCTGACCACGCATTTCGAGCAAAATGGTGGACCGGACGGGTGGTGATCTATGCCCTTCTGATCTTCTGGGCCATCGTGGCGCTGTTCCCGATCTACTGGACGATGTCGACCTCGTTCAAGATGGCGCCGGATGTGATGAGGGGCAGTCTTGTGCCGTGGTGGGACTTCCAGCCGAAATGGCTGGGCTGGAAGTCGCTGGGCCTCTCGCCTGAGACGATCTTCCAGCCCTCTACTGTGCGGGGCGAGTTCCTGCGGCGGTTCTACAATTCGGCGATCATCTCGGTCACCTCGTCGCTGCTGGCCGTGGCTCTGGGCAGTCTGGCCGCCTATGGCCTCAGCCGCTTCAGCTATAAATTCCTGTGGATGAAGAACGCGGATATCAGCTTCTTCTTCCTCAGCCAGCTGATCCTGCCGCCGGTGGTTCTGGCTCTGCCCTTCCTCGTGCTCTACAAGGAACTGGCGCTGCTCGATACCCAGATCGGCCTGATCGTCCTTTACACCCTGTCGGTTCTGCCCATTGTCATATGGATCATGCGCGACCAGTTCGCCGGAATTCCGACCGAGTTGGAAGAGGCCGCGATGGTCGACGGCCAGACGATCTGGGGCGCGTATCTGACCATCATCCTGCCCATCGCCCTGCCCGGCATGGTCGCTGCCCTGATCCTCTCGCTGGTGCTGACCTGGAACGAGTATTTCTTCGCAGCCCTCCTGACCTCCACCTACGCCAACACCCTGCCCGTC
>CANGHD010000001.1 GCA_947453525.1 Paracoccaceae bacterium | reverse complement strand
GCTTACCTGCTGCACCACTCGCCCGAGGAGACCAAGACCTGGCTGCTGGCGCTGAAAGCCAACCTTGCGCACAAACCGCAGGGCGTGGACCGCGATCAGGTCAAGTCGATCTGGTCCGGCGAATGCGATATCGCCATCGGCAACACCTATTACATCGGCCAGATGCTCAGCGATGACGCCGACAAGGAATATGCGCAAAGCATCCGCATCGACTTCCCGGTCTTTGAAGGCGGCGGCAGCCACATGAACATCTCGGGGGTGGCGATGACCAAGGCGGCCCCAAACAAGGCGGCGGCGTTGAAGCTGATGGAATGGCTGTCCTCGGACGAGGCGCAGAAGATCTACGCCGAAACCAACCACGAGTTCCCGGTCAAGGCTGGCGTACCGCGCTCGGCGCTGGTGCAAAGCTGGGGCAGCTTCACGCCCGACACCCTTGGCCTGTCCGACATCGCCAAGGCACGCGGTGCAGCGGTGAAGCTGATCGAGGATGTCGATTTCGACGGCTGACGCCTTTGGCCCGCAGCCGGAGAGGGCCGACTGCCCTCTCCGGACCTCACCCGGGGATATTTGGCGAGAGCGAGAGACAAAGTGCTCGCGGTGGACAAATCACCCGCGCCCGTGTTGGATGGTACCAAACAGGAGCCCCTTCATGACCCGCCATCCGCGCAAGATCATCATCGACACCGACCCCGGCCAGGACGACGCCTTTGCCATTTTGCTGGCGCTGGCCAGCCCGGAAGAGCTTGATGTGCTTGGCATCTGCGCCGTCGCCGGCAATGTCCCGCTCAACTGGACCGAACGCAATGCCCGCATCATCTGCGAACTGGCCGGAAAGCCGCAGACCAAGGTGTTTGCCGGTTGCGACGCGCCCTTGAAGCGACGTTTGGTCACGGCCGAACACGTCCACGGCAAAACCGGGCTTGACGGCCCGGTGATGGCCGAGCCCACCATGCGCCTGCGCCCGCAACACGCCGTGGAGTTCCTCATTGAAACGCTGCGGCACGAACCCTCGGGCAGCGTCACGCTCTGCCCCTTGGGCCCGCTGACCAACATTGCCACCGCCTTCCAGAAAGCACCCGACATCATTGGCAGGGTGCAAGAGATCGTCCTGATGGGGGGCGCCTATTTCGAGGTGGGCAACATCACGCCCTCGGCCGAGTTCAACATCTTCGTCGACCCGGAAGCCGCCGAGATCGTGTTCAAGGCCGGAGTGCCGCTTGTGGTGATGCCGCTCGACGTGACCCACAAGGTTGTCACCAACCGAGCCCGCGTCGAGGGGTTCCGCGCACTTGGCACCAATGTGGGCCGGGTCGCTGCCGAATGGGCGGATTTCTTCGAACGCTTCGACATGGCGAAATATGGGTCAGAAGGCGCGCCGCTGCACGACCCCTGCGTGATCGCCTATCTCTTGCGTCCCGGCCTCTTCAAGGGCCGCCACATCAACGTCGAAATCGAGACGCAGTCCGATCTGACGTTGGGCATGACGGTCGCCGATTGGTGGGGCGTCACGGATCGCAAGGCCAATGCGATGTTCATGGGCGAGGTCGATGCCGACGGGTTCTTTGAGTTGCTGACCGAACGCCTGGGACGGCTCTAGCCTCTCTTCTTCCCCATTCACTTTGGCAGAAATATCCTCGGGGTGGTCCGTGAGGGGCGGAAAGCCCCTCCGGCTGGGGGGCTCGGGGGGATTGGTCCCCCCGATCTCTTGCGGTGGAGCACCCCGACCAATCAAAATAAAAAAAACGCCCACAGTCCAACAGACTGCGGGCGTTTCTTCATGTCACAAGCCAGGAGTCAGCCCGCCGAAGCCGGCTTCTTTTCCTTGATCTCGGTATGAACCAGCAGCGGCTTGCCCTTGGAGCCGACCGCCTCTTCGTTGACCACGACCTCCGAGACGTCCGACATGCCCGGCAGTTCGAACATCGTGTCCAAGAGGATGTCTTCCATGATTGACCGCAGGCCGCGGGCGCCGGTCTTACGTTTGATAGCGCGTTTGGCGATGGCGACCAAGGCATCGGTGGTGAAGGTCAGCTTGACGCCTTCAATGTCGAACAGGCGCTGGTACTGCTTGACCAAAGCGTTCTTTGGGTCGGTCAGGATGGTGACAAGCGCCGCCTCGTCCAGATCGGTCAGGGTGGCGATCACCGGAAGGCGGCCGACGAATTCCGGGATCAGACCAAATTTCAGAAGATCTTCCGGCTCCAGCTCCATGAACAATTCACCCACGCCGCGATCCTCAGGCCCCTTCACGTCGGCGCCGAAGCCGATGGCAGAGCCCTTGTTGCGTTGCGCGATGATCTTTTCCAGGCCCGAAAACGCACCGCCGCAGATGAAGAGGATGTTGGTGGTATCCACCTGCAGGAACTCCTGCTGCGGATGCTTGCGTCCGCCTTGCGGCGGCACGGAAGCCACGGTGCCTTCCATGATCTTCAGCAAAGCCTGCTGTACGCCCTCGCCCGAGACGTCACGGGTGATCGACGGATTGTCGGACTTGCGGGTGATCTTGTCGACCTCGTCGATATAGACGATGCCGCGCTGCGCCCGTTCGACGTTGTATTCCGAAGCCTGCAACAGCTTCAGGATGATGTTTTCCACGTCCTCACCCACGTAACCGGCTTCGGTCAGCGTGGTGGCGTCGGCCATCGTGAAGGGCACTTCCAGAATGCGGGCCAGCGTCTGCGCCAGCAGGGTCTTGCCACAGCCGGTCGGGCCGATCAGCAGGATGTTGGACTTCGCCAGTTCCACATCCGACTTCGTGCCGTGATTCAGGCGCTTGTAGTGGTTGTGCACCGCCACCGACAGCACACGCTTGGCATGGACCTGGCCTATGACATAATCGTCCAGAACCTTGCAGATGTCGCGGGGTGTCGGCACGCCATCGGTTGCCTTCAGACCGGTGGATTTGGTTTCTTCGCGGATGATATCCATGCAAAGCTCGACGCATTCATCACAGATAAACACGGTCGGCCCCGCGATCAGCTTGCGGACCTCATGCTGGCTCTTGCCACAGAACGAGCAATAAAGAGTATTCTTGCTGTCGCTGCCCGAATTGTTCGCCATTGTCGTCCTCTGCCCATCGCCCCCCAATCCAATTGGTCGGGACGGTTTAGGGAAGTCTAGGCCAAGGCCCGCGCCTCCACAATCCGAAATTGGCCCGGGCGGCGGCTTGGCACCGCCCGGCGTGTCACTTGGTTGTCATTTAGACGTATCGTCCATCTTGCCGCGGCTTTCGAGGATCTCGTCGATCAGGCCCCAAGCCTTGGCATCCTCGGCGGACATGAAGTTGTCCCGCTCCAGCGCCGCTTCCACGGTGTCGTAGGAATTGCCGGTGTGCTTCACGTAGATTTCGTTCAACCGGCGCTTGAGTTTCTCGGTCTCGCGCGCATGGATCATGATGTCCGTCGCCTGACCCTGATAGCCGCCCGAGGGTTGGTGCACCATCACCCGGCTGTTGGGCAAAGAATAGCGCATGCCCTTCTCGCCAGCCTGCAGCAAAAGCGAGCCCATCGAGGCAGCCTGCCCCATCACCATCGTCGAAACCTTCGGCCGAATATATTGCATCGTATCATAAATCGACAGACCGGAGGTCACGACGCCGCCCGGGCTGTTGATGTACATTGAGATTTCCTTGGAGGGATTCTCGGCCTCAAGGAACAGAAGCTGGGCGCAGATCAGCGAAGACATGCCGTCATGTACCGGGCCCGCCAGAAAAATGATGCGTTCTTTCAAGAGCCTGGAGTAGATGTCATAGGCCCGTTCGCCCCGGCTGGTCTGCTCGACCACCATGGGAACCAGGGTATTCATGTAAGTGTCGATCGGATCGCGCATGTCAAACCTGCCTGTTGTGACTTGGAGTGTTATCGCCTGAGGATTGCCAGAGTCTTAGTGTTGCGCACCGACGGCTACAAGGGCACGGGCGAAATGTGAAGGGTGGCGCATCGTACAGGCGGGAAGGGGGGGTCACGCTCCCAGGTCCGGACCCGGGCGGGGGTCAGGCGCGGAACACACGCCGGGCCAAGAGCGTGCGGGCAGAGGCCGTGACCAGGCAGAGGAGGCCAAATATCGTGGCAAGGGTCGGAAAGGCCGCAGGCCAGAGGCAGAACGCGACGAGGAACAGGATGGTCTCGGCCCCTTCCATGATGCCTGCGGTGAAGTAGAGGGATTTTTCGCCCCGGGCCGTGGTCTGCAAACCACGCTTCTCCGCAAGGATGGCGAAAGCCAGAAAGCTGGCACCGTTCACGTAGAAGGACAGGATCAGGAAGGCGGCGGCCAGCGCGTTGCCTGGGTCGACCCAGGCGTAGGCGAAGGGGATCATGCCGTAGAAGGCAAAATCGGCCACGATGTCGAGAAAGCCGCCGAAATCGGTCTTGGCTCCCGCGCGGGCCACGGCCCCATCAAGCCCGTCGGCAAGCCGGCTGGCCAAGAGAGGAATCAGTGCCAGCCCCTTGGGCAGTCCTCCGGCGATCATCAGGGCCGCGACAAGGCCAAGCCCAAGACCGATCAGCGTGACCTGATCGGCGCGCAGTCCGCGCCCGGCCAAAATGCGCCCAACCCGGTTCAAACCGGGGTCAATCAGCTTGCGCAGCATGCCATCCAGCATTTTCTTCTTTCTCTGCCCAGTCAGGTCTGGCAATAAATCTGTCACAAGCTTCCGGAATAGTGCCCAGAACATGCAAGTGATGGAGGTGGCGTTGATCTTCAAGCCCTTGGTGATAGCAACCGGCCTCTTCGTGCTGACAGGCTGCGTCGAAGATGCGGTTTCAGGGCAAAGTGGTGGCACCGGCGTGCCGACGGCCGCTCCGGCGAGCGCGTCTTGCAAGGCTCCGGCGGCGGTCCCTGCCAATGCCGCCGCGTTGCTTCAAATGATCAACACGGAACGTGCCAAAGCCGGCGTCGCCCCGCTTGGTCTGTCGCAGCCGGCAAGCCGGGTGGCACAGGCCTATGCCTGCCAGGCGGCAGGGCGGCGCGACATCAGCCACACCGGTTCGGACGGCTCGAACATCGGCGATCGTCTGGCGCGGGCCGGCCTGTCGTTCAGCGTCGTGGCGGAAAACACCTCGTTCGGCTTCGTCTCTCCGGAAAGAACCATTTCCGCCTGGATGGCGTCGCCCGGCCACAGGGCCAATATTCTGGACAAGGACGTGACCCTCGTCGGCATCGGGCAGGCGGAGGGATCCTATCCGACCTGGGTTGTGGATTTCTTCCATCCCGGCTGAGGCAGACAGGGCGAGACGGCATCGGGCAGTATCTTCACGTTGATGTGGCGCCAGAGGGCTTGGCTTGCCATGGACCTGTCCTCATCGCTAGCCTGTTGCCATGGATCGGGAGATGCGGATGAACAGACGGGAATTGGGCGGCTTGACCGTGGCGAGTGCTGCGTTTTGGGCCGGACGCGGCTGGGCTTTGGATTGGCAGAGCCTGCTGGGCAAGGCGCGCGGCCAGACTCTCTATTTCCACGCCTGGGGTGGGGACCCCAAGATCAACGATTTCGTGGCCTATGTCGGACAGCTGGCGGCCGAGCGGTTCGGCGTGACGCTGACCCATGTCAAGCTGGCCGCGACATCCGACGCCGTGGCGCGGGTGCAGGCCGAAAAGGCTGCGGGCAAGACCACCGGCGGGGCTGTCGATCTGATCTGGATCAACGGCGAGAATTTCGCGGCGATGAAAGAGGCGGGTCTGCTTTTTGGGCCCTTTGCGGAAAGCCTGCCGAACTGGCGCTATGTTGACACGGTGGGCAAGCCGGCCACGACCAATGACTTCACCTTGGCCACCCAAGGCTATGAAAGCCCCTGGGCCATGGCACAACTGGTCTTTGAGCATGACAGCGCCAAGCTTGCCACGCCGCCCTTGACGATCGCCACCCTTGCCGAGTGGGCCAAGGCCAATCCGGGCCGCTTCACCTATCCGCAGCCGCCGGATTATCTGGGGCTGACTTTTCTGAAACAGGTGCTTTACGCCCTGCTGCCAGACCCCAAGGTCCTGCAATCGCCCGTCGATGCGGCCTATGACCTGTCGTCGCTCTGGTCTTTCCTTGATGCGCTGCATCCCAACCTCTGGCGGCAAGCCAAGGCCTTTCCCGCCAACGAGCCCGCCTTGGGCCAGTTGCTGGCCGATGGCGAGACGACGATCTCTTTCGCCTTCAACCCCGGACGCGCCAGTGCCGAGATCGCTGCCGGCGCTCTTGCCGACACCGTGCGGACCTTCGTTCTGACCGGCGGGACCATCGGCAATGCCTCCTATGTTGCGATCCCCGGTGACACCAGCGCACCCGAGGGTGCGCAATTGATCGCCAATCTGCTGCTGGAGCCCGAGGTGCAGGCCCGCGCGCAGGATGCGTCGGTTCTGGGCTTTCAGACCGTGCTCAACCTTGCCGTCCTGAACGCGGTCGACCGCAGCCGGTTCGACGGCCTGAAACAGGGGCCCGCGACGCTGTCACCCGCCGCACTGGGGCCAACCCTGCTGGAGCCCCATGCCAGCTGGATGACCCGGATCTCCGGAGACTGGGTCACGCGTTACGGTGTGGCCCCGTAGTGCCCGGCAGGTCTGCGAGGGGCGCGGGTGCGGCGTAGGACCGGCACTTCCGGATTGGGACTGGCGCTGGCGCTGGCACTGCCGGTGGCTGCAGGCTTAGGGTTTGCGCTGCGGTCGGGGGCGTCCAGCCTGACACTGGTGATGGCGTGGCCCGGGTTGCCCAGGGCGATGCTTCTGTCGCTGCTGCCAGGACTGGCGGCGACGGCTATGGCCGTGCTGCTGGTGCTGGCGCTGCTTGGCCTGCGCCCGCCCGGCTTTGCGGTGCTGGAGCGGCTTTTGGCCCCGATGCTGGCCGTGCCCCATGCGGCGGCGGCCTTGGGGCTGGCGTTTCTGATCGCCCCCTCCGGCTGGATCGCCCGCGCGCTGTCGCCTTGGGCCACCGGCTGGACTGAACCGCCAGATCTCTTGACCCTGAATGATCCCACCGGGTTGGCGCTGACTTTGGGGCTGGTGCTGAGGGAGACGCCGTTTCTGCTGCTGATCGCCCTTGGCCTTGGCTCGCGCAGGCTGGACCATCGGCGGCTGGTGGCGGCAACCCTGGGCTATGGCAAGGCCATGGGTTTTGCACTGACGGTCTGGCCCGCGCTTTATCCGCAACTGCGGCTGCCCGTGCTGGCGGTGCTGGTCTATGCCATGACAAATGTCGACATGGCGCTGATCCTCGGGCCGGGGCTGCCGCATCCCTTGGCTGTGCAGGTCAGCCTGTGGATGACAGAGCCAAGCCTTGCGCATCAGGGCCTCGCGGCGGCGGGGGCTTTGGTGCAACTGGGGCTCGTTGTCCTTGGCATCGGGATTTGGCGCGGGGCCGAAGCCCTTGGGCATCGGCTGATCCTGACCCTCGCGCAAGGTGGCATCCGGGGGCGCGGCTTGGACATGGTCCTCGGGCCGTTGGCCTTTCTGGCGGCGGTTTTGTTCGTACTGTTCGGCGCGTTCGGTCTGGCGGGACTGGCCCTGTGGTCCGTGGCCGGGCCATGGCCCTTCCCGCAGGCCCTGCCGCCGTCTTTGAGCCTTGCAGTCTGGAGCCGGGCCGGACCAGACCTGCTTGCGACTTCGGCCAACAGCCTTGGCCTTGCGGCGGCGGCGACTGTCGCGGCCTTGCTGCTGACGCTGTCCGCGTTGCAGGGCGAAGCGCCCGGCCGATCGGGGCGAATGGCGGCGCTGGTCTACCTGCCGCTGATCGTGCCGCAGGTGGTGTTCCTGCCCGGGATCGCGGCCGCGCTGTTGCCCCTGCCGGTGCCGCCTTTGCTGGCGGTGGCGGTGGCCCATCTGGTCTTTGTGCTGCCTTACGTCTTTCTGGCGCTCGCCGGACCCTTCCGCGCCTGGGACGGGCGGTTGGCGGCCGTGGCGGCCACTTTGGGCGGGAGCCCTTGGCGCATCCTGCTGCGGTTGCGCCTGCCGATGCTGGCCAGACCGCTGGCGACGGCGGCGGCGATCGGTGTGGCGGTGTCGGTCGGGCTTTATCTGCCGACGCTTCTGCTTGGCGGCGGCCGGGTCGAGACACTGACGACAGAGGCCGTGGCCCTTGCCTCCGGTGCCAACCGCCGCGTCGTGGGTGCCTACGGGCTGATGCAGGCCTTCTGGCCCGCCTTGGCCTACGCGCTGGCCCGCCGGGTCAAACCCATCTGACCCGACTTCCCTTTTCAGGCGCGGCGCGCTAAGTCGATGCCATGAAAGCCACGATCCTCGACACCATCAAGGCCTACAAGCTGGAAGAGGTCGCCGCCCGCAAGGCCGCGCGCCCCTTGCGGCTTGTCGAAGAGGCCGCCCTGTCCGCCCCGGCACCGCGTGGCTTTGGCCGCGCCCTGTCCGAGGCCGCCATGACCGGATATGGCCTGATTGCCGAGATTAAGAAGGCCTCGCCCTCCAAAGGCCTGATCCGCGCCGATTTCGACCCGCCTGCTTTGGCCAAGGCTTACGAGGCCGGGGGTGCAACCTGCCTGTCCGTCCTGACCGATGCCCCCTCGTTCCAAGGTGCGGATGACTTCTTGCTGGCCGCCCACCAAGCCACCAAACTGCCCTGCCTGCGCAAGGATTTCCTCTACGACACCTATCAGGTGGCCGAGGCCCGCGCGCTGCATGCCGATTGCATCCTGATCATCATGGCCTCGGTGTCAGATGCCCAGGCGGCGGAACTTGAAACCTGCGCAGCGGCCCACGGCATGGATGTGCTGATCGAGGTGCATGACCGCGCCGAACTTGACCGCGCCAACCTGCTGAAATCTCCGCTGATCGGCATCAACAACCGGAACCTGCATTCCTTTGAAGTCACCCTCGACACAACTCGGCAACTGGCCCGCTTCGTGCCGGAAGGTCGTCTGATCGTCTCGGAAAGCGGGCTTTACACCGCAGATGATCTGGCCGAACTCGCCCGCTACGGCGCGCGCTGCTTCCTGATCGGCGAAAGCCTGATGCGGCAGGCGGATGTGACGGCGGCCACCAAGGCCATCCTGTCGCGGCCCCTGAAAGCGCAGGGCGGCGCATGAGCGGCCCCAATGATCAACAACTGACCCATTTCGACGATCAGGGCCATGCCCATATGGTCGATGTCAGCGACAAGGCCGTGACCGCCCGCGTGGCGACCGCCGAAGGTCTGGTGCTGATGACACCCGCGACTTTGGCGCTGGTCCTGCAAGGCACCGCCAAGAAGGGCGATGTTCTAGGCGTCGCACGTCTGGCGGGCATCATGGGAGCCAAGAAAACCTCTGACCTGATCCCGCTGTGTCATCCCCTGCCCATCACCAAAGTCACCGTTGACCTCATGCCCGATGCGGCCCTGCCCGGCATTCGGATCACGGCCACCGTGAAAACCGCCGGCGTGACCGGCGTCGAGATGGAGGCGTTGACTGCCGTATCGGTCGCCTGCCTGACCGTCTATGACATGCTCAAGGCGGTCGAGAAAGGCATGCGGATCGAAGGCATCCGGCTTTTGCTGAAAGATGGCGGCAAATCCGGACTTTACGAGGCCAAAGCCTGACCGCAGCAGACTTCCGCAAGACATGAGGCACAAGATGATTTCGGTTGATGACGCCCTGATGCGCTGCCTCACCCTTGTGTCTGCGTTGCCCGCCGAGCCCGTGGCCCTCCGCCAGTCGGTCGGGAGGATGATGGCCGCACCGGCTTTGGCAAACCGCGATCAACCGCCCTTCCCTGCCTCGGCGATGGACGGCTACGCCCTGCAGGGCGACCCGGTCGCTGGCGACACCTTCACCCTGATCGGAGAGGCTCAGGCGGGCAGGCGCTTTGCGGGCGCGGTCGGACCGGGTCAGGCCGTACGCATCTTCACCGGCGCCCCGGTGCCCGATGGGGCTGACCGGGTGGTCATTCAGGAAGATGTTACGGCCACCGGCCCCTTGCTCACGATCAAACCCAATGCAGACGCTGGCCGCCACATCCGCCCGCAGGGTCAGGATTTCAAGGCGGGTGAGGCGCTGCCGCCCCACCGCATTACACCCCATGATCTGGCGCTTTTGGCGGCCATGAACATACCCCAGTTGCAGGTGCACCGCCGTCCCGTCGTGGCCATCATCGCCACCGGAGACGAGTTGGTGATGCCCGGCGAGGTGCCTGCCCCCGATCAGATCATCTGCTCCAACGCCTTCGCTCTCGCTGCTCTGATCGAGGCCGAAGGCGGCATCGCCCGCCTCTTGCCCATCGCCCGCGACACCATAGCCGAGTTGCGCGCCGTCTTTGCCCTGACCGGCGATGCCGATCTGATCGTCACAATCGGCGGCGCTTCGGTCGGCGACCATGACCTAGTGGGGCCGGTGGCCCAAAGCCTCGGGCTCGAAAGCGCCTTTTGGAAGATCGCCATGCGACCCGGAAAGCCCCTGATGGCCGGACGCTTGCAGGGGGTGCCGATGCTGGGCCTGCCGGGCAATCCGGTCTCCTCCATCGTCTGCGCGCATCTGTTCCTGTTGCCCATGGTGCGCGCGATGCAGGGCCGCCCGGATGTGGCGCCCATCGCGCGCAAGGCCACCCTTGGTGCCGCTGTCGAGGCCAATGGCCCGCGCGCCCATTACATGCGCGCAAGGTTGGCAGACGGCATCATAACTCCCTTCGACCGGCAGGACAGCGCCCTGATCCGCATCCTGACCGAAGCCAATGCCCTCCTGATCCGGCCCCTTGGAGACGGCGCACAACCGGCGGGGACAGAAACACTCTACCTTGCGTTGTAAAACGGGGAAACTCTTGACACAAACCAAGAACACGGGCAGAACATTCAATTAACAACTATGACAACAGGGGTTGGCCATAGGGGGTCTGGCCAAAGCAATGGCCAGTGTTAATTGGGGTAGGGTCAAGACATGCTGACGCGCAAACAGTTGGAACTTCTGGATTTCATCAAGACACGGGTGGATATTGACGGCGTGCCGCCCTCGTTTGACGAAATGAAGGACGCTTTGGATCTGAAATCCAAATCCGGCATCCACCGCCTGATCACGGCACTGGAGGAGCGCGGCTTCATCAGACGTCTCGCCCACCGCGCCCGCGCGCTTGAAATCGTGAAACTGCCCGAGGCGATGGAAAAACCCGGTTTCACGCCGCGGCTCCTGCAGGGCTCCAAACCCGCCGCCGCGCCGCCGCGCCCGGTTGCGGCTTTGCCGATCGACACATCCCATGCGATGGAAATCCCGATGATGGGCCGCATCGCCGCCGGCGTGCCAATCGAGGCGATTGCCCAAGTCTCGCACCATGTCACCGTGCCCAACGCGCTGATGTCGGGCAAGGGCTCGCACTACGCGCTGGAGGTCAGGGGTGATTCGATGATCGAGGCCGGGATCAACGACGGCGACATCGTCATAATCCGCGAACAGCCCGATGCCGAGAATGGCGATATCGTCGTGGCTCTGGTCGAGGATGCCGAGGCGACGCTGAAGCGGTTCCGGCGTCGTGGCGGGATGATCGCGCTTGAAGCGGCAAACCCGGCCTATGAAACCCGCGTGTTCCCAGGCCACATGGTCAAGGTGCAGGGCAAGCTGGTCGGGCTGATCCGCAGCTATTGATGCGGAGGCCGTCGCCGGTTGTGCGCTCGGGATCAAGGGTTCGCCGTGGATCCGGCGTGCGGCCCGTCAATTGCCGGGGCCCAGGGCCAGAACGGCGGGGCCAGCAGGGGACCGATTGCGGCGGACCAGAACCGGGCTGACGGCCTCATCATTGCCCGACCAGACCCGAGCCTCGGCGCGCACCGGGACCAACAGCAAACCCTCAGGCTGCTCAAGCCCCGCCACGGCCCCGCTTTGCGCCAGATAGGTCGCGTCAATCACCGTGCATCCGGGCGGCACAGACGGCGCCGGGCCAAGCCGCACGGGCACCAGCACCAGATCGGCCCGGGCGCAGGCTGCGGCGACCTTGCTCAGGGCGTCCTTGCCTGACAGAACCACACCCGTGATCCCCGCCACGTCAAACTGCCGGGCCGTCTTCGGGCCCGAAAACCCTACTCGGGACGCGGCCGCCTTGGGATCGGCCAGATCACCGTCGTCGGCCAACCACGACTCAGCGGCAAAGCCCGCCCCACGCGGCGCGGACAGGGCCCGCCCCTCAGGCCCCAGAAGGCCCGCCAGCACACCATCGGACGAGATCAGCAAGACCGGACGTTCGACGGCCACCCAAAGCCCAAAGCCCAAGGCCAAAGCGGCCAGCCCGGCCAGCCGTGCCCTGCCTTGCCAGAGGAGCAGCCACAGCGCCCCCAGCGTGATCAGTGGAATGACCCAAGGTCCCGGTTGCGGCACCGGCGTGATGGCGCCGTTCAGACCCGCAATCCAATGCGCCACGACCAGAATCCAGCGCGCTGACCAGCCCATCACCGTCAGCGCCGGCGCAGCCAGCCCGATGGGCGCCAGCAGCGCCGCCACGGCGCCCGCCCCCATTAGGACATCCATCACCGGCACCGTCAGAAGATTGGCCAAAAGGCCGTAGCCCGTCAGCCGGTTGAAGGTCGCCGCCGAATAGGGCGCGGTGGCAAGGCCTGCCAGAAGCGAACTTGCCGCCAGAAGGGCCACCGGCTTCAGCCAGCGCGGCAAACCATGGTGCAGCATCAACCGCTCGGCCGGACCGAACCCCGCAATAAGACCGATGGTGGCGGCGAAAGACAATTGAAACCCGGGAGCCAGCAAGCTTTCGGGCTGCCAGATCAGCAGGATCAGGGCGGCCACAGCAACCGAGCGCAGCGTCAGCGCCCGCCGGTCCAGCATCACGGCCCCAAGCAGGATCGAGACCATCAGGAAGGCCCGCGTTGTCGCCACATTGGCCCCTGACAAGATCAGGTAGAACAGCGCCACGCCAAAGGCCAGATAAGCCGCCACCTTCTTGGTGTTGACCCGCAACGCGATGGGCGGGATCAGCGCCAGCCCATAGCGGATCAGCGCATAGACGAATCCGGTCAGGAAGGCCATGTTCATCCCCGAAATCGCCAGCAAATGGGCAAGCGAGGAAATGCGCAGGTCCGTGACCACCGCCGCCGTGATCTCGGACCGGTCGCCGGTCAGCGCCCCCGAGGCGAAAGCTCCCGAATCCCCTGGCACCGCCGCCATGATCCCCGCCGACAGATGGTTGCGCAACCGGTTGACAAAAGCGTCCAAGCGCCCCGGCGGCACCCAGGTCACCACGGGGCTCGATGTATAGCCCACCGCCCCCAATTGCTGAAACCATGCCATCCGGCGGAAATCGAATCCGCCCGGCTCGGACGCGCTTTCCGGTGCCGCGATGCGCGCGGTGACCTGAACCGTGGTGCCGGGCTCATAGATCCGCGGTGGTCCGTGCAGCGAGATGCGGACGCTGACAGGCGTCGCCGCAGGCTCCACCTCGCTCAACACCACCTGATCAATCGTCAAGCGGATCGCATCGGATTGCGAGCGGTCGATGTCGATGATCCGGCCCTGAACGGGCCCATAATACGGGACCGCCAACATCGGAGAGGCCACCACCCAGACCCGCGCGCCACAGATCAAGGTGCCAAATGCCACCGAAGCCAGCGCCACCACGAAAGGCCGGGCAAGGAAGGGGCCGAAGCAAGCCAAAGCCGCCAATCCTGGAACGGTGACCGCCACCGCCAGATAAAACACCAGCCCCGGCTCGACCGGCACCGAAAACCACAGGCCGATGCCGATCGACAGAAACACCGGAACGAAGAGGAACAGATCGACCGGCGCCTCTGACAGGGCCGTCGCCGCCCGCAGTGCCCAAGTCACCGGCCCCCTGCCCACCTTGTCTTGCCCCCTGCATTTGCCTAAAGCTGCCGCGAGCCTAGGCTCAATTTGGTTTCCATAAGGTTAATGCGCCGATGTCCAACCCCCAGATCGTCACCCGCTTCGCCCCCTCGCCCACCGGCTACCTGCATATCGGCGGCGGCCGGACGGCGCTGTTCAACTGGCTTTTCGCCCGGGGGCGCGGCGGCAAGTTCCTGCTGCGGATCGAGGACACCGACCGCGAAAGGTCCACTCCCGAAGCGACGGCCGCCATCCTGCGCGGGTTGACGTGGCTGGGGCTCGACTGGGACGGCGATGTGGTCAGCCAGTTTGACCGCAAAGACCGTCATGCCGATGTGGCGCATGAGATGCTGACGCGAGGAACTGCCTACAAGTGCTTCTCGACAAAGGAAGAAATTGACGCGTTCCGGATCGCCGAGGAAGAGGCCGGGCGCTATCCGCTTTTCCTTTCCCCGTGGCGGGATGCCGATCCGTCGACCTATCCGGACTTGCCTTACGTGATCCGCATGAAAGCGCCCCGCACCGGCGAGACGATTATCGATGACAAGGTTCAGGGAAAAGTAACCTTTCGCAACGATCAACTGGACGACATGATTGTCCTGCGTTCAGACCTGACCCCGACCTATATGCTTGCCGTCGTGGTGGATGACCACGACATGGGCGTGACCCATGTCATTCGCGGTGATGATCACCTCGCCAACGCCGCCCGGCAGACCATGGTCTATCAGGCGATGGACTGGCCTGTGCCGGTCTGGGCGCATATTCCCTTGATCCACGGCCCGGATGGCAAGAAACTGTCCAAACGGCACGGGGCCTTGGGCGTCGAAGAGTATCAGGTGATGGGCTATCCCGCTGCCGGGATGCGCAACTACCTGACGCGACTCGGTTGGGCCCATGGCGATGCCGAGATTTTTACCAGCGACGAGGCCATGGCGATGTTCGACCTTGACGGGATCGGCCGCGCGCCGGCCCGGCTCGATTTCAAGAAGCTGGAACACACCTGCGGCCAGCATATCGCCAAGGCGGACGATGCTGCGCTGCTGCGTGAACTTGAGGCTTATCTGGGGGTGGCCGGCAAACCGCCGCTGACCCAAGCCCAACATGACCTGCTGCTGAGGGCGATGTATTGCCTCAAGGATCGCGCGAAGACCTTCCCGGAACTGCTTGATAAGGCGGAATTTGCCCTGGCCTCGCGCCCCATCGTTCCGGATGCTGCGGCGGCAGTGCATCTTGACGCGGTATCCCGTGGTATACTGCGCGCGTTGACGCTGCAGTTGCAAAATGGTATTTGGGAGAAAGCGGAGCTGGAGCATATCCTGACCGCCGCCGCGACCGAGGCTGGTATCGGATTCGGCAAGCTGGCGCAGCCCTTGCGGGCCGCAATTGCCGGACGAACCGCGACGCCGAGTGTCTATGACATGATGCTGTTACTTGGACGTGACGAAACAGTTGCAAGATTGAGCGAGGCGGCTGGCTGACGCCTCTTCGGTCTTGGATGCTGCGGCCGCGTACTATGGCCTCTGCATCTGCAAAGGACGTGATCCGCCGAAGCCCGCTGCCACGGGCCGAGGCTCCCAATGGGGGACGCAAGATGTGTGCTGACAAGACCGCGACACTGAGCCTCAATGGCCAGACCTATGACCTGCCCATCCTGTCGCCCACAATGGGGCCTGATGTGGTCGACATCCGCAAGCTGTATGACGAGGCGGACATCTTCACCTATGATCCCGGCTTCACCTCGACCGCTGCCTGCAAAAGTGCGATTACCTATATTGACGGCGACAAGGGCCAACTTCTGTATCGTGGCTATCCGATTGACCAGTTGGCCAAGGAAAGCTCGCATCTGGAGGTGTGTTTTCTGCTCTTGTACGGCGAACTTCCGACGGCAGACCAGTTGGAAGACTTCCGCAACCGCGTGACGCGGCACACGATGGTGCATGAACAGATGCACTATTTCTTCCGTGGGTTCCGCCGTGACAGCCACCCGATGGCGACCATGGTGGGCGTGGTCGGTGCCATGTCGGCCTTCTATCACGACTCGCTGGACATCAACGACCCGTGGCAGCGCGAAGTGGCCGCGATCCGGATGATCGCCAAGCTGCCCACCATTGCGGCGATGGCCTACAAATACTCGGTCGGCCAGCCCTTCGTGTATCCGAAGAACAGCCTGTCCTACGCGGGCAACTTCCTGAACATGTGCTTTGCCGTTCCGGCGGAAGACTATGTGGTGAACCCGATCCTCGAAAAGGCGCTCGACCGGATCATGATGCTGCACGCCGATCATGAGCAGAACGCCTCGACTTCGACCGTGCGTCTGGCGGGGTCGTCGGGTGCCAACCCCTTCGCCTGCATCGCCGCGGGCATTGCCTGCCTTTGGGGGCCTGCGCATGGCGGTGCGAACCAAGCCTGCCTTGAAATGCTGCGCGAGATCGGCACCGTCGACCGCATTCCGGAATACATCGCCCGTGCCAAAGACAAGAACTCGGGCTTCCGCCTGATGGGCTTCGGCCACCGGGTCTACAAGAACTTCGACCCGCGCGCGACGGTGATGAAGGAATCGGCGGACGAGGTGCTGGAGCTTCTGGGAAGCCACAACAACCCGACCCTGCAAGTCGCCAAAGAACTGGAGCGGATCGCCCTGTCGGACGATTACTTCATCTCCAAGAAGCTCTACCCCAACGTCGACTTCTATTCCGGCATCATCCTTGAGGCGATGGGTTTCCCGACCGCGATGTTCACCCCGATCTTCGCGATTTCGCGCACCGTCGGCTGGATCAGCCAGTGGAAGGAAATGATCACCGATGCCGGCAAGATCGGCCGTCCGCGTCAGCTGTACATTGGGCCGACCCAGCGCGATTATGTCGATGTGAAAGACCGCTGAACCCTGCCCGGCGGGCCTCAGTTGCACAGGCGACCGGATCAAGGCTAGGATCCGGTCGTTTCATTTGGGCGCACCCCGCCCGCCGGACCGGAGGCGCGGACAGCGTGACAAGACGACTTTGGCTTCACATCGGCTCGCACAAGACGGGCACGTCGTCGTTGCAAGTGACCCTGCGCGCCAATGAGGCGCTGCTTCTGGACCGCGGCCTGGGGGTGGCAAGATCGGCACCCTGGCCGCATGTGCATCCGCATCTGGCCCATGTGAACCCCGCTCAGGTCATGCCCGAAGGCTTCAAGATTCGCGATCCGGTGGAGTTTGCCCGGTTTCTGGCCAGCTTTGACAGCGATACCGTGATCGCCTCGTCCGAGAATTTCGCCTTCATCTTCCAGCAAGCCGCTATCGACGATCTGGCCTCAGCCCTGACCAAGCAGTTCGATGAGGTCCGGATCCTGGCCTATCTGCGTAGACAGGACCGCCACGCCGTCTCACATCATCAGGAAGGCGCCAAGCATGACCGCATGGCGGAATCCGCGCTGTGGGGCCATGGGTTGCACGCCCTGCCCGACCCCTCGCCACTGCACCGGCTCTATCTGGATTATGACCAGCGCCTCGGGATGTGGGAAAAGGCCTTCGGGTCCGAAAACCTTGTCGTCCGGATCTTTGACCGCAACCTGTTGAAAGACGGAGATATTGTCGCTGACGTGCTGGATGTGATCGGTCTGTCGCATGAGGGGCTGGAGCGGATACCGGACCGCAATGTCTCGCTCGGTCGGTTGCAGGCCAAGGTTGGCCATATCGCCAATGCCACCCTGGCAGATGACATCATGACGCGCTGTCTGGTCGAAGCGATGCCGGTGGAAGACCGCATGGCGCCCTCTCGCGATCAGGCCCGCGCGTTTCTGCACCCCTATCTGGAGGGCAATCGTCGCCTGAACGATCGCTTGACGATCAGCGCCGCGCCGGCGTTGTTCAACGACGATTTCAGCGACTACCCTGAGATCGGAAACGACGAACTCGATGAGGCGGCCTGTGTGGCGGCGCTGCAGGGAACCATCGTCGCCCTCGGACGCCGGGCGACAACGCTGCAAGCCCTGTCGGCAGATGACTTGAAGCTGGCAGCTCATGCCCTGCAGGGATCCAACCCGGATGCGGCGCTGCGCCTGATCCGCGCCGCGCACAGCCTGCGCCCGCATGGGCCCTATATCCAGAAACTTCTGACGCGGATCGAGGCTTCGGTCCTCAAGGACTGAAACCGCAGACCAGTGCAACCGAAGATTCAAAAAGAAAACCCCCGGACAGGCGCACCTGTCCGGGGGTTATTATGGTACGCGATCAGAGCTTGAGCGACAGGACCGTGACGCAGGCCAGTTCGCCAAAGCCGTTGAAGCGGCTGTTGGTGACGGTGGAATAGGCGCCCATGCCTTGGATTATGACATAGTCACCCTCGGCAATATCGGCGGCCAACGGCACTTCGCCCGGCAGACGGTCGACCGAATCGCAGGTCGGTCCAAAGACGACACGGCCTTCGATAGCCCCCATACGGCGGTGGCCGCGCGGGTCCAGCACGTCGATGCGGTTGATGATGCCGATCTGACTGAATTCGAACATCGAGCCGTAGATGCCGTCATTCAGGAAGATATGCGCATCATCGCGCACCGATTTCACCTTGGCAGCCACGGCATAGGCGTCGCCGCAGAGACCCCGGCCTGGCTCGCAGACCAGTGCGGGACGGTCAGCGCCGAAGGATTCGGTCGCAACACGGTCGATGGTCTCGAAGATCAACTCAAGGTCGACCGTCTCGCCACCAACCCGGTTGTTCGGAAAGCCGCCGCCGACGTTGAGACGGGCGATCTTCACGCCGGCCTTTGCCGCAATCAGAGCCGCCTCGCGGATATATGACGCCCAGGCTTCCGGGTCCGTGCATTGCGTGCCCGGGTGAAAGGTGATCGAGGGGATGAAGCCCGCGTCGGCCACGATTTTCAAGAGGTCTGCCGCGAGGTCTGCCGTGGCACCGAACTTGGCGCCGAAGTTGTAGGCGGCACCCGTGACCGGCAGCTTGAAGCGCACCGATATTTCGCAGCCGTCATAGGGCACGAGTTCGACCAGCTTGGCCAGTTCCGACCGGCTGTCCACCGACCACGATTTTACATTGCGGGCGACCGCATGCGCAATCTCGGGCCGCGAGCGGACCGGGTTGTGGTAGTGGATCGCCGCATCCGGATCGAGCCGGCGGATCAGGTCGATCTCGAATGGCGAGGCGCAGTCAAAGCCCTTGACCCCCGCCGCCATCAGGTTTTCCACCACCTCTTCCGAGGGGTTGGACTTGACGGCATAGGTCACAAGACCCGGAAAGCCATCAAGAAAACGGCGTGCAGTGGCCTGCACGACCTGCGGCGCAAAGAACAGAACCGGGTTTTCCGGTTGCTGATTGCGGAGGTATTCGGTCGGATTGGTCCAGATCGTTTTGGACAGTCCCATCGGCGTAATCCTTTCTGCCAACAAGATGCTAGTCCCTCCCCGTTGCCATACAAATGGACAGGCGGCCTTGGCACTAGCGCGGTTTTTCCAACCAGGCCAGGTGCGTATGAACCGCCCTTTTCCTGCAACTGAGGATGCGTGATATGCGTGACAACTTCACCGAACAAAACTATATAAATGTCAGAATTAGTCGTCATAATGACGAAAAAGGAAGACATGTTGTATGGATGAGCTCGATCGGACCATAATCGGACTTCTCAGTGCCGATGCGCGGATGTCGGTGGCCACCTTGGCCCGCCGTCTGAAGGTGGCCCGCTCCACCATACAGGCCCGACTGGAGCGTCTGGAGAGCGGCGGCATCATCGCGGGGTACACGTTGAAACTGGGCGAGGAGGCCCGGCAGGGGCGTCTGCGCGCCTCGGTTCTGCTCACGATCGAGCCGCGCGGGCAGGCGGCGATCCTGTCACGGCTGAAGGCGATTGCGGAAGTGGAGCGGGTCTTTACCACCTCGGGCCGGTTCGATCTGTTGTTGCAGGTGGCCGCCCCGAATACGGCGGTGCTGGACGGGGTGCTGGATCAGATCGGTGCGATGACCGGGGTGAAATCCTCGGAAAGCCTGATCCATCTGTCGACCCGGATCGACCGCGCGGTCTGATCCGGCATTCCTCGGAACAGGCGGGGGCTCGCCCCCGCACCCCAAGGGTATTTGGGCCAAGATCAAGCGATCAGGTCGGAACAAGGTTGAAGGGCGCAGGCTCTGTGTCGGCCCGCTGCAGGTCAAAGCCGTCCACGAAGGCCTGGGCCAAGCCGGGGTCGCCTGTCACGATGACACGGCCTTGCTCCACGCTTTCGGCCAGAGGCCAGGGTCCGTAGATCGCCATACCCACGCCGTTGGGCGTGCCGGTGAAGGTCAGATCGCCCTCAAGCCTTTTGGCGCGGCTCAGCAGCGGGCGGCCCGCCTCCAGCCGCAGGGTGAACATCGCGCCGTCCAGATTGAAACCCGCATCAAGGCTGAGCCGTTTGCCACCATAGACAGCGCCCATCGACAGCATGACGGAAGTGGGGCTGACGAACAGCGTGGGATCATGACCTGCCTGCGTGGCCCCCCAACGACAGAGCGATCGGATCACGGGCCACAAGGCCTGTCCTGCGGCGGTCAGCAGATAGGCTTGCGCCGCGACCGGCGACGGCTGGGTGGACTGGCGCAGGATGCCGGTCCGTTCCAGTTCTTCAAGGCGGCGCAACAGGATATTGGCGGCAATCCCCGATATTCCGGCCTTGATTTCGGCAAAGCGTAGAGGGCCCAGCATCAATTCGCGAACGATCAGCAAGGTCCAACGGTCTCCGACAATGTCGAGAGCATGGGCGGAAAAGCACCCTTCCTCGTAACGGCGACCATCGTGCAAAATGTTCATGGATGCAGTTTAGAATTGTTTACTGGACCTGCAAGAGGCAGGTTGCCGTTACGTCAACAGATTTGCTGGAGGTTTGAATGTCGAGATTTCACGGCCTGCCCTGCTGGTATGAATTGGGCACCAAGGATATCGCCAAGGCACAGGCATTTTATGGCCCGGTGCTGGGCTGGACCGTTGCCGACAGCGGCACACCGGGGATGACTTACCTGATTGCCCGTGCCGGAGAGGCGATGGTGGCGGGCATGATGCAGGCTGAGGGAGAGCAGCCCGTCGCATGGTCGATCTATTTCGCCGTTGATGACTGCGATGCCGCCGTGGCCGCTGCGACGGAGCTCGGAGCCCGGGTTCATGTGCCGCCATCCGATATCCCGAACACCGGCCGGTTCGCGATTCTGGCCGACCCGCAGGGCGCCACCTTCTGCCTGTTGCAGCCTCTGCCGATGGCCGATGGCAGCGGCGGAACAGCCTTTGATCTGCGCAAGCAGGGACATGGCAACTGGAATGAACTGGTGACCCATGACCCCGCCGCCGCAATGGAGTTTTACGGCGCGCTGCTCGGGTGGACCCTGTCTGGCAGCATGGAAATGGGGCCCGGCATGACCTATCACATGATCGCCCGCGACGGTGTCGACATCGGCGGCACCTTCGCCGCGCCGGTCGCGCCGCCGTTCTGGAAGCCTTATTTCGGCGTAGTCTCGGCCAATGCCGCCGTCACGGCGGTCACTGCGGCCGGTGGCAAGGTGATGCATGGCCCCGACGCGATTCCGGGGGGCTCCTTCACCCTGCAGATCATCGATCCGCAGGGTGCCATGCTGGCCCTTGTCGGCCCCGCCTGAGGCTCAGCGTGCGCCGCAATCTCCCTCCCAGACGGGAGGGAGATTGCCTGCGGGGTCGGCATAAATGGTCACTGCGCTGCCGAGGGCGGGCAACCTGGCTTGCGGCCAAGCCTGGCTTTGCCCCGTGACCCCGGCCTCGTCGCGCCAGCGCAGCCGGTAAAGCGGGGTGCCGGTGACGCGGAAGTTCGTTCGCTCCTGCGCCGTGACCATGGCTTGCCGCCGTTCACCCGTCTCGCGCAGCGTGACTAGCCGATGGGCCAGACGCCTGCGCCATCCCAGACCAAACCCGCCGCCGATCAGGAAGGTGAGTGCGACGTACAGGAAAAGGATGCCCTCAAAGAAGGTCCAGCCCGATTCCACCTCGATGATCGTGGGATCGTCCCGGACATAGCGGACCGGGATCGGCCCGCCTTCCTTCAGGGCTTCGAAAAACCCTTGCGTGACGCTGATCTCGGTCTGCCGCCACGTGCCCGGGTCGAAGCCGAAGTCGACATTGTAATCGGTGCAGGTGTCCATGTTGTCCTTGCCGCAGGACCGGGTGGAGGTCCAAAGCCGATCCACCGTGCCCTCAACCGTGGCGCCGCCCATCTGCAACCGCCAGGCCCGCTCGAACATCACCTCGGCCGGGACGGCGATCCCCAGGCCAATCAGGATCAAAAGCGCAAAGACCCACCCCGGCGAAGCCAGAGCCAACCCAAGAACCCCACGCTTCGAAACCGCCATCCCGCACCCGCCTTGCGCCAAAGCGTCAACCATCCGCCCCACCCTAACGCAGTCGCTCCAAGTCCCCAACCCCGCACCGCGCCCCGCAATCACCCTCCCAGACCGAGGGGAGACGGCCTTTGGGGTCGGCGTAGATGGTGATGGTGGTTCCGATGGGAAGCGGCTCACGGGAATGGAACCAAGCGGTTCGCGGGTCGCTACGCCCCTGTCGGCCCGTCTCGTCCTTCCAGATCATGATCCAGGATTGCGAGATGAAGCTGCTGCGTCCGCTTGAAGCGATGCGGGTTATCGTCGCTGTCATGGGAAGGCCGACGCTGCGCAGGTAAGCCTGCCGGATCGTCCGCACGAGGATGGCAAGCGTTCCCAAGATCGCGCAGGACAGGAAAAAAGCACCGAGGAGGCAGAAGATGAGGGTTTGCCAAAGCGCGCCGCCTGGGCTGATCGAATGGTTGTCTGGATCGTCGGGCAGATACCAGACGGCTATGGGCCGACCGGGCCGGTAAGCGACCCATTCGCTTTCGGAGACGGGTGCCGAACCAGTATTACGCCCCTGTGCCTCGAACTGGTATTCGACCCAGAAGCGATTGCCCTTGCCGGAGGTTCCGTTGGTGTAATGGCGCAGCACGGTGCCGTTGGTTTCCATACCATTGCGCGAAAGGTGCCAGACCTTGGAAAGGTCGGGCAGAGCATCACCCATCATGATCAGACTGCCGAATGACAGCGCAAGGCATACTGCACCGCCCTTGCGCAGGGCGCGGAAAGGATCGTGCCAGCGCAGGTAATGCAAGGCTTTCCATTTCATAAGCCTTTTCCAACCTCCGACACTTCGCTAATAGACCTGCAAACTACTTCAGGATCGCCGTCATGCCCATGGAAAAGACCTTCAACGCCGCGGAAGCCGAGGCCCGCATCTCCAAGCTGTGGATCGACCAGAAGGTCGGCCGCGCCGGGGCGAACGCGGTACCCGGGGCTGAGGCGTTTTCCATCATGATCCCGCCGCCCAATGTGACGGGCTCGCTGCACATGGGTCATGCTTTCAACAACACACTTCAGGACATTTTGATCCGCTGGCACCGCATGCAGGGCCATGACACGCTCTGGCAGGTCGGTACCGACCATGCCGGGATTGCCACGCAGATGGTGGTTGAACGCGAACTCGCCCGCGACAAGTCCAACGCCACGCGGCGCGAGATGGGGCGTGAGGCGTTCTTGTCCAAGGTCTGGGAGTGGAAAGAACAATCCGGCGGCACGATCATCAACCAGCTCAAACGCCTCGGCGCGTCCTGCGATTGGGACCGCGAGGCCTTCACGATGTCGGGCAATTTCCCCGATGCGGTCGTCAAGGTCTTTGTCGACATGTACAACAAGGGCCTGATCTATCGCGGCAAGCGTCTGGTCAACTGGGACCCCCATTTCGAGACTGCCATCTCTGACCTTGAGGTCGAGAATATCGAAGTGAAGGGCCACATGTGGCACTTCAAATACATCCTCGCGGGCGGCGAGACTTATGAATACCTTGAAAAAGACGCCGAAGGCCAAGTGACCCTGCGCGAGAAGCGCAACTACATCTCCATCGCCACCACAAGGCCCGAGACGATGCTGGGCGACGGCGCGGTTGCTGTCCATCCTTCGGATGCCCGCTATGCCCCCATCGTCGGCAAGATGGTGCACCTGCCGCTGTGTGACCGGCAGATCCCGATCATCACCGACGAATATCCGGACCCGACCTTCGGCTCGGGTGCCGTGAAGATCACCGGCGCGCATGATTTCAATGACTATCAGGTCGCCAAGCGCGCCAACCTGCCGATGTACCGCCTGATGGACACTCGCGGCTTCATGCGTGCCGATGGCGCGCCCTATGAGGTCGCCGTCGCCCGCGCCCGCGAAATCGCGGCCGGTTCGCCGACCAACGAGAACGAAGTCGACAGCCTGAACCTCGTGCCCGAGAAATACCGCGGCCTCGACCGCTTCGAGGCGAGGAAGCTGGTTGTGGCCGATATCAACGCCGCTGGCCTTGCCGTGACCACGCTGGTGAGGACCGTCGACGAAGAAACCAACTCCGAAGCCCTGCACCTGGAACCGGTGGTCGAGGCCAAGCCCATCATGCAGCCCTTCGGCGACCGCTCCAAAGTGGTGATCGAGCCGATGCTGACCGACCAGTGGTTCGTCGACACCGCCAAGATCGTCGGCCTCGCGCTGGATGCGGTGCGCAACGGCGACACCGTGATCATGCCCCAATCGGGCGAGCGCACCTATTTCCACTGGCTAGAGAATATCGAACCCTGGTGCATCTCGCGCCAGCTGTGGTGGGGGCACCAGATCCCGGTGTGGTATGGCCTGAATCTTGATGTCGACAGTTTCACCGACGACGAAGGCGACGATGCGCTGGATGAGGTCGAGATCCTCAACATCCTCGGCGACGGCGGCTATGTCGAACGCGAGGCGCGTTCCCATTGCGCCGCCGACAGTGCAGCCGTGGCCGAATTCTTCCGTGACGATCTCGCCCCCCTGCCGCATCCTCTGAACGCCGCCCGCGTCGTCGAAGTGGTCGACCGCCACGCCGCCGTGGCGCTGCTGGCGCAGTCCCTGGCCGATTATAACCTGTCGCAGGACCCGACACACCTGACCTACCCGATCTGGCGCGACCCTGACGTCCTCGACACCTGGTTCTCCTCCGGCCTCTGGCCGATCGGCACGCTCGGCTGGCCCGACAACACCCCGGAACTGCAGAAGTATTTCCCGACCTCCACCCTGATCACAGGGGCGGATATCATCTTCTTCTGGGTCGCCCGGATGATGATGATGCAGCTGGCCGTGGTGAATGACGTGCCGTTCAAGACGGTCTACCTGCATGGCCTCGTCCGCGATGCCAAGGGCAAGAAGATGTCCAAGTCACTGGGCAACGTCATCGACCCTCTGGACATCATCAATGAATTCGGCGCCGATGCCCTGCGCTTTGCCAATGCGGCGATGGCCTCGCTGGGTGGTACCCTCAAGATGGACACCCAGCGCATCGCCGGCTACCGCAACTTCGGCACCAAGCTGTGGAACGCCTGCCGCTTTGCCGAGATGAACGGGGTCTGGGAGGGCTACGCCACCGCCGCCACCCCGCCGACAGCATCCGCCACCGCCAACGTCTGGATCATCGGCGAGACCGCCAAGGCCCTCGCTGAAGTGAACGAGGCGCTGAAGACCTTCCGCTTCGACACCGCAGCCGATGCGCTGTATAAATTCGTCTGGGGCAAAGTCTGCGACTGGTATGTCGAATTCGCCAAACCGCTGTTCGACGGCGAACAAGCGCAGGAAACCCGTGCCACCATGGCCTGGGTCCTCGACCAAAGCATGATCCTTCTTCACCCGATCATGCCATTCATCACCGAGGAGCTCTGGTCCACCACGGGCACCCGTGAAAAGCTCCTGGTTCATACCAACTGGCCGACCTATGGCCTGGACCTCGTAACCCCCGAGGCCGACCGCGAAATGGCCTTTGTCACCACCTTGATCGACGAAATCCGCTCGGCCCGCGCCCAGGTCCATGTACCGGTCGGCCTGAAGATCGACCTCGTGGCCATGAGTCTGTCGGCGGAATCCCGCGCGGCATGGGACCGGAACGAAAGTCTGATCCGTCGCCTGGCGCGGATCGAGACCTTCGCCGAAGGCCCCGCCCCGAAAGGTTCGATTACCCTCGCGCTGGAAGGCGCCACCTTCGCCATCCCGCTCGCAGGCCTGATCGACATTGCCGAGGAAAAAGCACGTCTGCAAAAGACGATGGACAAGCTGGCCAAGGAAATCGGCGGGCTGAAGGGTCGGCTGAACAACCCGGCCTTCGCGGCCTCCGCCCCCGAGGAGGTGGTCGACGAAGCCCGCGCCAATCTGGACGCCCGCGAGGACGAGGCCGCCAAGCTGCGGGCAGCGCTGAGCCGACTGGCCGAAATCGGCTGAGCGAAATCGGCCACGTGCCGGCCCGGTCCGTCGGACACTGAACCGGGGCTTGCGCGGCCCCCGTTCCGACTCCGGCGTGCGGTCAAGCGGCTCGGGGCCACGCGGGCCATTCGGGGAAAACACCGGGGGCTGGCTCCCTTGTGCCCTTTCATTCTTGCCCAAATATCCTCGGGGGGTCAGGGGGGCTGAGGCCCCCCTTCCTTTGGTGCCATCTCTCACCATATATTGGGACAGCGAGGTACATCATGTCATGGTTTTCGCGGCTTGCCGAACAGCAGATCACCAAAGCGCGGCTGAAAGGACAGCTGCAGGGGCTGGAGGGGGAGGGCAAGCCCCTGCCCGATCGGCCCGGCGATGCCTTTGTCTCGGCGGGCGATGCGGTGGGGTTCCGGATCATGGCCGAGGCGGGGGTTCTCCCCGAGGAGATCACGCTGAAGAAGCAGGCTGCGGTCCTGCGAACGCAATTGGCCAGCCTGACCGAAGAGAATGCGCGGCAGACGGTGATGGCGCAGCTCGCCCAAGTCGAGATGCGGCAGGCGATCGCGGAAGAATCGCGGCGGGCTTTCCTCAAGGGCTGACCCTGAATTTGGATAGGATCGGCGATCCGCCCATGACCCTGGAAAGATGGGCAGACGGCCCATCCTACCTCGCCCCTTGCACTTGCCCGCGTCCCGCGCTTCAACTGGTCCAAACAAAGGACCTGCGATGACCCAGATCAAGCCCCTCAACCCCGCCATGGCCGCCACCGATCCCCCGCCCGTCATGGAGGCGCGGCGCTGGATTGCGGGCCTGACCTTCCCGGCCGACAAACCCCTGATCAACGTCAGTCAGGCCGCCCCGGTCGACCTGCCGCCGGAAGGCCTGCGTCAGGCCATCGCGGATGCAGCCCTCTATGACCCAAATGCCCATCTCTACGGCCCCGTCCTGGGCCTGCCGGCCCTGCGCGCCGAGATTGCCAGCCAGTGGACCCAAGCCTATGGCGGCACGGTCCTTGCCGATCAAGTGGCCATCACCCAAGGCTGCAATCAGGCCTTCTGCGCGGTTCTGTCCACCCTCGCCGGTGCGGGAGACGAGGTGATCCTGCCCACGCCATGGTATTTCAATCACAAAATGTGGCTCGACATGCAGGGCCTGACGGCCGTCGCCCTGCGCACCGATGACCGCCTGATCCCCGATGCCGAGGCCGCCGCCGCCCTCATCACTGGCAAGACCCGCGCCATCGTTCTGGTATCGCCCAACAACCCCGGCGGGGTCGAATACCCTTCCGAAACCTTGGCCGAATTCCGCGATCTCGCCCGCGCCCGTGGACTTGCTCTGATTGTCGACGAGACCTACCGCGATTTTGACGGACGCACGGGTCGCCCGCATGATCTGTTTGCTGACCCGGATTGGGATGACACGTTCATCCAGCTGTACTCCTTTTCGAAAGCCTATCGGCTGACCGGCCACCGGGTTGGCGCCATCGTCGCCTCCACGGCGCGCCTCGCGGAGGTGGAGAAGTTCCTTGATACCGTTGCCATCTGCCCCAGCCAACTGGGTCAGATCGGGGCGCTCTGGGGCATGCGCAACCTGTCGCAATGGGTGGCTGGGGAACGGGATGAAATCCTGTCACGCCGCAACGCCATGGTCGAGGGGTTTGGCGCCCTGCCCGGCTGGAAGCTTCTGGGCTGCGGCGCCTATTTCGCCTATGTCGAGCATCCGTTCACCAAAACCTCGGAGGAGGTCTGCAAGGCCGCCGTCACCGAAAGCGCGATCCTGATGCTGCCCGGTTCGATGTTCCAGCCCGAAGGCTCGCCCGAGGGCAAGCGCCAGATCCGCATCGCCTTCGCCAACATCGACCGCGCGGGCATCGACGAGCTGTTCAAACGGCTGGCCGCCTTCCACCCCTGACATGGCGCCAAAGCAGGGATTCTCGCAGAAAAATCCTTGGCGCCGCGCCGGACAGCGACGCCGCCAGGGCTGCGCCCTTGCCCCTCTCCCCCCTTTCGGCTTAAACCCCTGCTACTTTGCAAAGGACGCCCGACATGGCCAAGACCACCACGCCGCACGACAGCGATGAGATCGTCGCCCGCAAGGGCTCCCGCACGGGAAGCAGCATCCTGGCCTTCGTGCTCTTGGGCATGATCGTGATCGGTCTTGGCGGCTATGGGGTCACCAACTTTGGCCATACGATCGACAGCGTGGCCACGGTCGGCAAGGCAGAGATCAGCACCAACACCTATGCCCGGGCGCTGAAGAACCAGATCAACCAGTTCTCCAAACAGTTCGGCACGCAACTGACCCTGCAGCAGGCGCAGATGTTCGGGCTGGATGCGCAGGTGCTCAGCGGACTTGTGTCGAACGCGGCGCTTGACAACGAGGCGATGCGGTTGGGGCTTTCGGCGGGCAACCTTCAGGTGGCCCAGAAGATCGCCGCCAACAAGTCCTTCCATGACGTGACAGGCAAGTTCGACCGCGCGCAATATGCCCAGTTGCTGGAACAGAACGGCATCTCGGTCAAGGAATTCGAAACCGGCATGCGCGCCGACCTCTCGCGTCAGGTCCTGCAAGCGGCCATCGTCGGCGGCATCCTGACGCCGCAATCCCTGACCAACACCGTCTATGCCTATCAGGGTGAGACGCGCGGCTTCACGCTGCTGCAACTGACCGAAAGCAGTCTGGCTCAGAAGCTGCCCGCGCCCACTGACGATCAGCTCAAGGCCTTCTACACCGCCCATATCGCCGATTTCACCCGGCCAGAGGCCAAGCGTGTCAGCTACGCGCTCTTGCAACCGGCCGACATCTCCAAGGACCAGACCGTGGCCGAGGCAGATATCAAAGCCGCCTATGACGCCGCCACCGACACCTACAACCTTCCCGAAAAGCGGCTGGTCGAACGTTTGGTCTTCCCGTCCGAAGACGAGGCCAAGGCGGCCAAGGCCAAGCTGGACGCCGGCACCCCGTTCGAGGATCTGGTCAAGGCGCGTGGTCTGGCACTGACCGACATCGACATGGGCGACGTGACGGTGGCCCAGCTTGGGGCTGCGGGCAAAGACGTTTTTGCCATGACTGCGCCGGGCGTCGTGGGCCCGCTGCCGTCGGACCTCGGGCCTGCCCTCTTCCGGATGAATGGCATCCTGCCCGCCCAGGCGACCACGCTGGAGCAGGCGCATGACAAGCTGAAGGCCGATCTGCAGCTGAAAGCCGCTGTCGCAGCCATCGCCGCCAAGAACGAGACGATCAACGACCTTCTGGCCGGCGGCTCGACCGTTGCGGATGTGGCCAAGGATCAGAAGATGACCGTAGGCACGACCGACTATGCCAAGGGCGCCGACGACAACGACCCGATCACGCAGGACCCGGCCTTCGCCAAGGCGATCGAGGCGATGCAGCCCGGTGATTTCGCGCAAAGCTTCGGTCTGTCAGGTGGCGGCCTGATGGTGGCGCAGGTCAGCGAGACCGTGCCGCCCACCCCGGTGCCGTTCGAGAAGGCGCATGACAAGGTGGCAACGGCCTACCATGCCGAGGCTCTGGCCACCGCGCTGACCGCTTTGGCCGATGCCGACCTTGCCGCCGTCAAAAGTGGCGCCCGGCTGGAAACGCTGGGGATTGCCGATCACGTCTCCTCCACCACCCGCGCTGCCAAGCTGGACGGCATCCCCGACGATGCAGTGGCCAGTGCCTTCACGCTCAAGACGGGCGAGGTCGCCAAGATCGACGCGAAAGGCGTGGTCGCCCTGCTGCGGCTCGACAGCATCACCAAGGCCGAGATGACCGGCGACAAGGCCAAGGCGGCGCTGGACGGGCTGTCGACCCAAGCCGCCCAGTCGATCGCGCAGGACGCCTATGAGCTGTTCTCCACCGCCATGACCTCGCAGGGCGGCCTCAAGATCGACCAGGCAGCGATCAATGCCGTTCAGGCCCGGATGAACTGAGCCATGAAGCTGCAGCCCGATTTTGCAGCCTTTGAAGCGGCTTGGGGCCAAGGCCGCAACCAGTTGGTCTTTGCGAGGCTGGCCGCCGATCTGGACACGCCGGTGTCGCTGATGATGAAGCTGGCCGAGGCGCGAACCGACACGTTCATGCTGGAATCGGTGACTGGCGGCGAGGTGCGGGGCCGCTATTCGGTGGTGGGGATGAAACCCGACCTGATCTGGCAGTGCCACGGCACCCGTGCGCGCATCAACCGCGAGGCCCGCTTCGACGCGAGCGCCTTTGTGGACGAGGCCCTGCCGCCGCTGCAAAGCCTGCGCGCCCTGATCGCCGAAAGCCGCATTGATCTGCCCGATGGCCTGCCGCCCATCGCCTCGGGCCTTTTCGGCTATCTCGGCTACGACATGATCCGTCTGGTCGAGCACCTGCCGCATGTGAACCCCGACCCCTTGGGCCTGCCCGACGCCATTCTGTTGCGCCCCTCGGTCGTGGCGGTGCTGGACGGGGTGAAGGGCGAGGTCACCGTCGTGGCCCCCGCCTTCGTAGCCTCCGGCCTGTCTGCCCGCGCCGCCTATGCCCAGGCGGCAGAACGGGTGATGGACGCGCTGCGCGACCTCGACCGCGCGCCGCCTGCGCAGCGCGATCTGGGTGAGGCCGCGCCCGTAGGCGAGGCCGTATCCAACTTCAGCCACGAGGGCTACAAGGCGGCGGTGGAAAAGGCCAAGGACTACATCCGCGCTGGCGACATCTTCCAGGTCGTCCCCTCGCAACGCTGGAAGCAACGCTTCGAACTGCCGCCCTTCGCTTTCTACCGGTCCTTGCGCCGCACCAACCCCTCGCCCTTCATGTTCTTCTTCAACTTCGGTGGATTTCAGGTCGTGGGTGCCAGCCCGGAAATCCTGGTTCGGTTGAGGGAGGGCGAGATCACCATCCGCCCCATCGCCGGCACCCGCAGACGCGGGGCCACGCCGGAAGAAGACCGCTTCCTCGAAGCCGACCTTCTCGCCGACCAGAAGGAACGCGCCGAGCATCTGATGCTGCTAGACCTCGGCCGCAACGACGTGGGCCGCGTGGCCAAGGTCGGCTCCGTCCGACCGACCGAGCAATTCATCGTCGAACGCTACAGCCACGTCATGCACATCGTCTCCAACGTGGTAGGCCAGATCGCTGACGGCGAAGACGCCCTCTCCGCCCTGCTGGCCGGTATGCCCGCCGGCACCGTCTCCGGCGCGCCGAAGGTTCGCGCGATGGAGATCATCGACGAGTTGGAACCCGAGAAACGCGGAGTCTACGGCGGCGGCATCGGCTATTTCGCGGCCAATGGCGAGATGGACTTCTGCATCGCCCTGCGCACGGCCGTCCTGAAGGACGAATACCTTTACACCCAGGCCGGGGGCGGCGTGGTCTATGACAGCGACCCTGAATCTGAATATCAGGAAACCGTCAACAAATCCAAAGCCCTGCGCCGCGCGGCGGAAGATGCAGGAACCTTTGCACGCCGCGGCAATACCTGAGCGAACATCGGCAAACTGCCCATCCTACCCAAATCTCCGCGACCGCGTCCCACGGCGCCTGCCATGACAGACGCTTCCGATTTCACATTGCACAAATAACCCACGGGTGGTCCGGAGGGTATGAAACCCTCCCGGAGGACACGGGTGGTCCCCCAGGATCAAACCCGGGCCCATGATCCGGCCAAAGGACCTTCGCCATCCGCGCACAAGCCGGCCAATGGTGGGATGGGCAATCTGCCCATGCTGCGTCACTTCCGCCCCATCACCGCCGTCACCGGAGCGAGATCGACGCCCGAGGCCTTGCCCTCGATCGTCCACTGCAAGATCGTGGCCACTGTATTGGCCCGCGTATCGCCGATCACCACCACCGACCCCTCCTGGGCGGCCTTGAAAGCCGCGCGGTCAAGGTAGCGCCGCATCACCGACTGGCTTTCGCCCGCGCCATCCAGATGACGGAAGATCACGGCGGCGGGCAATCCGTCACGGCGGGCGATCTGATCGGCGGCATTCAAACCCTGGTCATAGGTCACAAGGCCGCGGCCCTGATCAGCGATGACCGGCAAGACCAGACCCGACAGGGCGCGGTTGTCCTGAAACCCGGCGGTGTCCTGATCGATCACGCCCACCGCCTCGGGCAAGATATCCTGCAGGGTCTGGAAGGTCTGGGCAAGGTCACCGGCCGTCGCGCCGTCCGGAATGCCATTGGCCAGCATCAGCACTTCCTGCCCGGCATCGCGGAAGGTTTTTTCCGCCAGTTTCGCGTCGGTCGCCAGGGGATCCACCACGAAGGTCACCGGGAAGGGCAGCTTGGCCAGTTCCGCGCGACTCACCCCCGCAGCCCCCACGTCATGCAGCAGGATGACGAACAGCGGCTTGCCGTCCCGGCTTTGGAAGGGGCGCGCGTATTTCACGATCGGCTGATCCGCCGCAGCATCGGTCGGGACCACCGCAGCGGTTCCCTTGGTCGCACCGCCGATCTGCGGCAGGGCATTGGTTTCCACCCCCGGCACGCTTGGTTTCAGCCCAGTTGGCACAGTGCTCCCGAGCGGCTTGACCGCCGGCAACTGCGCCGCATCCGGTTTGAGCAAGCGCGGCGCCAGCGCCCGCGGCGCTGCGGGGCTCGCATCGGCGGGATCAGGCGCTACGACAACCGGCATCGGTGCGGCTGCAAGACCCGGATCATCCGGCGCCGCGATCTGCGGCAACCGCGTCGGTTCGGAAAGGCCAGCCCCCTGCGACGGCACCAAAAGCCCATCTTTCGACCCGAGCGGATCGGGCTGAGGCACAGGTGCAGTCGGGATCTGGTCCGCATCGGGTGCCGTGAGCGCCGCATCCAACGACGACAGGGCCGGGGCAGCCTCGGCCACAGCGGGAACCTCCGGCAACGGGCCCGCCGCAGGTGCCGCACCCTGCGCCAAAGGTGCGGCAGCCTCGGGCGCCACGGGTTCGGGCGAAGCGGGTGCTGTCACCGAAGTTTCCCGTGCCGCCGGCGCGGCAATCCGGGGTGCCGCGGCAATCGCGGTGGCCGTGTCGGCCTTGGGCAGAGCATCCGCGGCCCGGGCTGGCTGCGTTGCGGCCTTGGGTGCAGACCCGGCACCCGGGGCGCTGGCCATCGCATCACCCGGTCCGGTGTCAGGACTCTTCGGCTCACCGGTCGTGGTCTGCGTTCCTGACGTCTTGGCATCGATTGCACCCGGCAAGCTGGCCCCGGGAGGAGCGAGGGCGGGCAGAGCGGGCGCGGCAGACCCGGGCGTGACGCGTATCGAGACTTGATTGCCCGTCGGCGCGGTCAAACCCGGCGCCCCGTCGACTTTCGGGGCCTGCAGCGCAGCCATACCCTCCTGACCCGTCCCGACCGGTTTTGGAGCCGCCGCGTGTGTTGCCGGCGAAACGCCCGTCGTCCCAGCGGCCGGTGCCGCACCAGACGACACCGGAATGCTCGCCTGCGCCACCGACGGGCTGACCGACGGACCCGTCGCCGCCGTGACCTTCGTGGTTCCATCCGCCGGGTCGGCGCCATTTGCCGCCGTCGCAGGTGCCGCCGTTGCAGGGTCCGAAGCCTGACCCACGGTTCCTGTCCCACTGGAGTTGTCCACAACGGCCTTGGCCGTGTTCCCCGCCGTCGTGGCGGGTTGAGGCGGAGGAAGAGCCGCTTGCACTGCGTCTATGGGCTGCGCGTCCTTCGGGGTCACTGTCGCCGAATTCCCCGCAACGACAGCCTTGGGATTGGACAACCGGCTGTTGGGCAGTGGCGTCAGTTGCGACATCAGGGCAAAACCCGCCCCCATGACCACAAAGCCCCAGACCAGACCGCTCGCAAAACTCCGCGCCACTTCAGTGCTCCCTCACGTCCCCAATAGGCCAAGGCCCGCCCGGCGGCACCGATCCCTTTTGCGGGTATCCCTTCATGCTGCCGTGCTTTTCAGGCTCTGTATAACCCTGTCCGACGCCGGGTTCACCCCCAAATGGCACGGGTCAGCACCGCAATGCTTTCCAGGATCGGGGGCAGGCTTCAAGGTCCTCAACCGCGCGGAAGAGTCTGGTCCGGCCACGCCCACCGTTGAAACATGGAGCGACCCCGGCGCGCCAAACCGGAGCCGTGGCACCCGAAGCGTCAGGCAACCGATCGACGATCTCGTGACCAAGTCGGCGGCGGTCGGGTCGGCAGACGTGCCAAGCGTCACCGGCACCCGCGTGTCAGCCCCGCATGGCCCGTCGCATTTGCCGACAGGATCGTCGAAGTGCCGTACGGGGCCGCCTTGATCACGCTCCAATGATGAAACGCCGCACCGATGAAGCGGAAGATAGCGTTGCCGCCGCAGAGTCCCTGGGGTTGACGGCCGCAAAATCCGGCTTGTCTTCGCCCCGCGTGCATTTTCGGAGGATATCGCGGGCCCGCACCATGCCCGAATCCGCCGTTCCGTTGACGACGCCCGCGTGAACGTGCCGATGCCAGCCCCACCAATCAGCGCCTTTGCGCCACGGCCGTTCTGGCGCTTGTCAGCCCGGGCCAAGATTGCAGATGGGTCCGACCGACACGGTTTGGCACCCGGAGAAACCTTGGCAGCGATCTGCAAGATTTCTGATGCGTCAGCCTGCCGCGCACGCGCGGCAGCGCTTGTTAAGCGCAAGATTTCGCTTCACTAAGGCCTGCGCAGTGTCGAGGGAGCAGGGGCCATCGACACCGCAGACTGGCAATACCGGTGTATTCCATGTTGTAGATGTTGACGCCAAGGCGCGTCAGTTCAAAGGCTCACGCATCAACCGGATGCGTTTGCAAAACGATGACACGGCGCAGGCGCCCAACCGGGAAGAATGAACTCTGTGGCAAACGACAATCAGAACTCTCGTGCCGGCAAGCGCGTTTTCATCCACATCGGGGCTGGGAAAACCGGATCCAGCGCGATTCAGGCATTTTTGTCCCACAATGCAGTCCGTCTGGCACAGCTTGGCATCAGCTACCCTTTCCCGGAATCGGAACAGGTCCAGTCGTCAGGGGTGTGTAGCGGAAACTTGATGCATGTGATGCAGCAATACGCAAGTCGGGATCGGTTTGACGGCAATTTGGTTGCAGTGATCGACAGGTATCTGAAGCCGGCAGCAGAAGCTGCCATAGCGCAATCACCACAGGATACGGTTGTATTGTCCGGTGAATTCATAGGTCAGTGCCTCAACTCCGACCATACCGCCTGGTTGCTTGATATTTCGAGGTATTACAAGCTGACACTAATAGCCTTTGTTCGTGATGTGTATGATCATTCCGTTTCCTCTTGGAAGCAGAGAGTAAAGACCAATCTGTGTAGGGATCATTTCGAACAGGATATTGAACGTCGAATGACGAACGATAACGGGATCTGGCGGAAGCTACCTCCTCTGCTTGATGCAGGGTTTGATGTCAGATTGCGCAACTACGACATGCATAAACATGACCTGATTGAGACGCTGTTGCAAGAGATTGGCGTGGACAGCGCAGTTGCAGGCCTGAGAGAACGGGCGGCCGGGGAACACAACCCCTCTATTTCGTATTGGCAGGCGAAAGCCATCGTTATGGCGCATGAGACCATCGGGTCGCCCCTTCTCAACGCGTTGCTGGTCAATCGTTTTCGCGCCCAACCGGAGCGGCGCCGGGATCCATATAGTCAGGAACTGGATGAACGGCTGTTGCAGGCCTTTGCGGATGAGATTGCGACAATCAACCTGCATCTTCCTTCAGGTGAGGCCCTCAGAACCAAGGTTCGTCACGCCGCCGGTCCTGTGGATCCGGGGTTCAGTGAAGACAACATGAAGCAGTTCATGGGGGTTGTGCAAGAATGCCTTGCATCACAGGAAGTGAGGGCTCCGGCCTTGAATCTTCCCGGACTCCCCGCCGATTTCGACCCTGCCCTGTATCTTCTTCTCAACTCGGATGTTGCGGCGGCAGGTATGGATGCTGCTTATCATTATCTGAACCATGGGCGCTACGAGGGTAGGGCCTACACCGGTAAGGCATAGAAGGTGGCATGGATGGAGCCAAATCTTTAATATGACACACGCAGCTTGGATCGGTCTTTGTACGGTCAAGATAAAATCATGACCGGCCACTCGTTTCTTTCGCGGAACCTTGAACCCGTATTTTCGCATCGGCAGATCGGCCGGAGGTGGATCTGCTAAAGCACAGGCCGTCCGTCTGCAAAAAGCATAGGCCGTCCATCATCATCGCGACCATTTCGGAAAAAGATCCCCCGCCCCTCATACGGCACCCAGACGATTTACTTCAGAACCGCCGACTCATTTTCAACGTCCAGGGCTCGATCCTTTGGAGCAAGATCGGTCGATGGCCGTACCGAATAAGTCAGGCGGTTCAGTCGTGATCCTTCGATGCTGCGGTGCATGGCAGAGACATCGGCACCCTGTGCCGCACAAACCTGTTCCCAATCCGCGCTGTCGATATGTGCGACCCCGTCCCGCACGAGGTCCGTCTTTATGAACGGAAAGCCCGCCGCCAGAAGCCGTTGCCAGCCGTTGTGGGTCGGGTTGAAACCCACAATTTCGGAAGCCGGGCAACCCAGAATTGGCCCAAATCCGAACACGATCTGGCGGGAGGTGTCCGGCAAAAGCGGGCTAACCGGAGCAATGCCGAATTCATAGGTCAGAACCACGTCCACTTTGTCGGGTAAGTTGGTCACCTCTTTCCAGAAATTTCTCAGCGGTTCGGCGGCGAGGTTCTTCCGGCTCCATCCAAAGAAGAAACTTTGGGCATGGTACTGTGGCATCGTGGATTCGCTCAGCGCAAAGAAGCCCGCGTCACGGTCGCGAATGCTTTCGATGATCGGGACGAGGGACCCGAAAGGCCCCAGGATGCTGTCGTTGACGAAGTAAAGTCGCGCCGCGCTCCAGACTTGCGGGAAGTGCCGCAAAAGATCGGCCCAGGCACCGAAATCGTAGCCGGCATTCTCCCGCAGGACGAGCCCATCCGCCAGATCCGCCAAGCTGTCCGCCACCGGAATGCCCAGATCCTCGACGATGAGGCAGACGATCACCAAAAGCCCCGTCTGTTTCAAGGCTTCGATATAGGTCAGCGTATAGTCCAGCGGCATCCCCAGCGGGCAATGCGTGACAAAGAGGCACACTTCCCGTCCGGCGACCGAGGCCGGCGGCTGTTTTCGGGTGACAAGCCGGGGGTCGCCCCCCCTGCCTTTCAGCACATCGGGCCAAATCGGCGGCGCGGGTGGTGCGTACAGATTTTGCGCGGCCCAAGTCCTCGCGGCCATCCGGTGCCGGGCTACCACAGGGTCCGAGGCGCTGACCGCCTCGGCGATCAGGACGCGCAGGCCGGAATACCGGTCATACATTTTCGTCGTGCCCTCAAGCACCAGATCCTGTCGGCGCTCCTCCGAGATGCTGCCGGCCCCGGCATGATGGACATAGACATTGTCCGCGATCACTGCCATGTACCCGAGATCGAACAGCTTTAGCGCAAGGTCCTGCACTTCCCAATAGCCGTAGGGGAAGGCTTGGCAGTCCAGACCTCCGGCGCGGTCAAAGGCTTCGCGGTGAACCAGAAGGCAGAAGCCGGAAAGGAATGGGACACGGGGAAACACCTTGTGTGAACCCGACCGGACCAGCGCGGCAATATCGTGGGTGGCATGATCCGCGGTTTGCCGTCCGTCGAGCGCCTTCGGCGGAAAAATGGTCTGGTGATATCCGTTGTTGGAGAGAGGGCCGACCAGCGCCGTCCAGGGATCGGCCTGCATCGCCTGCAACATGCCATCCAGCCAATGCGGTGTCACCTCGGTGTCGCTGTTCAGGAACAGCATGTAAGGCGCGTCACTGTGCCCGACGCCCGCCATGACCGCGCGGGTGAAGCCAAGGTTCTGGGCATTTCGGACCAGGGTCACATCGGTATGACTGTCCCGATAGTGATCCAGCCAGGCTGCTGATTCTGACGAGGAAGCGTCATCCACCAGGATGATCCGACGGATGGAGCGGGAATGCCATGTGCGGATCGAGGCAAGACAGACCTCAAGCGCCGCGATCGCATTGTAGACCGGGATGATCACGTCGACACAGGCGGCCTGTCCGGGGGCGGGACGACCCAGCGGCGCGCGGCCGGGTTGGGCGGCAAGAAGACCGATCCCGTCCAGAAACGCCCGGAAGCGCGCGTCGTCGCCCGCAGTCTGGAAAGCGCGGAATGTCTTGGACAAAAGTTCGCCCGCAAAGACGTCCTTAGGGTGGCTTTCAAGATAGCCGGCGATGTCGTTCAGCACAACTTCCGGTGCCTCCTCGCCACAGGACAGGGCGATCTGGAGCAAGTGCCGGAAATCGCCAAGCTGCTCGTAGCCTTGCAGCGCCTCGACCGTCGCGCGCGCGCGGGGGTCCCTGAGCCGCAACCGCGCGCCGGCCAGCGCGACAAGCGCATCGACATTGCCGGCTTGCCGGTCCAGCGCGGTCAAGGCGTGATGTGCGGCAAGGTGCGGCGCGCCCAACCGCAGCGCGGTATTGGCGATCAATGAATGGAGCCCCCCGTCATCCGGCGCGCAATTCAGCGCGTAGACGAAATTGGCGTGGGCATCGGCGATCTCGCCTTTGAGGAAGCAGGCGACGCCGTTGTCGTGGAACCGGCGCGCCGTGTCGATCCGACCCGCGTCAGGCAAGGTGACGCCAGATCGCGGCGAGGCAGGTGCCAAGCGAATGCCCCCGGTCAGACGCACAGCTTGCCGCGCATATCCGAACGTCTCGAAATCCTGATGGTACATCCGCTCGATGAAAGCGATGTCTTCCTGACGGGGCACGATACGGGGAAGGTTGGGATCGCGCTCCTGAACACGGGCGAATCCTGGGCAATCCCCCGACGTGCCGAAGAGACCGTCCAGATATGGGATCAGCTTGTCCAGACCCGCTTCCAGCCGGAACACCGTTGCGCCCTTTGGCACGAGATCTACCATAGGCCTGACGTGATTGTCATGGACCCACGGGTTTTCGGCCAAGGCCCGCTCCAGATGCCGGATCCAGTCCGAGAAGCTTTCTTCCGGCCCGATCCGACGGAGGTGATCGCGCAGGAAGTGATATTCCGAAACGAGCCTGTCGACAGGTTGGCGGACGACGGCGAAGGTCGCGTCGAAGAAGTCCGCAGGAAAAAGCCGGTCGAGGATATCAACTGGAATATGCTGCGCCGATGTCCGCGTCCAATGGCGCGAGCCGGGCACGGCATCGAAATGGTCGTCCAGAAAGGCAACCGACCCGAAACGCGCCCGCAAATACCGCTCAACCGCCGTGCCGCCGCACTCTGGGACATGTGCGAAGAAGATGACCCTGTCGAAGGCCTTTAGGATGGGCATGTGTCGCCTCTGTCTTGGATGGCCGCCGCGTCGGGGCAGGTCAGGTGGTGATCTGAAGACCGGCTGGTGTGGGAGCCTTGCGGGTGCGTCATGGTTCGCAGAGCTGTTCGCGCCCAAAAGATGGGCGACTGCGGGCCGCAGAGTGCGGCATATCGTATCACGGCAGGCTCCAGACCGATGGCACCGTCCGCGAGGCACCTGGGTTCAGGATCTGAAGGCGAACCGCCAAAAGGTTGCGGGTCGCCACCAACAAAGAGCGTCGCGCCACGATCGCCACATTGCCCATTGAGATTGGCCCTGTCGTCCGCCGACGGTGCGATGTGACGGACCGGTCCTGAACACTGTCACGGCGCATCTGCGTCCTCGCTGCCAACTCGCTCCCAGACATCCGCTGTCGAACTCCCGGTTCGGTCGATGCGTTCACGCGCAAGGGGCTCATCATGCTGCCGTTCCAAGCCTTCACGCCAAAGATCAGACCGCACAGCACGTGCCTTGCCATGCACCAAGGCAAGGGCCACGGGTGCGGCATTCCTTGTGGATGTGACATTCAATGGCAACCATAAAGATACAGAAATACAGTATCTTAAGCTGAAGCAGACTGGTGCCTTCCGGCAGCCGTCTTCCTCTTTCGGAGATCCAAGCACCCAATCCCTTCACCAGAGACGCGCAGAGTACACTTTACAGCCAATCGCATGGCCGGCGGATCACGACTCCAGAGTGGCGCGGAACCCGCGGGCGGCGCGATCACCGCACCGCAGGATCGCGTTGGAATGGCGCATCCGCGTGGTTTACACCGGTCTGCCGTTCAGCGATAAGTTTTGCGAAGGCTTCGGTCATTTGGGCTGGCTGGCGAGGATACCAAAGACGAATGCGGGTATTCTGGCGGGTATCATCAGACAAACCGAGTGGTGAAGCACAACAAAAACAAACGGTTGTGATCCATATGCTGCTTTTGATCGATAACTATGACAGCTTCACCTACAACCTCGTGCATTACTTCGGCGAGTTGGGGGCGGATGTCAAAGTCATACGCAACGACGCGATGGACGTGCGGGCGGCCATGGCGCTGCGGCCAGAGGCCATTGTCCTGTCACCCGGCCCCTGCGATCCCGATCAGGCGGGCATCTGCCTGCCCCTGACGCTGGCTGCGGCAGAAACCGGCACACCGCTTCTGGGCGTCTGTCTGGGCCATCAGACGATTGGCCAAGCCTTCGGCGGCCATGTCGTGCGCTGCCACGAGATTGTGCATGGCAAGATGGGTTCGATGATCCACGAGGGCAAAGGCATGTTCGCAGGCCTGCCTTCGCCGTTTCTGGCCACACGCTATCACTCGCTGATCGTCGAACGCGCCAGCCTGCCCGACTGTCTGGAAGTGACGGCATGGCTGGCCGACGGCACGATCATGGGCCTGCGCCACAAAAGCCTGCCCATCGAGGGCGTGCAGTTCCACCCCGAATCCATCACCTCCGAACATGGCCACACGCTTTTGGAAAACTTCCTGACCTCGGCGCGCCTGAAGGTGATGGCGTGAGCGATGCCTTGAAGCCACTGATCGGGCTGGCCTCCGAGCGCCCGCTGACACGCGCCGAGGCCGAGGTCGCCTTCACGGCCTTCTTTGAGGGCACCGCGACCCCGGCCCAGATGGGCGGCCTTTTGATGGCCTTGCGCACACGCGGGGAGACGGTCGATGAATTCGCTGCCGCCGCCGCGGTGATGCGCTCGAAATGCCACGCCGTGCAGGCGCCCGAGGGCGCGATGGACATCGTCGGCACCGGCGGCGATGGCAAGGGCACGCTGAACATCTCCACCGCCACGGCCTTCGTGGTGGCGGGCGCCGGTGTGCCCGTCGCCAAGCATGGCAACCGCAACCTGTCGTCCAAATCCGGTGCGGCGGATGCGTTGACCGAAATGGGCCTGAACGTGATGGTGGGCCCAGAGGTGGTGGAACGCTGTCTCGCCGAAGCCGGGATCGGCTTCATGATGGCGCCGATGCACCACCCCGCGATGCGCCATGTCGGCCCGATCCGCGCCGAACTGGGCACAAGGACGATCTTCAACATCCTCGGTCCCCTGACCAACCCCGCCGGCGTCAAGCGCCAGTTGACCGGCGCGTTCAGCGCCCGGCTGATCCGCCCGATGGCCGAGACCCTGCGGGCGCTCGGCTCGGACGCCGCCTGGCTCGTGCATGGCAGCGACGGCACGGATGAGATTTCCATCGCCGGACCCACCGCCGTGGTCGAACTGAAGGGTGGAGAGATCACCGAATTCACCACGCATCCCGAAGATGCCGGCCTGCCCGTCCATCCGTTCGAGGCGATCCTCGGCGGCACGCCGTCCGAGAACGCCGCAGCCTTCCGCGCCCTCCTGAACGGGCAAATCGGCGCTTACCGCGATGCGGTCCTGCTCAACACCGCCGCGGCGCTGCTGGTGGCGGGCAAGGCCGCGGACCTGAAAGAGGGTGTGGCTCTGGCCCGCACCTCCATCGACTCCGGCGCGGCGCTGGCGCGGATCGACACCCTGCGCCGCATCACCCCCATCGCCTGACAAAAACGCTCTGCGGACCCGCACGGGGGCGCGGCCGCCCCCCCGGCCCCCCTGCCTCAAGGGGAGGCACGCCTCCCCTTGAGAAACCCCGGTGGATATTTGCGCCAATGTGAAAGCCGAGAAGAGCGTTCTTGCCTTTGCTTTTGACCGGATATGTCCCCAAGGAGGGTCTTCGACCGAGCCGGTTGGCGCTTGCGCCAGAGGCGAGACATCGGCAGCGCGCGGCACGCGCTCCTTTGCGTCAGAGGGTGGAGTTCATCGCTCCGCCGTCCAGAAGGATGTTCTGGCCGACGATATAGCCGGCATGCTGGCTGCACAGGAAGGCGCAGACCGCGCCGAACTCGGCCGCCGTGCCATAGCGGCGGGCGGGGATGGTGGCGGAGCGCTCGGCGCGGGCTTGCTCCATCGTGATGCCACGGGCCTTAACCATGCCACTGTCCAGCGCCGTGGCACGGTCGGTGTCGTGGATGCCCGGCAAGAGGTTGTTGATTGTCACACCATGCGGCGCCACCTGGCGCGAGGTGCCGGCGACAAAGCCGGTCAACCCGGCGCGGGCGGCGTTGGACAGGCCGAGGGCGGCGATCGGCGCCTTGACCGACTGGCTGGTGATGTTGACGACCCGTCCCCAGCCGCGTTCGATCATCCCCGGCATCAGCGCCGTCATCAGGGCGATGGGGGTCAGCATATTGGCCTCAATGGCTTTGAGGTAATCGGCCTTGACCCAGCTCTCCCACGAGCCGGGCGGCGGACCGCCGGCGTTGGTGACAAGGATATCCAACGCTCCGGCCGCGGCCAGAATCGCGGCCAACCCGTCATGGGTGGTCACGTCGGCCACCACCGGCGTAACCGACACGCCATAGCCGCGCAGCGCCATGGCTGTCGCCTCCAGCGCCTCGGCGCCACGGGCGTTGATCACCAGATCAACACCCGCTTGCGCCAAAGCCTCGGCGCAGCCCCGCCCCAACCCCTTGGAGGCCGCCGTCACCAAAGCCCGTTTTCCCCTGATCCCCAGATCCATCATCCGCTCCATTGTTTCCCAGTGCCGCAGCTTTGCCGCAAATTGATCCCTTTGTTGACGTTTCTGCCTGCGATTGCTAGCCCGGAACCAACCTTAGTCCGGAACCGCCCATGGAACTGTCGGCCGCCGCCCTGCCCATTTCCACAGCATCCGCTGCCTCGGCGCCGGGCTATGCCTGTCAGGTCTTCGCGGCCGAGGATATCTATGTCGCACAGGGCGCAAACCAGGGCGATGGCCTGTGCGGCCCGGACGAGGTCTGCGCCGGGGACATTTATGCGCTCTATCATCAAGCGCAGCCCTTGCGGCTTGTGTTGCGCAAGCCCGCAGAGGGGGCGCAATCGGTGGCGCAGGGGTCCGAGGTGGGCCGGCCCGGTGCCGCCGTGCGGCTGGAGGCGCGTTACACCCTGATGGCACCGGATGGCGACAGGGTGGAGCTGCTGTTTCTGTCGCTCGAAGATGGCTTGCGCCTGGCGCTGCCTCTGTCGCCGGTGGGCGCCGGGCTGGACTATACGCTTTTGGCGGTGGACCCCGTGCCCGCCGATCTGCTTCTGGCCGATGTTCTGTGTCTGTCCTTTGCCTGCGGCACCATGATCACGCTGGCCGACGGCAGCCAGCGCGCCATCGAGGCCTTGGTGCCGGGCATGGCGGTTCTGACCCGCGATCATGGCCGCCAACCCTTGCGCTGGATCGGCCATGCCCGCTTGCGCGCCGTGGGCAGCTTTGCGCCGGTGGTCATCACGGCGGGTACATTGGGCAACGCGGGCGATCTGATCGTGAGCCAGCATCACCGGGTCTTTCTGTACCAGCGCCAGCGCGCGCCCGGCCTGCCCACCTCGGAACTCTTGGTACAGGCGCGCGATCTGGTCGATGGGACTGCGGTCTATCTGCGCGAGGGCGGCTTTGTCGACTATTGCAGTCTGGTCTTCGATCGGCACGAGATCATCTATGCCGAGGGCGTGCCCTCGGAAAGCCTGATGGTGAACGACGCCACCGTGAACCGCCTGCCGCCCGAGGTCGCCGCCGAAATGAAGGCGCGCTTTCCGGGTCTGGCGCATGTGCCGCATTTCGGCACCGAAGCCAGCCGGGAGTTTCTGGCCGAAATTGGCGCGGGGCGGCTGATCGGGGCCCGCAAGGCCTGAAGGGTGACGCAGGTTGCGCCTTCGCAAGCGGGGGTGTCCTCCCCCCGCGCGCCCGTGGGATATATCTGGACCAATGAAATCGTCAGAGGTGAGCAAGGACCGAGCGGGCGGCCCGCAGACCCGGCGGCTCGGCCCCTTTGCCCAGCCGGTCAAGGGTCTTGGCCATGGCCTGGATCTGCTGGCTCTTGTCGTTCAGCACCGAGGTCAGCGCCTGCGCTATGGCCTCGGGACGGCAGGCGGGCCCGAGGAATTCGGGGACGCTGCGGGTTTCGGAGACAAGGTTGACGAGCGTCACGGTATCGATCAGGGCGGCGCGTTGCATCAGCCACCAGCTGATCGGGTGCATGTCATAGGCGATCACCATGGGCGTGGCGTTGGCGGCAAGCTCGAGAGAAACCGTGCCGGAGGCGGCCAGGGCCACATTCGCCTCGGCGAAGGCCGCGCGCTTTTCAGCTGGATCAAGGACCAGACGGGGTTGAACCGGCCAGTCCTTGGTCAAATCACGCACCAGAGGGGCGATGTGGGCCAGGGTAGGCAGGGCGACGGTCAGCGTGGGGTGAGAGCGACGCAAGAGGGCCAGCGACGCTCCGAAAATCGGGGCAAGGCGGGTGACCTCTGACCGGCGCGACCCCGGCAGGCAAAGGACCAGCGGGCGCCGTGTGCTGGCGAAGATCTGGCGCTCGCCCGGCGTGGCAAGGGGTTCGGCCACGACGGGGTGGCCGACGAAATCGCAGGTCATGCCAGCCTTGGTCATGTAGGGCGGTTCGAAGGGCAGCAAGGCCAAGACATGGTCGATGACCTTGGCCATTTTCGCTGCACGGCCGGGACGCCAGGCCCAGACCGAGGGGGCGACGTAGTGGATGGTGCGTTGCTCGAGATTGGCCGCCTTGACGAGCGCTGCGACGCGCAGGCAGAAATCGGGGCTGTCTATGGTGATCAGCGCCGAGGGGCCGAGGGCTGTGGCGGCCGAAGCCGCCTCGCGGATGCGGCGTTTGAGGTGGACGTATTTCGGCAGGACCTCGGCGATGCCCATGACCGCCAATTCCTCCATCGGGAAGAGCGAGGTCAGGCCTCGCGCCTGCATCAGGGGGCCGCCGATGCCGTGGAAGCTGACATCGGGTGCGAGCGCACGCAGACCGTCCATCAAGGCCGCGCCGAGCTTGTCGCCCGAGGGCTCTCCGGCGATGAGGAAGAAGGTCAGCGCGCCCACAGGAACAGGCCCGTCTCGGTGGCGATGGCCCGGAGCGCGGGCAGGTCGAGACAGATGACCGAGCCCGCCTGAAAGGCAACGCCAGACAGGCCCGCGGCGGCGGCGGCACGCAGGGTGGCGGGGCCGATGGTGGGCAGGTCGATGCGGCGATCCTGGCCAGGCTTGGCGGCCTTGTAGAAGAGGCCCTTGTTCTTGGGGCGCAAGTCTTCGGGCAGGGCCGCCACTTGGGCCAGCATGGTGTCGGTGCCGGGCAAGGCCTCCACGGCAAGACAGAGACCACCGGACACGACGGCGCCCTGACCCACGTCGGCGGCACCCAAAGCCGCCACGATGGCCTCCGCCCTTGCGGCATCGGCCTCGGCGCCGGGCGGCAGGGTGCCTGCCAGAAGGCCTGCAGCGGGAAGGAGCTGCGGGGCGAGGGTCTCGGCCCCTTCGACGGCGATATCGCTGTCCTCGAACAGCGTGATGATGGCACGCAAGGTGGCATCGTCGCCAGCCGCGAAAGCCGCCATCAGGTGGGGGACCAGTTGGGCGGTGGCGGCATCGAACAACGACGGATCGAGCCGGGGGCGGCTGACCGCGCCGGCGAAGATCACGCGGCTGATGCCTTTTTCGCCCAGATGGCGCAGGAAGGGCACCAGACGCTCGATCCGGAAGGTCAGATCGGCGGTCAGGCCCTCTGGTGCGAAACCGTCGAGCGCGCAGATATAGGGCCGATCGGGCAGGGCTTGCACCAGCGCCAAAGGCAGGGCACCACGGCCCGCGATCAGGGCAAGGTCGCTCATTTCGGCGTCAGGAAGGAACGGTCGGTGGCGGAAAGGATGAAGGCTGCCATCTCGCGCACCTCGTCGCTGTCAGTGGTATCCGACAGGCGGCGGGCCCGTTCCAGAAAACTGCCCTCACCCTTGGCCAGTTCTTCATAGGCGTGGCGCAGCGCGCTGATCGCCGTCCGGTCCAGCCCGCGCCGCTTCAGACCCACAAGGTTCAACCCGTCCAACTCGCCGCGCGCGCCCTGCACGAGGCCATAGGGGATCACGTCATTGGTGACCATGGTGACGGCGCCGATAATCGCCCCGCGCCCGACGCGCACCCATTGGTGAATGCCCGAAAGCCCGCCGATGATCACATCGTCTCCAATCTGGCAATGCCCAGCGATGGCCGAGCCATTGGCCACGACGACGCGGTTGCCGACCGTGCTGTCATGCCCGACATGCGAGCCCGCCATGAACAGGTTGTCGTCGCCGACCCGCGTCACCCCGCCGCCACCCTCGGTGCCAAGGTTCAGCGTGGCACCCTCGCGGATGCGGTTGCGGGCGCCGATGATCAGTCTTGTGCGCTCGCCCTTGTATTTCAGATCCTGCGGCACCTCGCCCACGGTGGCATGCGGGAAAATCACGCAGCCCGCGCCAACCGAGGTCCAGCCGGTCACCACGGCGTGGGATTTCACCTCGACCCCGTCGGCAAGCGTGACCTCGGGGCCGATCAGGCAGAAGGGGCCGATCCGCACACCTTCGCCCAGCGAGGCTGCGGGATCGACGACCGAAGACGGGTGGATCAGGACGCTCACGCGATCAGGCCTTTGGCAGGTCGAACATGGCGGTGAAGGTCGCCTCGGTGGCGAGATCGCCGTCGACCGTGGCGCGACCTTCGAACTTCCAGACCCGGCCCCCGCCACGGATCGCCTTGACGTGCAGTTCCAGCACGTCGCCCGGCACCACCTTGCGGCGGAATTTCACGGCGTCGACACCCATGAAGAAAACCTTGGCCTGCTTGTCGACCAGATCCATCGACAGGCCCACCAGCACACCCGAGGTCTGCGCCATAGCCTCGATGATCATCACACCCGGCATGATCGGCATGTCGGGGAAATGGCCCTGAAAATGCGGCTCGGTGTTGGTGACGCATTTCACGCCGATGCAGCTTTCGTTCAGGATGATATCCTTGACCTTGTCGATCAGAAGAAAGGGATAACGGTGCGGGATGATGCGCTTGATGAGGGCAAGATCGGCTTCGTGGATGGCTGCGGCAGTCTCGGTCATGGATGTCCCCCAAATTGGCCCCCACCCTGTCATCGGAGACGGCCGCTGTCTGCCCTTCGGCGGGGCATTGATGGCCCTGACTAGCAACTTGGGCGCGCGGCGACAAGCGCCCGGACAGACCGGAGGGATCAGGGCGCGGGTACGGCGGGGATTGGCGCCGGATCGGGCGACGGATGGGCGGTGGTGTCCGGGACCGGGGCGTCGGATTTCACGCGGGGGCCGTTCGGTACGGTGGTCCCGTTGCCCAGCTTGGCGTTGACGGCCGCAATGGCACGGTCGGTCACATCGATGGAATCGAAGGCCAGCACCACGGCATCATGGTTCAGGATCGCGTAGGCCCCCATCTGCTTCATCAACTCACCCAGAACCGGCACCGAGGCCTGAAAGAACGTCGTTCGCCCGGCATCGCGCTGCGCTGTCAGGGCTGCCGCCTTGGCCGCCTGATCCTTGCGCAACTGCTCGACCTTGGCATCGAAGGCATCCGCCAGCACCTGAAAGGCCGCTGCCGTCATCGCATGTCGCTTTTGCGTCAGATCGGCCTCTTCGGCGGCCAGATCGGCCTCAATCTTCCTGTTCTCGGCGGCCAGCGTCTGGCTCTCGGCCAGCGCCCTGCGCTCCATCGCCTTGCCGTACAGCGATTCGGCGTACAGCCGGTTCTGATCCAGCGTCAGGATCTGCGGCACTGCGCCGGCGGACTGCGCGCGGGATGGATCTGACAGAACGGACGCGCCCGCCAGCGCCAGCCCGATGGCGAAAGCCAGCCTTGTTGCCAAAGCCAGCCCGTGCCGCATCAGAACTTCGCCGAGATGACGAAGTTGAAGGTTTGCTCTTTGTCGTAGCTTTGCTTTTGCAAGGCGTGGGTGAAGTCGAAGCGCAGCGGACCCAGAGGCGACTTCACGAACAGCGCAAAGCCGATCACCGAACGCAGGTGCACGGAGTCGTCCACAGTGCCGCCCGTGCCCGCCGTGTTGTCCAAGCTCCAGACCGAGCCCACATCCATGAACAATCCGCCGTTGATGCCATATTCCTCGGGAAGACCCAGCGGGAATTCGCTTTCCAGATGCAGCGCCGCATAGACATTGCCGCCAAGCGCATCCTTGTTTTCGGCCCCCAGATCGCGCGGTCCGACCCCGTTCGGTTCAAAGCCACGCATCGTCCCGGCCTGGAAGTACCGGTCCGTCGCACGACTGGTATAGCCACCGAAGGTCGAGACGACCCCGCCCTCGACCGTGGCGCGCAACGTCACGTCGTCGTTCATCACCTTGGTTTCAGCCAAGGCCTTCACGGTGGTGTTAACATATTTCACATCGCCGCCAAGACCCGCGAACTCCTGACCAAACTGCACCATCACCCCGCCCTTGGGGTGCAGGCCCGTCTTGCGGTCATCCCAAGTGTAATTGTAGCCCAAGGACGAGACGATGGCCCCGCCCTCTTCGTCGATCAGGATCTGCGAGGACCCTTTGGAGGCTACAACCACGGGCGGACCCACAGAGGCATCGACATGACGATCAACATTCGACACGGCCTCGTTGGCCAGCCGGTAGTTCAGACGCAACCGGCCAAAATCGCTGACCGGGAAGCCGATCGAGGGAGACAGGCTGACGACTTTCGTGTCGTAGTGCGCGTTCGAATGCGACGCGGTCGTATAGCCCGCCGAAAATCCCAAGGCCAGATTGCGGCCAAGGAAGGCGGGTTCGGTGAAATCGATCCGGCTGTTGACGTCATTGGCGCCGGTCTGCACGTTGACGGTCAGCGCCTGCCCGCGGCCAAGGAAGTTGGATTCGTTATAGCCGATGTTGATGCCGAAACCGCTGTTCAGACCATAGGTCGCCCCCAGCGCCAAAGAGCCGGTGGGCTGTTCTGTCACGGCGACCTTGACCACGTCCTGATCTGGTGCGCTGCCCGGTTCGGCGGTGACGGCCACGTCCGAGAAATAGCCAAGCGCACGGATCCGTTCGGAGGCGCGGGCGATTTCGCGCGGGTTCATCGGGTCGCCCTCGACCGTGGCGAACTGGCGACGGATCACCGAATCAAGCGTGGTGGTGTTGCCCTCGATGTCGATGCGCTCGACAAAGGCGCGCTGGCCTTTGACGATGGCAAAGGTCACGTCAACCGTGCCGTCCCGGTCATTGCGGTTCAGGCGCGGTTCGACCATGACGAAATTCAGGCCCTTTTTCAGCGCCAGAGCTTCCAGTGCATCGACGTTGTTCTGCACCACGTTCGGGCTGTAGGTCACGCCGCTGCGCAAGCGGCGCAGCTTGTCAAAGTCGGCCGCATCGACGCCCGCCACGTCCGAGATCGTGGTGACCTTGCCGATCCGGAAGCTTTGGCCTTCCTGAATGGTGAAGGTCAGAAAGGTCGCCCCCCGGTCGCGGGCATAGGTCGCGCCGGCGTCAAGAATCTGGAAATCCAGAAAACCGCGCGACAGGTAGAAATCGGACAGCAGTTTCTTGTCGAGATCCAGCCGGTCGGCGTTGTAGGTGTCGCGCTGGATCAGGTTGTGCAGGATGCCCGCCTGCTTGGTCGACAGGATTTGGCGCAACCGGTAATCGGAAAACGCCTTGTTGCCAACAAAGCTGAGCCGGGCGATTTCGGCGACATTGCCCTCGGCGATCTCGAAGACCACGTCGATCTTGTTGTTGGCCCGCCGGATCAGCCGCGGCGTGATCGTGGCGGCCATGCGGCCCGTGGTGCGATAAGCCTCGGTCATCGCTGCGGCATCGGCCTCGGCGGTGGCGGGCGAATAGATCTGGCGCGGCTTGGTCTTGACGATGGTGTTCAGAACCTTGTCATCCAGCCGGGCATTGCCCTGAAAATCCACAGCGCCAATCATCGGGTTTTCGACGACCCGGATCAGCAGAGTGTTCTTTTGCGGGACCAGTTCGACGCGCTGGAACAGCCGCGAGGCGACGATGCGCTGATAGGCGTCATTCAGTTCGGCTTCGGTGACGGTCTTGCCCTTGGCAATCGACAGATAGGCAATGATCGTGGCGGCATCGACATTGGCGTTGCCCTCGACCTTGACCGAGCTAAAGCTGAAGCCCGTGGGCACTTTGGCCACCGGCGGGGCGGTTTGCGTCTCGGGCGTCCCCAGAACGAAGTCACCGCCCAGATCGGCGGTTTGCGCCCAGGCGGGCAGCGGTGCCATCAGGCCAAGGCCTGCAAATCCCAAACCTGCAGACAGCAGCAAGGTTCCCGCGCCAAGCGCCAGACCCTTGCGAGACGTCCCAGCGCCATTGCCCATGCTTTTCTTGCCCACGATCCGCGCCCCACGTCCAAAACCGTCATATTCCAAGACCCTGACTAGCTTCTTGTCCCGGCCTTGTCAAAAGCGCGCGGCGTCGCCGGGCCAAGCCTCGGACGGCTTTCGCCCATTTCCTGTGGATAAGTCTGCAAGGCCCGAAAAAGCCCGGCTTAAGTGCAGCGGAAGAGGTCGTTGGACAGGGCGAACAGCATCAGAGCCGCCAAAAGCGTCAGGCCGACCGACATCAGCACCTTGAGGGCCCGGTCTCCGGGCGGGTGGCCGGTTGCGGCCTCCCAGACGTGAAAGACCAGATGGCCGCCGTCCAACACCGGAATCGGAAACAGGTTCAACAGCCCGATCGACAGCGAGACCAGCGCCAGCATGCCCATGAATGTCTCGACCCCATTATGCGCCGCAGCCCCCACCGCCTTGGCCATGCCGATCGGACTGGAGACGTTGCAGCTGCTGATCTTGCCCCGCACGATATAGCCGAGCCCGGTCAGGTTCATCTTGGCCATGTACCAGCCCTGATTCCACGCAAGGTTCGCCGCCTCGATCAGGCCCGGGCTGCGCGCCACGGGTTCAAACAGCACACCACCCGAAACGCCGATCAGCCAGCGCGTCTCGAATCCGCCATCTGCGGTGGGCAGATCGCGGCGACGCGGCGACAGCGAGACGTCGAAGGTCTTGCCTGCCCGCCACAGGGTCAGCGCGATGGGCTTACCCGCATCCGCCTCGACCAGCTTGGGCAACTGACCGAAGCTCGCGATCTCCTTGCCCTGGGCCTTGATGATGACATCGCCCGCCTGAATGCCTGCGTCCAGCGCCGCACTTTGCGGCTGTACCGTGTCGGCAACCGGCGGCAACGGGTTGGGTCCCTCGACGGTCAGGCTCCGGCCATTGCGGATGACCTGATAGGTGACCCGCGACTTGTCGGCAAACCCGTCTGCCAGGGTGAAGAAGGAGACAAGGTCCGGCGTGGGCTGGCCCTCGATGGCGGTGATCTGGTCACCCACCATCAGGCCCGGCCCCTCGAACGGCACCGCCTTGATCGACCCGATCAGCGGCACGTCAACGGCAACGCCTTTCCACAGGATGATCCCAAGGAACAACAGGAAGGCCAGAATGAAATTGGCCAGGGGTCCCGCCACCACCGTGGCCGAGCGCGCCCACAACGGTGCGCCGTGCATCGTATGGCGCTTTTCGGCCGCCGACAGCCCGTCCAGCAGGTCACCGTCGCGGCGCGAGGCGCCATCGGCATCGCCCAGAAAGCGCACATACCCGCCCAAGGGAAGTGCCGCAATCTGCCAGCGGGTGCCGTGCCGGTCGGTGCGCGAGATCAGCGGCGCACCGAATCCCAGCGAGAAGACTTCGGCATGAATGCCGCAAAGGCGGCCCACGATGTAGTGGCCGAATTCATGAACCGTGACGATGACGAGGATCGCCACCAGAAACGATGCGAAGGTCCAGGCCGTACCGCCGAGATCAGAGACAAGTCCCGCAAAATCCAAATTCCGAACCCCTATGATCTGGCGCGTCTCAGCGCCTCTGCCCGCGCAGCCGTTCTAGCGACTTGGTCCATCTCCAGCACGTCTTCAAGGCTGGTTGCGGCTTTTCCAAGGCGGTTGTCCGCCGAAAGCCGGTCCAAGGTGGCTTCGACCAGCCAGGACATGTCGAGAAACCCGATGTTTCCCGCAATGAAACAGTCCAGCGCCACCTCTTTGGCTGCGTTGAAGACGCAACCCGCCATGCCGCCGGTCTCCATCACCTGACGCGCCAGACGCAGGGCGGGATAGCGGTCAAGATCAGGGGCGCGGAAGGTCATACGGCCGAGGGCCGCGAAATCGAGCCGCTTGACCGGCAAGGGCAGTCGCTGCGGCCAGTGCAGGGCGTAGCCTATGGCATGGCGCATGTCGGGCGTGCCCATATGGGCCATGATGGCACCATCGTGGAACGCCACGGCCGAATGGATGATCGATTCGGGATGGATCACCACCTCGATCTGGTCTGGCGTCACACCGAAGAACTCCTTGGCCTCGATGACCTCCAGCGCCTTGTTGAACATCGAGGCTGAATCGATCGTGATCCTTTGCCCCATCGCCCAGTTCGGATGGGCCGAGGCATCCTTGAGCGTGGCCCCTGCCAGCTTCTCGACGGGCCAGTCACGCAGACCTCCGCCCGAGGCGGTCAGGATGATGCGTTCGACGGCAGCGATATCCTCGCCCGCCAAAGCCTGAAAGATGGCCGAATGTTCGCTGTCGACCGGCAGGATGCGCGCACCATGCTGGGCGGCGGTGGCAAGGATAAGCGGGCCAGCCGTCACAAGGCTTTCCTTGTTGGCCAAGGCCAGCGTCGCCCCCGCGGTGAGCGCGGCCATTCCGGGGGCAAGTCCCGCAGCACCAACGATGGCCGACATGACCCAATCGGCAGGACGCGAAGCCGCTTCGGAAATGGCGGAGGTCCCCGCCGTCGCCTCGATCCCCGACCCCGACAGGGCATCGCGCAGCGCGGGCAGCAGGCTTTCCTGGGCGACCACGGCCACTTCGGCCTGCAGGGCCATGGCCATCTCGGCGAGACGGGCCACGTTGCGCCCGCCGCTGACCGCCACTGTGTGATAGCTGCCGGGTGCCGCACGGGTGACAAGGTCAAAGGTGCTTTCTCCGATCGACCCGGTCGCGCCGAAGATCGAGATCCTGCGCCCGTTCATCCCGGCAATCCCAAGGGCAAGGGCAGCACCAGGGTCAAAAGCCGCACCGCGAGGATCGCGCCGATCAGCGCGTCGAACCGGTCCAGCAATCCGCCATGGCCGGGGATCAGCCGCGAGGCATCCTTGACCCCGGCCCGCCGCTTGATCAGGCTTTCCACGATATCTCCCATTTGACCGGCAAAGGCCACCAGAGGCGAGATCAGCACAAGCCCCCAGCCGTCGCCGCCCTGCCACAGGACAAAGCCCGCCCCCACGACGGCCGCCCCGAACCAGCCCGCCACCGTGCCGGACCATGTTTTCTTCGGGCTGATCGCCGGCCAGAACTTCGGCCCGCCCAGCGTCCTCCCCGCGAAATAGCCGCAGACATCCGAGGCGACCACGATGCAGACCAGCCAGACCACGATGACAGCGCCGCGCCGGTCGAGGGCGATGAACTCGTTGGCCGCGACCAGAAGGGCCAGCGCGTAGACCGTCATCAAGGCCTTTTGCCGCCGGGGCGTCAGCGCCATGGCCACCGGTGCGAAAAGCAGCCCCACGATCCCCGGTCCCGGCAGCACCTGAACCAGAACAACGCCGAGTCCGGCCAGAAGTCCGATCATGATCCGGACTGCAGGTTGGAGCGGCTCGTCGGTCAGACCCGCCAACTCCCATCCCATCAGGGTGAAGATCAGCACCGTCATGCCCACAAAGAACCCGCCGCCCTCGTAGACCGACAGGGCGCCAAGCCCGGCCAGAACCAGACCGGAAACCACCCTGACACCCAGATCGCCCCAGCGCCCGCCAAGCCGCATGGCCGTCGAGGGAGCCTCATCCGCTGTCGGATCGGGAAGGGGGTGCACACCGGCGACGGGCCTGCGCGAGGTCATGCCCTGACCACTCCACCATAACGGCGTTCGCGGTTGCCGAAGCGTTCCACGATCCGGCCCAGTTCGGCGGGGGTGAAATCGGGCCACAGTGTGGGGGTGAACTCGTACTCGGCATAGGCCGCCTGCCACGGCAGGAAGTTCGAGGTCCGCGCCTCGCCGCTGGTGCGGATCACCAGGTCGGGGTCGGGAAGGTCGGCGGTGTCGAGCCGGGACGAGATCAGCGCGTCATTGACCTCCTGTGGCGCGATCTTGCCCGCCGCCACGTCATCGGCAATCGCACGGATGGCGCGGGTCAACTCGTCACGTCCGCCGTAGTTGATGGCGACGGTCAGGTTCAGCCGGCTGAACGGTGCCGTGCGCGCCTCGATCCCCGACATCAGGCGCTGAAGGCGCGCGTCCAGCCGCGAGCGGTCACCGATGAAGCGCATCCGCACGGACTCGGAGGCCAGCCGATCTGCCTCGCGCTCGATATAGCGGGCGAAGATCGACATCAGACCAAGAACTTCTTCGGTCGAGCGTTTCCAGTTCTCGGTGGAAAAGGCGTAAATCGTCAGCCACTTGATGCCAAGATCGGGGGCGCAGCGAACGATCTCCTTGACACGCTCGGCGCCTTTCCGGTGACCGACCAGACGGGGCCAGCCCTTTTGCGTCGCCCAGCGGCCATTGCCGTCCATGATTATGGCGACATGTTCCGCCAGATGCGCGGCGTTCGGATCGGATGTGTTGCCTGAGCCCACGCTCATCCTTCTTTCTACACACTGGACCCCGATCGGGGGGAAACTTGGCGAAAACGGTCTGGCCTAGACCTGCATGATCTCGTTCTGTTTGGCCTCAAGATTGCGGTCGACGAGGAGGATGGCCTTGTCGGTCATCTCCTGCACCTCGTCAGCCCACATCTTTTGATCATCCTCGCCCATACCAGCGGTCTTGGCCTTCTTGATCTGATCCATCCCATCGCGCCGCACGTTGCGGATCGCGACTTTGGCACCCTCGGCATATTGCGCGGCGACCTTGGTCAGTTCGCGGCGGCGCTGTTCGTTGAGTTCCGGGATCGGCAGGCGGATCAACGGGCCGTCTGCGATCGGATTGATGCCCAAGCCGCTTTCGCGGATGGCTTTCTCGACCTTGTTGATCATGCCCTTGTCCCAGACGTTGATCACCACCATGCGCGGCTCTGGCACGTTGATCGTGCCAAGCTGGTTGATCGGTGTCATCTGGCCGTAAGCATCTACCTGAATCGGGTCCAGCATCGAGGCCGAGGCGCGCCCGGTGCGCAGCGAGGCGAATTCGTTCTTCAGCGCGTTCAGCGCCCCGTCCATGCGGCGATGCAGGGCGTCGGTGTCAATTTCAAGGTCGTCTTGCGCCATAGGGTCCTCGTGCGTCCAGCCCCTCAGCCGTGGTCTTGGGCCGAGGTCTTGTGGTTCTATAACAGGAAGCTGCCGCTGGCGTACAGAGGCCGCGACGCGGACGCCACCGTCGGCCGCGCACCCCGATCCAGGTCCGCCGTCCGCCTCAATTCCGCTGTCGTACGCCATCTGGCAAAGTGACTCTGACCGGGTGCCACCACGCCGACCCTGCCAAATGCCCACCGAGGCCGGACGGACCGCCGGATGCGGGCCATGCCACGCGCGCGGACTTGCAGCCTTAGCCATGCACCCGGGTATAGGTGCCTTGACCCGACAGGATTCCCTTGAAGCCGCCGGGTTCATCGAGGCTGAAGACAATGATCGGCAGATCATTGTCGCGCGCCAAAGCGATGGCCGAGGCATCCATCACGCCCAGATGCTTTTGCAGCACCTCGTCATAGGTGACCGTGTCATAGCGCTTGGCATGGGCGTGTTTCTTGGGGTCCATGTCGTAGACGCCGTCCACCTTGGTGCCCTTGAAGATCGCCTGACAGGCCATCTCGTTGGCGCGCAGGGTCGCTGCGGTGTCGGTGGTGAAATAGGGGTTGCCGGTGCCGGCGGCAAAGATGCAGACGCGCTTCTTCTCCAAGTGGCGGACCGCCCGCCTGCGGATATAGGGCTCGCAGACCTGATCCATCGGGATGGCGCTGATCACGCGGGTGAAGACGCCAAGCGATTCCAGTGCCGCCTGCATGGCAAGCGCGTTCATGACGGTGGCAAGCATCCCCATGTAATCCGCCGTCGTCCGCTCCATCCCCTGTGCGCTGCCCTGCAGACCACGGAAGATATTGCCGCCGCCGATCACCATGCAGATCTCAACCCCCAGATCGCGCACGGATTTCACCTCCTCGGCGATGCGTTGCACGGTCGGCGGGTGCAAACCGAAGCCCTGATCACCCATCAGCGCCTCGCCCGAGATTTTCAGCATGACGCGGGAATAGGCGATCTTGTGGTCCGGTTCGGTCATGATGTGCTCTCAGTATAGGGTTGGCGGGCTGTGGTTGGCTTGCGCGCCAAAATGCGGCAAAACGCCGGAAGGTTCAACCAGATGACAGGGCAAAGCGGGGGCCAGCCCCCGCACCCCCGGGATATTTAGGCCAAGATGAAGCAGATTTCGCGGGAAAAGCCGGTTTTGATCGCGGGGCCGACGGCCAGTGGCAAGTCGGCTCTGGCGCTGGACCTTGCGGCGCGGGACGGGCGGGTCATCGTCAACGCAGATGCCTTGCAGGTCTATCGCGACTGGCGGGTGCTGACGGCGCGGCCCTCGCCGGCCGAGGAAGCCGCACTGCCTCATGCGCTTTATGGCCATGTCGGGCGGGATGAAGACTATTCGGTGGGAACCTGGTTGCGGCAGGTGGCCGGCCTTCTGGACCGGCCGGTGGTGATCGTCGGCGGCACGGGCCTCTATTTCAGCGCCCTGACCGAGGGTCTGGCCGAGGTGCCCGCCATTCCGCCGCAGGTGCGGGCCGAAGCGGACGCCTTGCGTCTGTCGGGGCAGGTCGACGTGATGCGGGCGGCGCTGGATGCGGCCACGGCCCACAAAACCGATTTGCTGAACCCTGCGCGGGTGCAAAGGGCCTGGGAGGTGTTGCGCGCCACCGGGCGCGGCCTCTCCGACTGGCAAGCGGTCGGGGCGCCGCCGCTGCTGCCCTTGGATCAGGTCGAGGCGCTGGTGCTGTGTCCTGCGGTTCCCTGGCTGGACGACCGGATCTCACGGCGCTTTGCCCTGATGCTGGCGGCAGGCGCTCTGGACGAAGTTCGCACCGCCATGCCCCATTGGCAGCCCGACCGGCCCTGGGCGCGGGCGATCGGCGCGCCGGAGCTGGTGGCGCATCTGCGCGGCGCGATGTCACTGGAGGCGGCAACCGTGGCGGCCATCCTCGCGTCGCGTCAATATGCCAAGCGCCAGCGGACATGGTTTCGCAGTCGCATGAAGGACTGGCACCCCGTGGTGCCTTCTGTGGTGCCGGGGTAACGGTCGGCCGGCTTTCTTCCCCTGGTTCAAGCGCTCTGCGCCGAGCCCGGTCTTTTTTGCTTGGGGACGGACCGGGGCCGCGCTATCGTTCCGCGTCACGAACCTGCGAGCCTCGATGTCCAGCCCTGCCCCAGCCTCTTCGTTCCGACTTGTTGCAATCCCCCGACTGGCCGCCGGCGGGCGCTGGCGGGTGGAGGCGATGCGGTCGCTGTCAGAGCCGGTGTTCTTGTGGTTCACCAAGGGTCAAGGCCGCATCACCATTGCAGGCCAGACCCGGGGCTATACCGCGCACAACGGTATCTTCATTCCGGCGGGCGTGATGCACGGCTTTGAGGTCGGGCCGCAAGTCTTTGGCACGGCGGTGTTTTTCGGACGTGATCACGGGCTTTCGCTGCCGCGCGAGACCTTGCATCTGCGCATCCGCGAGGTTCATGCGCAACAGGAGCTGAATGTCACGCTGGATTCCATCCAGCGCGAAATGGATGCCGATACGCCGGGCCATGACCGTGCGGCGCTGGCGCATCTCGGTCTGCTGGCGGTCTGGATCGAACGGCAGGCCGCCAAGATCGCCGCCGATGCCCCCAAACCCGATGCCGCCCGCAAGCTGGTGGCCCGCTTCACCGATGTGATGGAGCGCGAGTTCCGCACCGGTGCGGGGGTGGGCGACATGGCAGCGATCCTTGGCGTCACGGCCACGCATCTGACGCGCTGCTGCCGTCTGACCTGCGGGCGCTCGGCCATCGATCTGTTGCAGGACCGCCGGATTTTCGAGGCGCGCAAACTGCTGTCCGAAACGAAATTGCCGGTCAACCGGATCGGCAGCAGCCTTGGCTTCGCCTCGGCGGCCTATTTCACCCGGGCGTTCCAGCACATGACAGGCAGTTCTCCGACGGCGTTCCGCAAGAGCCTGTGACCGATTCGGCGGGGCCCGATGCCGGGTTTCCTCCGTTCAAACGGAAAGCTGACCGTGAGGCTGGAAACGGTGCAAGTTCGCCAAATCCCGGCACAATTGCCACACCACGGCGTGCCGCAGCGCAGCATCCCGGCCTTGGCCCGGCTTCTTCCGGGTTCTTGTCGCAAACGTTATAGGGCACGACGAATCCAAGCGTTGACGTCTGCGTGGAAAAGGTGCGGAATGCTGTGGTGAGCAACTGCACCGCGCCAGTTCCATCTTCGGGCCGCCAGACCCGTGGCACGGAACGCGCGCAAGCGGTGCCGCTGATGAACCAAAACAAGGCAATGGCCTGACAGGGAGAACAATATGAACGACATGACAAAGATCGATGCTTTGCATCCGGGTGCGGCGATGCACCTCGACGAGGTCCGGACGGGCAAGCTTGACCGCCGTGAGTTTCTGACCCGCACGACCGCCTTGGGCGTGTCGGCGGTTGCAGCCTATGCGCTGCTAGGGCTTGACGCTCCGGCCAAGGCGGACGCAGCGAAAGTGGGCGGCATCGTCCGCGTCGGCATGGAAACCAAGGCGCAGAAAGACCCGCGTCTGGCCGACTGGCCGCAGATCGCCAACGTCTATCGCGGCTGGCTGGAATATCTGGTCCAGTACAACCCCGACGGTTCCTTCGAAGGCCGCCTTCTGGAGAAGTGGGAAGCCAATGCCGACGCGACCGGCTACACCATGCATGTCCGTCAGGGCGTGAAGTGGCAGAACGGCGACGATTTCACCGCCGATGACGTGCTGTTCAACTTCAAGCGTTGGGGCGATGGTTCGGTGGACGGCAACGCCATGGCGTCGCGCTTCCCGGGCCTGACCGAATCCGTCGCCAAGATGGATGCGGCTGGCAAGGCCGTCGTCGATGACAAGGGCAACCCGGTCATGGTCAACCGCCTGCGCGACGGTTCCGTCGTCAAGGTTGACGATCACACCGTCGAACTGAAGATGTCGGTCTCCGACATCGCCGTGGTCGCTGCCATCTCCGACTATCCCGCCGCCATCGTGCACTCGTCCTTCAAGGACGGCGATGATCCGTCGGTCAATGCAATTGGCACCGGCCCCTATGTTCCGGGCGAAATCTCGGTCGGCCAGAAGATGACCCTCGTGCGCGCTCCGGAAGCCCACAAGTGGTGGGGTGGCGTGGCCCCGCTGGATGAGATCCATTACATCGACTTCGGCACCGATCCTTCCGCCATGGTCAACCTCGCCAACTCGGACGAGATCGACATGAACTACGAGACGACCGGCGAGTTCATCGACCAGCTGAACACCCTTGGCTGGACGAAGTACGAAGCCGTGACCGCCTCCACCATCGTCTGCCGCTTCAACTCGGCCACCTCGGACCTCTACAAGGAAAAAGAAGTCCGCTCGGCCCTGCAGCGCGCCATCGACCCGAAAGTTGTGCTGGACCTTGGCTACAAGGGCCTCGGCACCACTGCTGAAAACCACCACGCCTGCCCGGTTCACCCGGAATACGCCAAGATCGACGCGCAAGTGTTCGACAAGGCCGGCGTCAAAGCCGTTCTGGCCAAGTACAAGCTGGACGACAAGGAATTCGAGTTCATCTCGCTGGATGGCGGCTTTGAACTCGACACCTCGGACGCCGTGGCTGCCCAGCTGCGCGACGCCGGTGTGAACGTCAAGCGCACCGTGATGCCGGGCTCGACCTTCTGGAACGACTGGCAGAAGTACCCGTTCTCCTCGACCACCTGGAACCACCGTCCGCTGGCCGTGCAGAACATGGCTTACGCCTATACGTCCACAGGCTCGTGGAACGAAAGCGGCATGGCCAACAAGGACTTCGACGACGCAATGGTCAAAGCCCTGTCGCTGGCCGACGCCGACAAGCGCCGTGAAGTCATGGTGACTCTGGAGACGATCCTTCAATCCGAAGGTTACATCATCCAGCCCTACTGGCGCTCGCTGTTCCGCCACGCCAAGAAAAACATCGTGGGCGCCGAAATGCACCCGTCGATGGAGCATCACCACTATCAGTGGTCGCTTGCCTAAGGCCTGAACGCTGGGGCGGGCGCGCCAACATCGGCGCACCCGCCCTTTTCTTTCCGGCCCGATCGGGCTGGTGTCGTCTGGCTCGGTGGGACGCAAAATGCTAAGATTCGTGCTGCGGCGTTTGGGCGTGATGGTATTGACGGCGCTGGTTTTGACCTTTGTCGTGTTCTATCTGACCAACCTGCCGCCCAACCTGGAAAAACTCGCGCGATCCGAAGGGTCTGTCCGCATGACGGACGCGGCGGTTGCGTCCTGGATCATCGACAACGGCCATGGCGGCTCGGTGTTTTACCGCTATGCCGAATGGCTGGGCGTGGCCCCCGGATGGGTGCTGACCGATGACAAGGGTGTGACGCGCGGCCTCTGCATCCGGCAGAACGATGACCCGGCGCTGGCCCCGACCTTCTGCGGCATCTTTCAGGGCAACTGGGGCTTTTCCACCGTCTTCAAGAAGCCGGTGCTCTATTCTCTTGGCAAATCAATGGCCGCGACCGGTTGGCTGATGCTCGCGGTCATGGTCGTCATGGTGCCCGTGGCCCTGTTGATCGGCGTGCTGGCGGGCATGCGGGAAGGGTCCCGCACAGACCGGGTGCTCTCGACCTTCTCGATCGCCTCGTCGGCCACCCCGGAATATGTGTCAGGCGTGATCCTCGTGGCCCTTTTCGCCTCGCCGGCCACCGGCCTGTCGCCCTTGCTGTCGGGCTGGGGCTGGATCGGTGGCAAGACCCTGTTTCTGGGCACCGCCACCTCGGCCATGGACAATATCACCTTCTGGAACTTCGCCCTGCCGGTCGCGACCATTGCACTTTACGGTGTCGGCTACATCGCCCGCATGACCCGCGCCTCGATGACCGAAGTGATGACCCAGCAATACATCCGCACTGCCCGCCTGAAGGGCGTGGCCTTCCGCGATGTCGTGCTGCGCCATGCCCTGCGCAACGCCATGATCGCCCCCTTCACCGTGATCATGCTCCAATTCCCCTACCTCTTGAACGGCGTCGTGATCACCGAGACCCTCTTCAACTACAAGGGCTTCGGCTGGATGCTAGTGACCGCCGCCGGCAACAATGACATCGAGATGCTGCTGGGCGCCTCGGTCGTCGCCGTCATCTTCGTTCTGGCAACACAGCTGATATCCGACATCGGCTATGTCTTCCTCAACCCCCGCATAAGGCTGAGCTGACATGCCCGATACACTGTCCTGGACGATGATCTTCGCCCTGATGGCCAAACAGTTCTGGCCGGTCTGGGTGGCGCTGGTGGTGACCTTCGTGCTGTCGATCCGCTTCAAGCGCAAACTCGGGCTTTACGGCAAGCTGTTTGACAGCCCCGTCGGCATGGTGGGCTTCGCCATCGTGATGTTCTGGGTCTTCACCGCGCTTTTCGCCGACATGATCGTGACCTTTGATCCCCTGGCGCAGCTTGGCTCCGTCAAGAACCCCCTGCCAGGAAGCCCGACCCCGGCCGGAGCAGATGGCCAGTACCCATGGTTCCTCCTTGGCGGCGACCACCTCGCCCGCGACGTCTTCTCCCGCATGGTCGAGGGCGCACGGCAGGTGCTGGTCATCGCCCCCGCCGCGACGACCTTCGCCTTCCTCGTCGGCATCACGCTGGGCCTGCCCGCCGGCTATTTCGGCGGCAAGCTCGACACCGTGCTCAGCTTCATGGCCAACCTCGTGCTGGCCTTCCCGGTGATCCTGCTGTTCTACCTTCTGGTCACACCGGAGATCCGCAACACCGGCATCCCGGTCTATCTCGCCGCCATCCTGTTCCTGATCCCCATCCTCTTCTTCGTGGTCCTCTTGAACTCGCGCTTCCACACCAACCCGCCCAAACGCAACCTCTACGTCGGCGTGACACTTGTTCTGGGCCTCTGGGCCTATTCCGGCCTTGCCTTCAACCGGGACCCGTTGGGCGTCTGGGGCATGGCGCCGAACCTGCTGAACGTCTTCGTGTCGGTCGTCTTCGTCAACGCCCCCACCGTGTTCCGCATCGTGCGCGGCATCGTGATGGACATAAAGTCGCGTGACTACGTCGCCGCAGGACAGACCCGCGGCGAACAGGCCTGGTACATCATGCTCTGGGAAATCCTGCCCAACGCCCGCGGCCCGCTGATCGTCGACTATTGCCTGCGCATCGGCTACACCACCATCCTCCTCGGCACCTTGGGCTTCTTCGGGCTGGGCGTCACGCCCGAAAGCCCGGACTGGGGCTCCACCATCAACGCCGGCCGCAAACTCCTCTCCATGATCCCCCACCCCGCCGTGGTCCCGGCCCTGGCCCTGATGAGCCTCGTCCTGGGCCTCAACCTCCTTGCCGACGGGTTGCGCGAAGAAAGCATGAAAGACTGATGCGCTCCCCCGCACCCCTCTCTTTCATGCGTCCATAAATATCCCACGGGGGTGCGGGGGTGTGAAACCCCCGCTCCTGCCGGCTCCGCCCGCCCGAACCCGCCAGAATTGAGGCCCGCCATGACCACCGCCTGGGACCCGTCCAAACCCATCCTCGAGATCGAGCACCTCTCGATCTCCTTCTTCACCCGTCTGCGCGAGATCCCCGCCGTCATGGATTTCTCCTGCAAGGTCATGCCGGGCGAGTCGATGGGGCTGGTGGGCGAATCGGGCTGCGGCAAGTCCACCGTGGCGCTGGCGGTGATGCGCGACCTCGGCAAGAACGGTCGCATCGTTGCCGGCTCCATCAAGTTCAAAGGCCGTGAACTGGTCAAGATGGATGACGAGGAACTGCGCGGCATCCGCGGGTCCGAGATCGCCATGATCTATCAGGAACCCATGGCGAGCCTCAACCCCGCCATGAAGATCGGCGCGCAACTGGCTGAAGTTCCAATGATTCATCAGGGCATGGGGAAAGAGGAGGCCTGGAAACTGGCCCGCCAGATCGTGGCCGATGTCCGGCTGCCCGACCCCGACCGTATCCTGAACGCCTTCCCGCACCAGTTGTCAGGCGGCCAGCAACAGCGCATCGTCATCGCCATGGCGCTGATGTCCAAGCCCGCGCTCCTGATCCTTGATGAGCCCACCACCGCACTCGACGTGACGGTGGAGGCCGGGATTGTCGACCTCGTCAAAGACCTCGGCCACAAATACGGCACCTCGATGCTGTTCATTTCGCACAACCTCGGCCTGATCATGGACGTCTGCGACAGGCTTTGCGTGATGTACTCCGGCGAGGCGGTCGAGACCGGCAACGTCGTGCAGGTCTTCGACGAGATGCGCCATCCCTACACGCAGGCCCTGTTCCGCTCGATCCCATTGCCCGGGGCCGACAAGAACACGCGGCCCCTGATCTCGATCCCCGGCAACTTCCCGCTTCCGCATGAACGGCCGCAGGGGTGCAACTTCGGCCCGCGCTGCGATTATTTCGAGAAGGGCCGCTGTGATGCCGCCGATATTCCGATGTCGGACATCCCCAAGGGCGACCGCCACGCCTCGCGCTGCCTGAAATGGGCCGAGATCGACTGGAACGCCCCGCCCGCCGCCCGTGTCGTCAAACAGAAATCCCCGATCGGCCGCGTCGTGCTGAAGATGGAGGATCTGAAGAAATATTATTCAATCTCCTCCGGTGCCTTTGGCGGCGGCACGGCAAAAGTGGTGAAAGCCAACGAGACCCTCAGCTTCGAAGCGCATGAGGGCGAAACCCTCGCGATCGTGGGCGAGTCCGGCTGCGGCAAATCCACCTTCGCCAAGGTGCTGATGGGCCTGGAAACCGCCACCTCCGGCTCGATCATGCTGTTTGACGAAAACGTCCAGTCGACCCCGATCCAAAAGCGCAATGTCGATACCGTGTCTTCGGTGCAGATGGTGTTCCAGAACCCCTTCGACACGCTGAATCCTTCGATGAACGTCGGCCGTCAGATCATTCGCGCGCTGGAGGTGTTCCACTACGGCAAATCCGACGAGGAGCGCACCAACCGGATGCTGGAACTTCTCGACGTCGTGAAACTGCCGCGCGCCTTTGCCGATCGCATGCCGAGGCAACTCTCGGGCGGCCAGAAGCAACGCGTCGGCATCGCCCGCGCCTTTGCCGGCGGCGCCAAGGTGGTCGTGGCCGACGAGCCGGTCTCGGCGCTTGACGTCTCGGTGCAGGCGGCGGTGACCGACCTGTTGATGGACATCCAGCGTGAGAACAAGACGACGCTCTTGTTCATCAGCCACGACCTCTCGATCGTGCGCTACCTGTCGGACCGGGTGCTGGTAATGTACCTCGGCCATGTGGTCGAAACCGGCACCACCGATCAGGTTTTCAACCCGCCCTACCATCCCTACACCGAGGCCTTGCTGTCGGCCGTGCCCGTGGCCGACACCAAGGTGATCCGCAAGCGCATCGTGCTGGAGGGCGACATTCCCTCGGCGGTCAACCCGCCGCCCGGCTGCCCCTTCCAGACCCGTTGCCGCTGGAAATCCCAAGTCCCCAACGGCCTGTGCGACCGCGAGATGCCGCCGGTCCGAAATCTGGCAGAGGGCCACCAGATCAAATGCCATCTGTCCGACGATATCCTTGCTCAGATGGAGCCGGTCATCAAGATGGCCGCTGAGTGACGCGTCCGTAGGGTGGGGTTATAACCCCACCCTACGTCATCGCCAGACCTGCCGCCGACCCAGACCTTGGCCTGAGTTACGCGACGCCATACTCCAGCATCTTCTCCAGCCCCTCGGTCAGGAACTCGCCCACCTCGGGCTGGCCCAGCAGATAGCGGCTGACAAGGCCGTCATGCTGCTGGCGGGCCAGCGCCTTGGTCGCCTCCCATTCCGCAGGCTCGGCATCGCCGCGCCCGATCCAGAACAGCGCGACCAGCCCGTCCTTCTGCTCGTCGTCCATGCTTTCGATCTCTTGCGTGATCTCGTCCCGGCTCAGATCGCCGGTGGTCTCCTGCAGGGTCTCGGCCACCTCGTCGTCCGAGGCATTGCCCCCCGGATCGGGAATATCCATGCCCTCTTTCGCCATAACGGCGTTGAAGCGCAAGACCAGTTGCTCGATCTCGTCGCTGTCGAAGGGAAGTTCGATCATCGCCATCTCCTGCCTGTCAGGCTCCGGCGATAGCATCGGGGGCAGAAAAGCGCACTGATCTGTCCTAGTGTGCGCCCACGGGGGCAGCAGCACCCTTGGCAGGACGTTGCAGGATCAAGACCACCGGCAGCATCAGGAAGGCGGCCCAGCCGGTCAGCCAGAAAGCATCCTGAAAGGCCAGAAGGCTCGACTGCGCCGCCACCTGCCCGGCCATCATCTGAGCCCCCTGAGGCGAGCCCGGCGTCAGGCCCAGAGGGCGCAGATAGGCCAGCACATCGGGGTTGAAAGGCGTGATCCGCGCGCTCAGCACCGCCCAGTGAAACTGCGACCGGCTGGCCACCTGCCATCCGACGATGGCAATGCCGACCGATGACCCCAGCGAGCGCATCACCCCGTAAATCCCCGAAGCCTCATCCTGATGCGCAGGCCCGATGTTCTGAAACGCCAGCGTCGACATCGGCACGAAGAACAACCCCATCCCGATGCCCGAGACAACGCCGGGCCATGCCAGATCCCAGAAGCCCGCGTCCAGGTTCAGCCAGCCCAGCGAGAGATTGCCCAAACCCGTCAGCACCAGACCCAGCGCGACCAGCAGGCGCGGATCGAAGCGGTTCATCAAGACCGCGCCGGTTAGCACCATCGACACACCCGCCGCCAAGCCGCGCGGCATGAACAGATAGCCAGCCGCCAGCACCGGGTAGCCCAGCAAACCTTGCACGAACAGCGGCAGAATGGCGATGGAGCCGAACATTGCCAGCCCGAAGCCCAGCATGGTGAAATTGGCTGCGGCAAAGCTGCGATCGCGCAGCAGGGCGAAGTCGATGATATTGCCCGGCCGTCCCACGCCACGCAGGACAAAGACCATCGAAGACACCAGCGCCAGCAAAGCCAGTCCCTGGATGAGCGGCGAAGAAAACCAGCTGCGCATCTCGCCCTGATCCAGCGTCAGTTGCAAGGCCCCGATGGCTGCGACCATCAGGATCAATCCGGTCCAGTCGATGCGGACGGCTTTGACAGGTTCGGCCTGCAACTCTCCGGCCATCATGAACAAGGCAAAGGCCGCGACGGGCAGGTTGACGTAGAAGACCGCCCGCCATGAGAAATACTCCGTCAGCAAAGCTCCCAAAGTCGGCCCCAGAATGGGCGCCACCACCACGCCCAGACCGAACAGCGCCATCGCCTGCCCGCGCTTGTCGCGCGGGAAGCTGTCAAACAGGATGGATTGCGACAGGGGGATCAGGAAAGCGCCGAACAGCCCCTGGCCCAGACGACAGGCCACCATGACGCCAATGCTGCCGGCCAGACCGCACAGCATGGAGAACCCGGCAAAACCGATGATGGCGGTGATGATCAGTCTGCGGCGACCGAAGCGTTTGGCGAAGAACCCGGTCAGCGGCATCACCACGACCGAGGCCACGATATAGCTGGTCAAGATCCAGATCGTCTGGTCCGAGGTGATCCCGAAGGCCGCCTTCATATGCGGCAGGGCCACATTGACGATGGTGCTGTCCAAGACCTCCAGCACCGCCGTCAAAACCACCGCCAGCACAATGGACCATTTGACCGCAGGCACCGACGCCGGTCCGGCCAGCGCGGGTGTCACTTCACCACCAGATCGCCGGTGTTGACCGTGGCTGTGACACTGGCCCCCACGCGCAGCGGGCGGGCCGGGTCGGCAGGCGGGTGGTCAATCGCAATGCGCACGGCAAAGCGCTGGGTGACCTTGACCCAGTTTCCGCTCGCGTTCTGCGAGGGCAACAGGGAAAACACCGCACCCGAGCCATAGCCCACGCTGTCCACCGTTCCGGTCAGCGCCAGACCGGCATACATGTCGACCGTCAGCGCCACGGGCTGGCCGGGCCTGATCCGCTGCAGGTCGGTTTCCTTGAAATTGCCTTCGACCCACCACGCGCCATCCTCGACCAGCGCGAAAAGCGGCGCATTGGCCGAGACGATCTGACCGGGGCGCAGGCTGATATTGGCGATCCACCCGGCGGCGGGGGCGGTGATCTTGCAATGGGCAAGGTCGATCTGGGCCAAGGCCAGCGCGCTTTGCGCGGCGCGGATCGCAGGCGTATCACCGGTCACCGACCGCCCCGCCAGCGCCGCCGCGGCCGCCAGCGCCGCATCGGCCGAGGCCTTGGCCGCCACCGCCTGATCCACCGCCGTATGTGCATGGTCAAGGATCGTCTGGGTCAACTGCCCGCCCTGCGCGAGCGATTGGTCGCGGGCCATATCCTGCTGGGCCTGCCGCAACAGCGCTGCTGCCGCCGCAACCCCCGCAGCCGCCGCCTGTACATCCGAGCCCGACGAACTGGCCGTCAGGCGGGCACGGTCCAGTTCGGCCTGCGCCATGTCGACCGCCGCCTGCGAGGGCGCGGGATCGATCGAGAACAGAAGATCCCCTGCTGCGACATGGCCGTTCTCGACGGCCGGCACCGCGACCACGCGCCCGCCGATCTGCGGCGCGATCGTCAGCAGGTTGGCCTGCAGCGTGGCGTCATCCGTGCCCGGATAGGTCCTGCCGTTCTGCCACCACCAAAAGAGCCCACCCGCCATTGCCAGAACCACAGCCACCAGCCCGATGGTCTTCAGCAGCTTCACAGCCGGTTCCCGACACGCCACGTCGCAAGGCGCGCCGTCATGACAGGGTTTCCTGCAGCCGGCGCGGCGCGGGGCGCGGATGGCAATCGGCCCCCCCTGCCGCGCCCAGCGCCATCCGGGCCAGCGCCGGCAGCGAGGTGGCCCCGGTCCGCCGCATGATCGCGGCGCGGTGGTTTTCGACGGTGCGCTGACTGATCTTCAGATCGGCAGCGATATTCTTGCTGGGATGGCCCGCCAGCACAAGGTCCATGACCTGCCGCTGCCGGGGGGTCAGATCCTCCTCGATGGGCACCACCGGTTCAGGCTGCCCCATGGCAGAGGCGCAAGCGGTCTGCCCCAGCAGAATGACAATGGCCCCGCCGGGCGCGCCGTCGCGGGCGACATGAGGCAGCACATGGGCCTGCCAGACCCTGCCCTGCGCCTCTTCCGCAGAGCCTGCACCGGGGGCTGCGGTTGCGGCCCCCCCCGCGCAAGACGCTGCGGTCCGGCGCACTTCTGCAACCCCGCTGTCGGGCAGCAGCGGCCAGCACAGGTCCAGCCTAGCGCCCAGATCGGCGCTGCGGATGCCGAACACTGCGGCGGCAGCTTGGGTGAAAAAGCACAGGCGCATGTCGGGGCACAGGTGCAGGACGGGCAGGTTCAAAGCGCACAACAGCCCATGCAACTGCTGGGTCTGGGCAATCTGCTGGTCCAGCAAGGCCTGCAGCCGCCTGTCGGGTTCCGCCTCCGTCGTCTTGCGCGCCTGTCGCGCCGTGACCGGCTCCGCCGTCCGGCCCGCATGGCAGGACGCGGAACAAAGCGTGCAGATTTCAACAGGATCGGCGAAAAACGCCCGCATATCTGCCATGAACTTAGCCTCTGAGCCCTGAAACCGGACCGGAAACGGACGGGTCTTGATTGACCTAACCGCGCGGCGCCCGCACCGCTTTAACCTGGGTCAGTTGCGCCGGCCAATCAGCGGGTTTCCACGCCCGAAGGGTGTGCCTGAGTAGATTCCGAGCCTTTCCCCTCCCCCTGAACACTGCCAGCCTCGGCTGAGGTGGGTGCCCTACCGTCCCGCTGTCCGCGCTCCTGTCAGACCACCTGTCAGTCCTCGGACAGTCGCTCAGTGTGCGGAATGCAGGTTCCGGCGCGGCCTTGGCCTTCTCGGGCTGCGACGGGCACCCGCCGTCCCTCGTCCAAGGAGTTGAATGCCATGCAGACGGACAGAAACGTAGTCCCAGACCAGACCCGGCAGCAATCGTTGTCGCTCTTGAACCTGCAACTTGCGGCGGCGGCCCAACTGCAGGACCAGATGCACCACTCGTCGCGCAACCGGCTTGGCGCGAATTTCATCATGATCGATGACCTCTGCGCGCAGGTGTCCAGCGTCATGGAGGTCTGCTCGACCCTCATAAGCGCCCGCATGGCGGATCTGGGCCAGACGGCACCCTGGCCGGCACCGCCGAAGCCCATGCTGCTGGATGGCTCCGGGCCGGCCGAGCCCCTGCGGGACACGGGTTTGCGTGTGTTCCAACCCTCTGGACCCATGGTCATGGCGTCAATCGAATTGGCGCCGCTGGATGCCTTTGGCCAGTCCGTTCTTGATGCGGTGACCGAAGCACAGGCCTATGGCGACATGGCAACGGCCGAAGTGATGACCGCAGTCTGGCGCTGCGTCGACCGCCAACTCTGGGCGGTCACGATCACCTCGGGCGAAGTCCGCTGACACCTGAAACGGCAAGGACTTGCCCGGGCGTTGCCCCCCCGGCATCGCCGCGAGACTAAAGCAGCGTGCCCCGCACAGGCCCCTCTCGATCTTGTGCGAAGATCGCAATGGTGTCCCGGCGCGGCCCGTCTGTCAGTTCACGCGGATGTCGTTGGTGACCGAGGTGACACCCGACGCGGCCCAGGCGACGGTACCGGCCAGCGCGCGCGCGTCCCAATAGTCCACGGTGCCGGTCAGGGTGACCTTGCCGTCATCGGCGGTGACAGCGATACGTCCGGGGGTGAACCGCGACCGGTTCAACGCCTCCATGATGTCGGACTTGATGTCGCCCGCATTGGCCGTGGATTTGATGGTGATCAGGTTTGAGACACCCGTCACGCCCCAAAGTGTGCGCACGGCAGCGGCGGCCTCGTCATGCTGATAGGGCCACTGCACCTGCCCGGTCAGCGTCAGCCAGCCCTTGAACACGGCGACCTTGACCGCGGCTGTGCGAACCGCGGCATTCCACGCCAGACGGTCACTGGCGGCTTCCGCAATCTGGGCATCGCCATCCTGGACACGGATGGCCAGCTTGACCGATACCTCTGCGGTCACGGCCTTGACCCGCAGGGCCGCCGTTCCGGTCGCGTGCTTTTCCGCATGGGTTTCGACCGGGCCCGGCGGTGTCACGTCAGCGCCTTGCGGTCTGACGCCGATCTGGGCGGCCTTCACGCGCGGCTCCCAATTCCGTTCATCCCGAACAGCTTGATTGCGGTCGTAGTCGTCAGGCATTTCTTTGTCCCCTTCAACGGGTCTGGATCGGGTCGCAACGGGGTCGAAAGAAGCATTGGGTCTGCGCGATTGCAGGATATCAGCCGCCCGCCTCGCCCGGTCAGGGTCGGGATCTACTCAAGCGCCGAAAACCGCCGATGCTGCAAGGCGGCGGTCAGGCCTCGGCAAGGATGTGATTCGCCTTGCGGTCGACCTGCGCCCGGTCGAGGGCGGACAGTTTGCCCGCGTTGAATTCCTTGGCGGCGCGGGCCTTGGCGTTGCGGGCATGGGCGGCATCCGGCATCGGATAGGCGCGGGTTTCCGGCAGGCCAAAGGCGCTCGCGGGCAGGGCGTCGCGGGCTTGTGTGCTCAGATGTGACATCTTGCGGTTCCCGGTTAATGGGTCATCGGCTCGCACCGGCCTCGTCTGAAACGCGCCATGCGGCGGTGTGGTTCCCTCAGGCCAGGGTGCCAAACACCCACCCGACCACAGCCGTCGCCAGCATGGCCAGCGCCCCCCACAGCGCAACGCGCGCCGCACCGCGCAAGACCCCGGCACCACCGGCCCGCGCGCCAAGGGCCCCCAGAGCCACCAACGCCAGCAGCGTCGCCACCGAAACCCCGACCACGACGCCCGCCTCTGGCAGCAGGCCCGCCACCGCCAGGGGCAAAGCCGCCCCCGTGGCGAAGGTGGCGGCCGAGACCAGACCGGCCTGAACCGGGTTGGCGGCCAGTGTGGGCGTGATGCCCAACTCGTCGCGGATATGGGCGGCCAGCGCGTCGCCCGCCATCATCTCCTGCGCCACCTGCAGGGCCAGCCCCGGGGACAGGCCCCTGCCCTGATAGAGCAACGCCAGTTCAGCCGTCTCGGCCTCGGGATCGGCCTTCAGCTCCGCCGCCTCCTTGGCGATATCGGCGGCCTCCGTATCGGCTTGACTGCTGACCGAGACATATTCCCCCGCCGCCATCGACATGGCCCCGGCCACCAGACCGGCCAGCCCCGCCACCATCACGGCTATCTTGCTCGACGAGGCCGAGGCCACGCCGACGATCAGACTGGCGGTCGACAGGATGCCGTCATTGGCCCCCAGAACCCCGGCTCGAAGCCAGCCGATCCGGTTGACAAGGTGGGTTTCGACATGACGGCGCATCATCCCCGTCACTGGGCCAAGGCTACGGGCAACATCACCTCATTGCGCCGCAGGAACCAAAGCGTCCACGGTGGATTGTAGCGGGCGATCGAGGCGGGACCGACCGGCACCAGCCCGCGCACCCGGAGCGTGCTGCGCAGCCGCGCGGTCTGGTCGGCCACCTGCGCCGCACGGGCCAGACCGGAAAAGCGCAGAACGGCAAGACGCGCGCCCGGCAGAACCCTTATCGCGACCGCCTTGTCATTCGGCTCCGGCATATCGGCCAAGGTGTAGTGGCGCGGCATGGTGAAGCGCACCAGCCAGTCGCCCATTCCCGCAACGAGCGTCACCGGCGCAGTCATGGCGATTTTCTCGCCCGGCCCGTCCCGCTGCCACAGCGCACTTTTGGTGACCGGAGCGGTCATCGCAATCCGCTCCTTCTTGCGGTTGGCGCCGAAGATATAGCCCGCCAGCAGCCGAAAGCCCTTGCGCCCGGCCTGCTGCTGATCGCCTGTCACCATGACCTCGGCCACCACGGTCGCAGCATAATCGCGCAACTCGAAGGCGCCGTCCTTCAGGACAAGGGCAAATTTCGGCTCTTCGATGCGCACGGGATGGGTTCTTTCCAGGATGGGACGGGGCAGCGGCGTGAAAGCGTTCACACCCTTGTGGGCGCAAGGCCGGACCTTGCGAAGCCTCGGAATCTACCCAGTCCGGTCCGGCCGGGTGCCTGTGTGGTTTCCGGGGCTGCCCCGTCCTTGCGCGTCTCTCCCGGCCGAGGTCAGCGAACCCTGCCCGATCCCAGGTTTCGGATGAATTGCCCGGCAGGCCCGACCATGCCGCTTGCCAAATCGGTTGCCAGGTTGCCCAAGAGCCGAGGGTGGGCGGGAACCATCGCAAGACGCCCCTGCGCCTCCATCCGCGCTGCCGTTTCATCGGTTATCTGCCGGGTCAGCCGGCACATGAGGCGAAACTGATGGCACTCGGGCACCGAACGGGAAGCCTCTGGGGCCAGCGGTTCACGGGTGTCGGCCATATGGGCCAATCGCGGCTGGCGAAAGAGATGCACCATGTCCGGTCAAACCGGAACCCCTCCCCGCGCGATTGCCACCGGGCCGGCCGCCCTGCCCCTGTCACGCAAGGCGCCATCGGCAAGCCGCCGATCCTGTTTCGTCACGGGGCCTTTGTCACCCGTCTGTCCAGAACCTCTTCTGGCGGCGGCAGGCTGGGGCCGCGGCGGGTTTTTGCCATCACGGCTGGCTTGGGACGGCGCTCAGGGACGCCGGCAGCCGGACGATCGCCCACGACCTTACCGACGCACGCCCGGTGGCGGAAACGCTGAACGAGGCGCCGATCCTGGTCGGTGATAATCCGGGCGGGCTCGCGGCACAAAACTCGCGGCGCAAAAGCTGCTGGCGGAGGGGATCGATCGCAGCGCCGAACCGATGGCCCCAGCCCGAATGTGGACCGCGCGGCCAGCGGCGCGGCCATCCGTCCTGCGGATGCTGCCGTCGATCCTCGCCAGAAAAAGCATTCTGCCGCCGGTGGGCACCCTTTGACCGGATCATGCTGAACCGCATCCCACTGCGGCAAGGCCCGGCCCATCCCGGGGCGCTGGTGCCGGGATCGGGCAAGCTCCAGCGCAAGATGATGGCGGGGGCCGTCCCGGACGACGTTCTTCCAGAGCGTTTTCAGGCGATCGGTTCCGGACAGGTCTCAGCCCAAGATCGCGGCCACGTAGCTTTGGGTTTCCTCGAAGTCCGGTATGCCGCCCGCAGCCTCTACCGCCTCCGGGCCCGCGTTATAGGCGGCCAGCGCGAGTTTCCAACTGCCGAACCGGTTGAACATCATCGACAGATACCGCGCCCCGCCGTCGAGGTTGGATTGCGGATCGGTTTCGTCGACGCCCAGATGATCGGCCGTGGTGGGCAGCAGTTGCGCCAACCCGACAGCGCCCTTGGCCGAGACGACATCGGGGTTCCACCCGCTTTCCTGCTGGACCAGCTTGAGGAACATGTCCTCAGGCACACCATATTTCCGGGCGGCGGCCTTGGCCATCTGCAGATAGACGCCCTTGTACTGCCCCGAATAGCGCACCTTGGTGACGTCGTCCTTGCCCGCACCCGGCTTAAGGCGGCTGGAATTGGAATATTGCTGCGCCAGTTTGCCATCCAGCAGCGCCACCTGGCTGCGAAACTGCGCTGTCCGGCTTTTCGCGCCACCGCCCAGCTTCAGCCCCTCGGGCCAAGCCGGACCTGCCAGCACCAGAGACACGGCAAGCGACATCACCAGCCGTCCCAGAGCCTGATCCGAACTGTTCGACGCCATCTGGCCTCCCCCACGCGGTTGGGCGCGGCTTTCAATCGGTGCAAGATAATTGACTTCGGTTTTGCCGCAAGGGGGGATCAGGCCGATCGGCGCCGGATTGCCCCGAAATCAGGCCTTGGCACCCGCATCACGACCCACCAGCGCGCCGCGAAACAGGTCCTCGACCAGAACCGACACCAGTTGCGCCCGTCCTGCGGTGCCCGACTTGCGATAGATCGCATTCAGGTGAGTCTTGATCGTGCCCTCGGCAGACCCGCGAAACGCGGCGATCTCGGCAATCGAATAGCCCTTGATGGTGAAGGCCGCCACATCCGCTTCCGTCGGCGTCAGCGCCCAAGTCCGGAAATAGCCCTCCATCAGGTCCGACAGCGCGCCCGTGGCCACGCTCAGGCTCTGCTGCATCCGGTGCTGGCGTCCCAAAAGCCGCCAGAGCACGATCACCTCGAACACCAGCCCAAGGATCAGCCCGGACGAGGCAGCAATCTCGGACACGTTGGAAGGGTTGGTCAGGGCACCAAAACCTTGCGGGATGATGTCCGTGGCCACATCGCCCATGAAGATCACCGTACAGATCGCCTGCACGACGATCAGGCCGACCACCGGCCAGACCCCCGGTCGCAGCATGGTGCTTGTCAAAAGCTCTTTGCCGATCATGCCGTCCTGCCCTGCGCCTGCCTCAACGGTTCGCCCGCCGTCGTCCTGCTCATGTAGCTTGCGCCGCGCGACCGGGAAAGGCTTGAGCCATCACAAGACCGCAATTCCGCCGACGCCGCCCGCCCCATCAGACTTTCAGATGCATTGCGGCGGGCGGCTTGGTCGGTCTATAGATTTTCTTAACCATGTCCGGCGAGGCTGTCCGGGCAACGGAATCAGGGAGAAGCGATATGGCCGGTTCGGTCAACAAGGTGATCATCGTGGGCAATCTGGGCAAGGACCCCGAAGTTCGGTCGTTCCAGAATGGCGGCAAGGTCGTGAACCTGACGGTTGCCACCTCGGAAAGCTGGCGCGACAAGGCGAGTGGCGAGCGCAAGGAAAAGACCGAATGGCACCGGGTGGCCATCTTCAACGAGGCTTTGGGCAAGATTGCCGAGCAGTATCTGAAGAAGGGCTCAACGGTCTATCTTGAGGGCCAGCTTGAGACGCGCAAGTGGCAGGACCAGTCGGGCGCGGATCGTTACACGACGGAAATCGTGTTGAAACAGTTCCGGGGTGAATTGACCCTGCTGGGCGGCCGCGACAGTGGCGGCAGCGGCAGCGGCAGCGAGATCGGCTATGACGACCGGGGCGGCTATGAACCGCAGGGCGGCGGCTATGGCAGCGCGTCCTCAGGCGGATCGGGTGGCGGCGGCGGATCGGGTGGCAGCGGTGCCGGTGGCGGCTATCGCGGCGGCGCTCAGGGCGGAGGCGGCTTTGGCGGCGGCAGTGGTGGCGGTGCCAAGGGTGGCCGCTCGGACCTCGACGACGAAATCCCGTTCTGAACCGGAAAACAGACTTTTCCGGCTGCTCTGGACGTTCGGCGAAAATTCCCTATATAATCGCTCAACAACCCCTATGAGCGAACCGCCAACACGGGAACCGAAGTGAGCGCCATGACCGAGCAGCCGGACAAGATCGAGGGCACCCCCCTGATCCGCCCCTCCACCACCGACCATCCTCTGTACGAGGCTGTCGTTGATGCCTGCCGCACGGTCTATGACCCGGAAATTCCGGTAAACATCTTCGATCTGGGGCTGGTTTATACAGTTGACATTTCGGACGAGTCCGCTGTCGACATCCACATGACCCTGACCGCCCCCGGTTGCCCCGTGGCAGGCGAGATGCCGGGCTGGGTTGAAACGGCCGTTGAAGGGGTTGCCGGCGTCAAGGAAGTGCGTGTGCAGATGACTTTTGATCCGCCTTGGGGCATGGAGATGATGTCGGATGAAGCCCGCTTGGAACTCGGCTTCATGTGACAAGCCTTTTGGCTTGATTTTTTGCATATCAAGCCTTTTTGCTTGAATTTCACCGCAACAAGCCGCAGGACTTGAGTCACACATTTCAAGCATGAAGGCTTGCCCCATGCCGCCCCTCTTTGCCGTTTTCACCGGTGACCTGATCGGCTCAACCGAAGCGGGCACCGCATCCCTTGACGCCGCGATGCGCGAGATCGCCGGCATGGCCGCGCAGATATCCCAGTGGCCGGGCGGGTCGGACAGCCGCTTCACCCGGTCGCGCGGCGATGGCTGGCAGTTGGTGCTGGGCAGGCCCGCACAGGCGCTGCGGGCGGCCTTCGTGATGCAGGCCGGCCTGCGGGCACTGAAGACCGGCATCCCGACCCGAATCTCCATCGGCATAGGCCCGGTCGCCAGCCTTGGCTCGGCCGACCTTTCCGACGCCAGCGGCGCGGCCTTCACGGCCTCGGGCAAGGGCCTCGACCGGCTTGACCATACCGAACGGCTCGGGATCACCTGCGGCAGTGCCACGCCGTTCCAGCAGGCGCTGGCCAGCCTCGCCGACGCCCTGATGTGCGGCTGGACCCGCGAACAGGCCGAGGCCGTGGCGCTGGCCCTGCATCCCAAGAACCCGACGCTGGCCGAAATGGCGGAGCGCTTGGGGATTTCCCGGCAGGCTGTGAACTACCGCCTTGCCGGGGCCAACCTGCGCACCCTACGATCCGCGGCAGAGGATTGGGCTCGCGCCTTCGACGCGGATCTGGTGGCGGGAGTCTGACGCATGATCGCCGCCTTCACAGCCCTGCTTTTCGCCCATGCGCTGGCCGATTTCATCCTGCAAACCAACTGGATGGCCGCCCACAAGCGCCATCCCGTCGCCCTGTCCGTCCATGCCCTGTCGGTTCTGGCCACCGCTGCCGCCGGCACCGGCAGCGCCTCGCCTTGGCTTGTGGCGCTGACGGCGGCGCATATCACCATCGACCTCGCCAAATCCTTCTGGCCCAAACGCGGCGTCGCGCCCTTCCTCGTCGATCAGGCCGCCCATCTGGCCACGCTGCTGGCCCTGGCACCGCTACTGCCACCCGGCCTCTGGCAGCCCTACCCCACTGTCGCCCCGCTCATGGCCCTCGCCGCCGGGGCCATCTTGTCGACCCGCGCCGGAGGCTTCGCCGTTGGCCTCTTGATGGAGCCTTGGATCGCCTCTGCCCCCGCAGGCCTGCCCGGTGGCGGCCGGATGATCGGTCTCTTGGAGCGTGGCCTGATCTTTGCCCTGATCCTGACCGATCAGGCGGGCGGCATCGGCTATCTGGTGGCCGCCAAATCGGTCTTGCGTTTTGGGGCTGTCAGCAACGAAGGAAAACTGTCAGAATATGTCATCATCGGCACTTTGGCCTCAGTCTTCTGGGCCATAGCCGTCGCCGCTGGCACATCTGCGTTACTGGCCCACCTGCCCCCGCTTGGAATTCCCGACCTCACGCCCTAAGTTACGCCCAAAGGAGATCCATCATGTTCGGCATCCCCGGCAAAGCCGCCGTCACCCTGTCGCCCAACGCCGCCCGCCAGATCGCGGGCCTGATGCAAACGAAAGGCTCCGAGGGCCTGCGGATCGGCGTCAAGAAGGGCGGCTGTGCCGGCATGGAATATACGATGGACTATGTCACATCGGTGAATCCGCTGGACGAAGTGGTGGAACAAGACGGCGCCCGCGTGCTGATCGCTCCCATGGCGCAGATGTTCCTGATTGGCACCGAGATCGACTACGAAATCGGCCTTCTGGAAAGCGGCTTCAAGTTCCGCAACCCCAACGTCGCCGAGGCCTGCGGCTGCGGCGAGTCGATCAAGTTCAAGGACCAGCCCGCCGCCTGACCCGCGCCGCTGGCCTGACCCCTGATCGTCTGCACACACCGTCGATCTCCCCCGCCTTCGCTTCCCCCCTTTCATACTGGCGCAAATATCCCGCCGAGGGTCCGGGAGGGTGCGCAGCCCTCCCGGCGCAGGGGGTGCGGGGGGCGGCGCAGCCCCCCGCGTCCGGGTCCGCCGAGCGCAGGCCGCCGTTTTCCTGCTTCCCATGCCCCTTCCTTTTGGCTACCCCTTGGCGCGCAACGCATGGAGGGCCCGATGAAGAAACTCGCCGCAGGCAACTGGAAGATGAACGGCTCCACCGCCGCCCTGGCCGAGGTGACGGCCCTGATCGATGCCCATCCGGCACCGTCTTGCGAGGTACTGATCTGCCCGCCCGCCACGCTGATCGCGCAGATGACCTGGGCCGCGAAAGGCTCCCATCTCATGACCGGCGGCCAAGATTGCCACGCCAAAGCCTCTGGCGCGCACACCGGTGACATCTCCGCCGCCCAGTTGAAAGACGCGGGCGCAACGCATGTCATCCTCGGCCATTCCGAACGCCGCGCCGACCATGGAGAGACCAGCGCTCAGGTCAAGGTCAAGGCCGAAGCCGCTCTGACCGCCGGTCTGGTCGCCATCGTCTGCATCGGCGAGACCGAAGCGCAGCGCGACGCAGGCACCACACTCTCGGTCTGCGGCGAGCAACTCCACAGCTCCCTGCCCAACGGCGCCACCGCCGCCAACACGGTCGTGGCCTACGAACCCGTCTGGGCCATCGGCACCGGCCGCACCCCGACCATCCCGCAAATCGCCGAGGTCCACGCCTATCTGCGCGCCGAAATCGTCAAAG